>NZ_JBGKDS010000017.1:0-93717 GCF_042954325.1 Parasynechococcus sp. | reverse complement strand
GGGCTTCGCCCTCGGACGCGGGAAATCACGGCGGGGGTGATCGTCTGAATGGCCGATTCTTTGGCCAATGATTTAAGCCAAGGAATCAGGCCATCCACGTACGTGCTGTGGGTGATCACGACGCGCCCCACGGGAGTTCCTTCATCAGCAATTGGCAGAACTTAACGGTTTTGGCTATGTGGAAGGCAGTGCTCCGTCGGAGAGATGCTGCGATCCGTCGATGCGTTGAGACAACAGCTCAGTGAACCGCTCACTGATCGCTGCGGACCCCAGGCCCGGATGTTGACCGCTGAAGTGCATGGCGGCTTGGTCTGTGGCCTGGCCATCTGCCCTGGTCGTGTGATGCGCTACGTCTTGGACGACAGGACGCGACGACTGAAGACCGTTGATTTGCTGCGGCTCACGCCGACTGCAGGCAAATCGGCGGCCTGCTGAGCTGCTGGGTCAGTTCACGTCCAGAGGAGCCATGGTCAATCCCTCTGCTGCCAGCTGTTGGTGATACAGCTCAGCCTGTTCGAGGGGACCGCACCAAACCTCCGCGGATCCCTGGCTGTCGATCTGGTTGGCAAGGGACCAGGCTTTGTCCTCGCTCATTCCCGGAATGATGCGGCGCAGACAATCCACCACATGTTGAAAGGTGTTCACGTCGTCATCGAGAACGATCACGCGAGCCTGTGGATAGCCCTGGGTGACGCGCTTGCGCTCCAGCACGGTTGAAGATCCTGGGCTGGAGCTGCTCATGACGGTTAAAGACGGAGGTGGGATCAGCGCGAAACACTAGGTAGGATCTCCGCAATCCCCCCGTCAAGATCATGCTGTTCACGTTTGCCTGGGCATCTCTGGCTGCAATGTTCAGCTTCTCAATCGCCATGGTTGTTTGGGGCCGCAACGGCGACGGCACACTGAACTTCTGATCAGAGCGCTTGGATACGCCTCTTGTCAGCCAAATTCTGGCTGGTTCCGCTGCAGCTCTCCTGGTATTTGTCAGCGTCGCTGTGATTTATCTCTCCACTGTCGAGTGGAGAGATCGGCGTCGCCGAAAGCGCTAAATGACTTGGTCAAGGGGCTGCTCATGGCTTCTGGCCTGGCCTATTTCAACGTCAGGCCTGATCCTGGCTCTTGTTGCCCCTTCGATCGGTCTTTTGATCCGAGCGAATCTTCGGCCTCAACCCTCGGGGCTGGCTGCCTTGGTGGCACGCACCGAGCGCGTGCTAAGTGCTCGCGTACAGGCTTCGGCAGAGGTGCCCGATCTCTGGATTCGCTACCTCGGTCCGTCTGAAGCGAACCGTCGTTGGTCGGTCTTGGATCGCCAGCTCTGGTGGATGGCATTTCCCCATGATGGAGAGCCGGTTCTGGCCTTGCCCACCTCCGGGGACATTGCCCTGTTCTATGCCGATGCCCTGCATGCCGAGGCCGATCGGACTGCTGCGCGACGGTTGGGATCAAGCGCGGACTCTGCAACAACACAGGATTGCCTTGTCGCCCTGACCCGGGGTCCTGCGCTGCTTTGGACGCCGTCCGCCGTTGAGCGCCTCACGGGTCCGTTGGCCCCCTTGTTCAGACAACTGGGCTACGGATGCCTGCACTGGAGGATGCATCGGCAGCAGCTCGAGATTTTGGGTGTGGTCTCTGAAGGGCGTCTTCGCTCGGAGGGCTTCCCATCACCTGGGATGGTGTCGCCACGCTCCTCCTGGATGACACAGCCGTCAGCAACGTCGGAGCCCCCGTTGCTTGAGCTCGAGTTGTTGGAAGCGAGCTGGCTCCTCCAGGGGCTGTTGGATCAGTCTGTGTTGCAACAAGCTCTGGCCCAGAATTACGGGCTCGACTCCGAACGGCTGGATCGACTGCTGAAGCTGCCGCTGCGACTCAGAATTCATCCAAGTGAGCAGCCAGGTGTCCAGGCGTCATTGGAGTTTGACTTTGTCCTGAGCCGTGCGGACGAACGTTTGTTCGAGCCCTCCCTCCAGGCGATTGCCTTGACCCTGAAGGGCTATGGCATGCAAGCGAATCGGGTGCAAGGCTCGACTCTTTGGTCCAAGGAGAGCACGACCGGGTCCCCAGTTTTGGGGGGTTGGCATCGATTCGTGAATGGAGTGTGGCGTTTCAGCCTCGGGGCGGCACCGCGTCGAGACGAGGCAAGGATCCCTGCGCCACCCACGATGTTGCAGCTTCGTCTGAAGCCCAGTCGGTTCAACCAACTGGGTTGGCTTGATTCAACGTGGCTCGAGGGCTTGAAATCTGGGCGAACTGCCGAGTTTCATCTCGCCCCCATCGATCCAGGTGCTGCGTCCACCCAACAGCAACGTCAGTTCAGCGTGCGCGGTCAGCTCGCACTGTTCTGAGCCGACTCGGCATCCCGCTTTTCTCGTTTGCGGCGTTCTGCGGCCAAGGTCTCTTCCATCAGCTCAACCGCTTGCTGCATGCGTTCGCTGTTGGAGCGATAGAGATTCAAGTCCTTCTCGACTTTGGCTTTGGGTAAGCCGAGCTCTTCGGCCACTTGCAGCGCCTGCTGCTGGAGAGCCTCGTTGTCGGGTGTTGTTGCTTCACCCCTAACCGCTTTCAGGATGGTGTCCACACCGATCGCCATCATCCGGGAATAGTGCTGGTCGGCTGGCAAGGCATGGCTTTTCAAAGCCTTGCCAACGCCATCGACGCTGCTGGTGGAGCTTTTGATCTGGTCGACGGTGGTGTTGGCCAGTGCGATCAGAGCCTCACCGTCGAAGCCATTGCTGGTGCAGAGAGCCGGCAGCAGCTTCTGACGTTGTTCTTCGGGTTTGTAACCAGCACTGAAGGTGGTGAACACCGCGTTCAAACCGACCGCAAACAGAGCGTTGGTTTGGAAGGATTTCTGATGGCTCAGCAGATGGAGTTCGACGAGAAGCTCATCCGCCAGGCGTCGGTAAAGGGGAGCGATTACATGCGGGAACGTTTGATGAAACGCCCGCTTGCTGTCCGCGATCGTCTGACGGTCGGCCAACTGCGTGCACGAGAGGGTGGCAGAGACCCTAGCGCTCAGATGGCGCCGTTAAGATTGAAGCAACTGCTGAGTTCAGATGATCCCGATCGTGATCGAGGAGTCCGGCCGGGGTGAAAGGGCCTTTGATATCTATTCGAGGCTGTTGCGCGAACGCATCATCTTCCTGGGTGAAGCTGTTACTAATGATTCTGCGAACAGAATCGTGGCTCAGATGCTTTTCCTGGAAGCGGAGGATCCCGACAAAGACATTTACCTGTACATCAATTCACCCGGTGGATCCGTCTATGACGGGCTCGGAATTTTTGACACCATGCAGCACATCAAGCCAGATGTGCATACGGTTTGTGTCGGGCTTGCCGCCAGCATGGGTGCCTTCCTGTTGTGTGCTGGAACCAAGGGCAAACGCAGCAGCCTTCAGCACTCGAGGATCATGATTCACCAGCCGTTGGGTGGTGCACAGGGCCAGGCCAGTGACATTCGAATTCAAGCCGATGAAATTCTGTTTCTCAAAGATCGGCTGAATCAGGAAATTTCTGATCGCACCGGCCAACCCCTGGATCGCATCAAGCAGGACACCGATCGTGACTTTTTTATGTCGCCATCCGAGGCGGTCAGTTATGGACTGATTGACTCTGTGATCGATAAACGTCCGGTTCATTCAGTCTCTTGACCTCGGATCGACCGTCAAAAATCTGTCCGGTTTGTGAGCGTCCTTTCCAGTGGCGAAAGGCCTGGAGAAACTGCTGGGAGGACGTCGTCTATTGCTCTGAACGGTGTCGGCGTCGCAAGTCGAGCCGTCAGGCCATTCATTCCGATTGAGCTTCTGGGTAATGGTTGGGCCATCACTCCGGTGGACCGTTGTGAATCAGCGCCAGCTGGATCGGAGCGTTGAGATCCTCAAAGTTTTGAGCGCTACCCCCGCTTGTTGCGTGAATGTACCCGTTGCCAATTCAAGGGCGAGGGCCATTGATCATGGACCAAGTCCTTGCACGACGAGCCAAGGTGGCGATGGATCGTCGTGATCGTGTGTCTGAGTGATGCTTGACAATCAATCGTGATCAGATGCCCATTGGTGGTGCATTGCGTGATCTGAACTGATTTTATTGGTATCCGCTGCGTGCTTGATCTGGCTTGTTCGCGTTTCATGGGAGTTCAGAGGCTCCTTCTCTGCGAGCTTGATGAGTTTGGGACTGGCCGATGAGGTGATCTCGATGATCACAATCAAAGATCATTCACGGACTGCTCCAACTCAATGCTTTGCGATGACAAGGCATTGAGTTGGACGTGGCGCGTCAGGACTGTTGTGGAGCCAGTGTGTTGTTTCTGCTCATCAATGACGGCTCCGATGGCGAGAGCTCCGATGGTTGAAGCCCATTAAAAAATCCCCCCGCAACGATTGGATGCGAGGGGAGATGTGAACGGAATGTGTTCAGTTCAGGATCGGTGTGGTGCGATCTTTTTCGGGAACTGCGGTGAATTCAGCGACGACGGCCTTGAACTCATCACCATCCATGGTTTCTTTCTCGATCAGTAATTCAACGAGACGATCCATGGCTTCGCGGTTGGCGGCAACGATGTCCACGGTTTCGCTGTAGCAGCGTTTGACCATGGCCCTCACCTGTTCATCAATCTGCTTGGAGATCGAATCAGAAACATCACTACGGGTCATGAGGTCTCGGCCGAGAAACACTTCCTGACCACCACCTTCAAGGGCGACAGGTCCAAGATCACTCATGCCTAGCCGGGTCACCATGTTCCTGGCCATCGAAGCCACCTGCTGGATGTCGCCACCCGCTCCGGTGGTGACTTCCTGGTGTCCGAATACCACATCCTCAGCGGCACGGCCACCGAGGGCTCCCATGATCCGAGCCTTCAACTGAGCGCGGGTCACCAAGGTCTGCTCTTCGTCAGGAGAGAACCAGGTCAGGCCTTGGGCCTGTCCACGTGGGACAAGGGTGACTTTCTGGACGGGATCGTGATCCTTCACCAGGGTCCCGATCAGGGCATGGCCCACTTCGTGGTACGCGATCAGGCGCTTGCTGCGACCATCGGTGAGGGGACGGCCTTCCATCCCTGCAATGATCCGATCCACCGCATCATCAATTTCAGAGAGCCCAATGGCTTCCTTGCGGCGACGGGCGGTCAGGATGGCTGCCTCATTCATCAGGTTGGCCAGATCAGCACCGGTGAAACCAGGGGTGCGTCGGGCAATGCTGTCGAGGGTGAGTTCACCCTCCAGCTTCTTGTTGCGGCAGTGAACTTCGAGAATTGACAGACGGCCCTTGATGTCAGGGGCGTCCACCGTGACCTGGCGGTCGAAACGGCCGGGACGCATCAGAGCTGAGTCAAGAACATCCGGGCGGTTGGTGGCCGCGATGATGATGATTCCGCTGTTCCCCTCGAAACCGTCCATCTCCGTGAGGAGCTGGTTCAAGGTCTGTTCACGTTCGTCGTTACCGCCGCCGATCCCGGCACCACGCTGACGACCGACGGCGTCAATCTCGTCGATGAAAATCAGGCAGGGGCTGTTTTCCTTCGCTTTTTTGAACAGGTCGCGAACGCGGCTGGCGCCGACACCCACGAACATTTCGACAAATTCAGAACCTGAAAGGGAGAAGAACGGAACACCGGCCTCACCGGCGATGGCCTTCGCCAGGAGGGTTTTACCGGTTCCAGGAGGACCCACCAACAGAAGACCGCGGGGGATCTGAGCACCAACGGAGGTGAAACGCTCGGGCTGCTTCAGGAAGGTGACGACTTCCTCAAGCTCCTGCTTCGCTTCGGCAACGCCAGCGACGTCGTCAAACATCACGCCGGTTTCCGCTTCCATCATGAAGCGAGCTTTGCTCTTGCCGAACTGCATGGCTTGCCCAGGACCACCGGGCATGCCGCTGTTGCGACGTGCCAAGAAAATCAAGGCACCGATCAGCAGGAGTGGGAAGAGCAGGTTGCCCAGCAAGCCGAGGGCAGGCGGTGCAGTCTTCGGGGGATGAATGTCGAAGCTGATCCCTTCGTTCTTGAGGGTGTTGATCAGCTCCGGTGCCAGACCAGGCAGGTCGACACGAATGCGTTGAACTTTGTTGTCGAGGTCAGGATCAGCAGCTTCGACGACTGCGTTCCGGCCGCCGTCGTAGATATCAACGGCTGTGACGCGTCCGGCTTCCACGTAGTCAAGGAAGCGGCCGTAGCTCATGCGGGAGACCGCAGCATTCCGAGGAGCAACGGTTGGACCGTTATTGGCGACTCCGTTGAGTCCGCCATTGCTCACCAACTGCCAACCGATCAGCAGAACCACCCCGATCGGCAGAAGCCACAGAGCAATGAGGCGCCAGCGCTGATTCATGACCTTTGGTGATGATGAACGATTGTAACGGGCTCAGACCGTTCTCCGGGGACGACTTAAAGGCTTCGCAGCGCAACGATCGGATCGAGATGGGCAGCCCGTCGCGCAGGGACCACGCCGAAGAACAGGCCAATGGATCCTGAGAGTCCAACGGTGATGAGCACCGTCGTGGCTCCAATGGTGGCTGGCAGTGGAGTGAGGGCAGCGATGACGGCCACGGTGCCAAGGCCGGTGGCTGTGCCAATGGCACCACCAAGACTGGAGAGCACCAGCGACTCCACCAGAAACTGTTGAAGGACATCGCCACTGCGTGCCCCTAGGGCTTTGCGCAAGCCGATTTCCTGGGTTCGTTCGCTCACGGACACCAACATGATGTTCATGATCCCGATCCCTCCCACCAGGAGAGAGATGCCGCCGATGGCCGCCAGCATCAAGGTGAGTCCCCCGGTGATGGTGCCCACGATGGTGAGCGCATCCTTTTGAGACCGAACGGCGAAATCGTCATCTCGAAGGATGTTGTGGCGTTGCCGCAGCAGGTTGTTGATCTGGAACTTGGCGGCTCCGGTGCTGTCTTTGTCGCGGGCTTCCACACTGATGAAGCTCAGGCTGATGCCATAGGTGGGATCGCGACCCGTGAGCCTGGTCACCATGGTGCTCAATGGGATGTAAGCGTTTTCGTCCTGGTTGCTGCCGAAGACGGCTCCCTTGGGGGCCATCACGCCAATGACGTCGAACGCTTGATCCCGAATCCGTAGCCGTTCTCCGATGGAGTTACCCGTTGGGAACAGTTTTGAGTTCAGATCGGGCCCAATCACAACCACGCTGCGACCGGCATCCAGATCGTTCTGGCTGATGAAGCGTCCTTGGGCAATTTCGAAGCTTCGGACCGGTAGGAAATCCGGCGTGACCCCAGAGATCGAGCTACTCGCCGATCGTGCTCCGGCTTGGACAACCTGGCTGCTCGTGATTTGAGGGGCAACCCGTTTGACACTGGGCACCTGACTGGCGATGGCGTCTGAATCCTCGAGAACCAAGGTTTTCGGAAAGGCCACTCCCCTTCGCCTGGTGTCGTTGTTTCCAGGGACAACGAACAGAACGTTGGCGCCGAGGTTGCTCAGTTGCTCTTCGGCGAGTCCCTGGGCGCCCCGTCCGACACCCACCAGCGTGATCACGGATGCATTGCCGATCACGATGCCGAGCATCGTGAGCAGGCTGCGCAGACGATTGCCCCGCAAGGTGGTCAGTGCCATTCGCACCGTTTCCATGGCGGGGAGACGTCCGCTCATCACAACTCCAAACCTGAGATGAGCAGTCTGGTCAGATCAGCGAGTCATTTTTGGCATCCACGATGCCGACCTTGACCAGGTCGGTGGATCCAGAGACGCCCGTGTGGGTGCCAGCGGTTTGAACCACCAAGTCGCCCTGCTTGAGCAGATCCAGAGCTTTTGCCGTGTCCATCGCGGCAGCGAAGGTTTGGGTGGTGGTGCTCTTCTGTTCCACAACCAGTGGCGTCACTCCCCAGACCAATTGCAGCTTGCAGGCCACGGATTCTTCCGGGGTGATTGCCAGGATCGGCGCTGCCGGGCGGAACTTGCTCACGTTGTGCGCTGTCGCTCCACTCTTGGTCAACGGCACAATCGCGGCGGCATTCAGTTGGCTGGCGATGGTGCTGACGGCACCGCTCAGAGCATTGGGGATCGTGCAGGGCAGATGGCTATCGATCTTGCGCTGGGGATAGTCCTTTTCAATCCGTCGGGCAATGGTGGCCATCGTCTCGACTGCTTCCACCGGGAAATCGCCCACAGCGGTTTCGTTGGACAGCATCACGGCGTCGGTGCCGTCGAGGATGGCGTTCGCGACATCACTCACCTCAGCGCGGGTGGGACGCGGGCTTGATGCCATCGAATCCAGCATCTGTGTTGCGGTGATGATCGGGATGCCGAGGCTGTTGGCCTTCTGAATCAGCTCCTTCTGCAGCAACGGCACTTCTTCAGCGGGCATCTCAACGCCCAGGTCGCCGCGAGCGACCATCACCCCGTCACAGAGGGGAAGAATCGCGTCGATTTGATCAATGGCTTCAAATTTTTCGATCTTCGCCACCACCGGAGTGGTGTGACCGTGGCCGCGAATGAGGTCGCGGATTTCTTCCATGTCCGAGGGGTTGCGCACGAAACTCAATGCCACCCAATCGACCCCCTGGCCGAGTCCGAAGGCGAGGTCGGTTTTGTCCTTGTCGGTCAGGGCCCGGACGGACAGCTGAACATCGGGAAAATTGACGCCCTTGTTGTTGGACAACACCCCCCCGACGGTGACGCTGCAGTGGAGGGTCTGCTGGGGCTTGTCGACCGATTCCACTTTCATTTCGACCCGACCGTCGTCGAGAAGAATTCGGCTTCCTGCGGTCACCTCGTCCGCCAGCTTGTCGTAGGTGACGGTAGCGATCGTCTGTGAGCAGCTCACATCCCTCGATGTGAGTGCGAAGGCATCGCCGTTGGCCAGGGTGATCGGACCATCCGCGAAGCGACCCAGGCGGATCTTCGGTCCCTGGAGGTCCTGGAGGATGCCGATGTGCCGGCCCATCTCCTCCGACACCTTGCGGATGGTGGCAATGCGTGTGGCGTGCTCGCTGTGATCGCCGTGCGAGAAGTTCAGTCGGAAGGTCGTCGCTCCAGCCTGAACAAGCTCTTTGATCCGCTCGGGACTCTCGGTGGCGGGGCCGATGGTGGCCACGATCTTGGTCCGTCGGTTCAGATCGAACAGGGCCATATCGGGGCCGAAAAAACCTTGCGGAAACTACCATCCAGACGTTTTCTAAGCATTCCCAGCGGGAGCTGAATGGCCATGGAGCTCAATGCCTATCAGGAAGCTGCCAGGAAAACGGCTGCTTATCCCGACATCGGTCGCAATCCGATTTATCCCACCCTTGGACTCACCGGAGAAGCCGGGGAAGTCGCCGATAAGGTCAAAAAGGTGTTGCGGGATGGCAATGGTGTGTTCGACCCCGCTAGCCGCGAAGCGATCAAGCTTGAACTGGGCGATGTGCTCTGGTATGTCGCCCAGCTGTCGAGCGAGCTTGGCTATGACCTCGAGCAGGTGGCTGCCGCCAACATCGCCAAACTCGCCAGCCGCGCGTCCCGTGGACAGATCGCGGGAAGTGGTGACCACCGTTGATGTCACCGTTGATGTTCTCCCTCTCGCTGATGCTGCGCCGATTCCTGCCCGTTTGCACGCTCCTGGTGCTGCTGCTCTTCGGTCAAGCCTCTGTTGACGCGCTGGATTTGGCTCTCTCGGAGGTGGTGCTCCAGCCCTGTGGCAATGACGATCCCGGTCGCCAACCGGACTTCAAGCGACCGATGGGGGCGAGTTGCTACGTGCTGATGGGTGAGGTCACGAATGCCGGTCGCCGAACGGTGGTCGACACCGACGTCTACGCGCGGATCCTTGATGCCAGCGGTGAGCCGGTTTTGCAGAACCGCACCCGTGTGGGATCGATTGGTGATATCGAACCGGGCTCACAACCCTTCTCGTTGCGCCTGGCGATCCCAGCGGGCACCCCGGGACCATTTGATGTCCGTAATGCAAAAGCGCGCGGATTCACAACTCCCGTGCGAACCCGCGCGCTTGACGACGACGATTTATTGCCTTTGGAACAGGGAATCAGCTGAACTCAAGCTCCGAGCGACAACACCATGAATTGTGAGCTGGACTGAAGCAAGAGGCCGCGCAGGATATTGAGGGCGAAAAACGCCAAAATGGCAGACAGGTCGAACCCTCCAATCGGAGGAATCACGCCTCGAAACATGTTCAGGTAGGGGTCTGTGATCGACACCACTCCGCTGAGAATGGGGTTGGACAGGTCCACGTTCGGGAACCAGCTCAACAGCACCCGTCCGAACAGCACGAACAGATAGATGTTCACGGCCCAGGCGAGCACACCGAGGATGTAGGCGACACCACTGGTGAGAACTGCTGTTTCCAAGGATGTATCGAGGATGCTTCCTGGAAGTTTATGCAGGTTGCTGGGATTCGGGAGGGGCGAGATCCGGCAGCACAGAAAAGGTGCGATGGAATTTTTCGGACAAGGTGATCCAGTAGGACCGTCCCTCGCTTTGGCGTCGGCGTTCGATGAACTCCTGGGCCAGCAGTTCTTTGATGTGGTCGTAGGCCCCTGATCCCCTGAGGTCGACCAGATCGGACTGGAGGATGCGCTTTTTGAGGGCAATGGTGGCCAAGGTCCGCAGGGTTGCTGTGGACAGATCGACCGGCAGCAGGTCCTGAACGAGGTCTGTCATGCCCTGCTTCAGCTGGAGGCAATAGCGACCACTGGTTTCGTTGATCTCCAGCGCCGAGTCCTGCTGGGCGTACCGGGTGGTGACGACCAGCAGCGCCTGTTCCACCTCTTGACGACTGGCCCTGGACAGCTCAGCGAGTTCACCGATGCTGACCGGCCGTCCCTTCAAGTACAGGATGGCTTCCAGCCGGGTCGCCAGAGATGGGCTGGACATCACACAACCCCCGGGAATGATTCAAGTTACCGCTGATGCCTCAAAGAAACAGCCTGTAGGCAGGGTTGTCGGTTTCTTCCCAGCACGGGTAGCCCAGCTCGTGAAGGAAACGCGTCCACCCAGACATTTCCCCATCAGGGACCAGCACGCCCACCACGATGCGTCCGACATCGGCCCCATGGTTGCGGTAGTGAAAGATGCTGATGCTCCATCCAGCGTGGAGTGCATTGACGAAATTCATCAAGGCACCCGGACGCTCAGGAAATTCAAAGCGGTACAGCAGCTCTCGGCATTCGCCAGCACAGGCTGTGCGTGCAGACGCCGGTAACCGCCCCCCGACCATGTGACGGAGATGCACCTTGGCGAATTCATCGTCGCTGAGGTCCAGGCAGGGAAATCCATCGCTTCTCAGCTGGTCGAGAAGGCTGGTGCGGTCTTGCTGATCCTTCACCTGAACCCCAATGAAGATGTGGGCTCGTTCCCCTTCGGTCATGCGATAGCTGAACTCCGTCAGGCTTCGTCTGGACAGTTGGCTGCAGAGCGTGCGCAGGCTTCCTGGTGATTCGGGGATCTCCACCGACAGCATCGCTTCACGTCCTTCGCCCAGTTCTGACCGTTCGGAGATGAAGCGCAGGCGGTCGAAATTCATGTTGGCGCCGCAGGCCACTGCCACCAGTGTTTGACCGCTCAGGGAGCGCTGGGCCACGTCGTCTTTCATCCCGGCGACGGCCAGGGCACCTGCCGGTTCAAGAATCGAGCGTGTGTCTTCGAAAACGTCCTTGATGGCGGCACAGATCGCATCGGTGTCCACGCGCACCATCCGGTCCACATACCGCTGTGCCAGGGCGAAGGTCTCCTGGCCCACCAGGCGAACCGCAACACCATCGGCGAACAGCCCCACCTGCGGTAGCTCAATCCGCTCCCCAGCCTCGAGGGATTGCGTCATCGCATCGGCATCGGTGGGTTCCACCCCCACGATCTCCACTTCAGGCCAGAGGCTTTTGACGTAGGCGGAGACCCCCCCAATCAATCCACCGCCGCCAACGGCCAGATAGATGACATCGGGAGGCTCTGGGCATTGACGCATCACCTCGAGGCCGATGGTCCCCTGACCGGCGATGACCTCGGGGTCGTCAAAGGGGTGAATGAAGGTGAAGCCTTCTGCATCGCAACGGCGTCGGGCCTCCGCTGAGCATTCGTCGTAGGTCTCGCCATGGAGCACCACCTCGGCACCCAAGGCGCGAACCGCTCTGACCTTGACGTCGGGTGTGGTCGCCGGCATCACGATCACGGCCCGACACCCCAGCCGTGCGGCACTCAAAGCCACACCCTGGGCGTGGTTGCCTGCACTCGAGGCGATCACGCCGCGTTGGAGTTCCTCTTGGTTCAGTTGAACCATGCGGTTGTAAGCACCGCGGAGCTTGAAGGAGAAGACCGGTTGCAGGTCTTCGCGTTTCAACAGAACGCGATTGCTCAGTCGCCGGCTCAGATTGGGGGCTGGATCGAGCGGTGTTTCCACCGCAACGTCGTAGACGCGGGCCCGGAGGATCCGTTGCAGGTAGTCGGTCATCGCGCCATTCTCCCCATCCCACATTGACCTCGGAAGGTGGGGCGGACCTCGTAGATTGCAGGAATCGGAGTGGGTTGTGCATGCATCTCGGAGATCTGACACATCCCAATCAGTTGCATGGTCTCAGCCATGCGGAGCTTGCCGACGTTGCGCGGCAGATCAGAGAACGCCATCTCCAGGTGGTGTCCACCAGTGGTGGGCATCTCGGTCCTGGCCTCGGGGTCGTGGAGCTGACGCTGGCGCTTTACCAAACCCTTGATCTCGATCACGACAGGGTGGTTTGGGACGTGGGCCACCAGGCTTACCCCCACAAACTGATCACCGGTCGCTTCAACACCTTCGACACCCTTCGCCAGAAGGATGGGGTGGCGGGGTACCTCAAGCGCTGCGAGAGCTCGTTCGATCACTTCGGTGCCGGTCACGCCAGTACCTCCATTTCCGCCGCTCTCGGGATGGCTTTGGCCCGCGATAACCGCGGAGAGGATTTCAAGTGCGTCGCGGTCATCGGTGACGGAGCCCTCACCGGCGGCATGGCTCTTGAGGCGATTAACCACGCCGGCCACCTTCCCCAGACCCCTTTGCTGGTTGTCCTGAACGACAACGACATGTCGATCTCACCTCCGGTGGGGGCGTTGTCGTCTCACCTGAACCGCATGCGGCTGAGCCCCCCCATGCAGTTCCTGTCGGGCAGCGTTGAGGAAAGTGTGAAGCACCTGCCCTTCATGGGCGGTGAGATTCCCGCTGAGTTAAACCGCCTCAAGGGCAGCATGCGCCGCTTGGCCGTCCCCAAGGTGGGGGCGGTGTTTGAAGAGCTCGGCCTGACCTACATGGGGCCGGTGGATGGCCACGACATCGGCGAAATGGTGCGGACTTTCCAGGACGCCCACCGTGCAGGCGGTCCTGTTCTGGTGCATGTGGTCACCACCAAAGGCAAGGGGTATCCCTATGCCGAAGCCGATCAGGTCGGTTATCACGCCCAGTCGGCCTTCGACCTCAGCACCGGCAAAGCGATTCCGTCCAAGACTCCGAAGCCACCGAGCTACAGCAAGGTGTTCGGCCAGACCCTGGTCAAGCTCTGCGAGCAGGACAGCCGCGTCGTCGGCATCACCGCCGCGATGGCCACCGGAACCGGTCTCGATCTTCTTCAGAAGGCCGTCCCCGATCAGTACATCGACGTCGGGATTGCCGAGCAGCATGCCGTCACCTTGGCGGCCGGTATGGCCTGTGAAGGTCTCAAGCCGGTCTGCGCGATCTACAGCACCTTCCTTCAACGGGCCTACGACCAGTTGATCCACGACGTCGGCATTCAAAATCTGCCGGTCACCTTCGTGTTGGATCGCGCCGGAATCGTGGGTGCCGATGGTCCGACTCATCAGGGCCAGTACGACATCAGTTACATGCGAGCCATCCCCAATTTCACGGTGATGGCTCCCAAGGACGAAGCCGAGCTGCAGCGGATGCTGGTGACCTGCCTCGATCACAACGGTCCAACAGCCCTGCGCATCCCCCGTGGCTCAGGAGCCGGTGTTCCCTTGATGGAAGAAGGGTGGGAGCCTCTGCAGATCGGCCGCGGCGAAGTGCTGCGGGAAGGGGACGACCTCCTGATCCTTGCCTATGGCTCCATGGTCAACCCCGCCCTGGCGACGGCTGACCTCCTGGCTCAGGCCGGTCAATCCGCCACCGTGGTCAACGCCCGTTTCCTGCGGCCGCTGGATCAAGCTCTGATCCACCCCCTCTGCCGTCGCGTGAAACGGGTCGTCACGATGGAAGAGGGTGCCTTGGCTGGCGGCTTCGGTGCTGCCATCCTCGAGTCCTTGTCCGACCAGGACATCGATGTCTCGATGCTGCGTCTCGGCATTCCAGATCAGCTGGTGGATCACGCCACACCACAGCAAAGCCTTGAATCCCTTGGGTTGACCCCAGCCCAGATGACCGTCCGCATCCGTGAACGTTTCGGCTTTGGTGTCGAGGCTGGCTTTAAGGACTCATCCCGTCTTGGTGTTGCCTCCACCTGAGGCCTCGCATCGCGCCTCAGTCCTGATAGCAGGGGCAGGTCCGGCCGGAGCCCGTCTTGCCCTTCAGTTGGCCCGTCGTGGTCTTGCGGTCACCTTGGTGGAGGCCCTTGCTTCGGCTGATCGACAGGCGTTCTCCAGTGCAGCGATGCCTTTGGCGTCTGCTTTGGAGTTACAGATTCCTCAAAGCTGTTGGGCGTCGCGTTGGACCGGTTGGCAGTTGTTGGACCCGGAGGGGCATCAGCACCAGTGGTGGGCCCATGAGCCCCTGGGCGTGGTGCTCGATTTTGCGGCGTTGCGCTCGCAGTTCTGGTCTCTGGCACGGGCCGCTGGGGTGGAGCTTCTCCTCAACACTCGGGTGGAGCTCAGTCGCCTCGACGCTGATGCTGCTGAGGTTCGACTGGTCGATGCTGATGGTTGTGTCCAACAGCGCCGGGTGCGCTGGCTGATTGATGCCACCGGAGCCCGTCGTGGTCTGTTGAAAGCTGCGGGTGTTGCAGTGGACAGTCCTGACGATCCCCTGCTCTCCGGGACCGGCGCTGAATGGCTGCTTCAATGCGATGACCGACGCGCCGCTCCATGGCTGGATCGGCTCAGCTTTTTTCTGGGTTCCCGCTGGGTTCATCACGGTTATGGCTGGATTTTTCCGATGGATCACTGGCGTCTCAAGGTTGGTGTCTGTCGTCTGCCACCGCGGGGCCAATCCCTGCGGTCAGGTCAGGCCCTTGGTGACGCCCTGAAGACGCTTCTGCGTGCGTGCGGCCTTGAGGATTGCCAAGTGCTGGATCGTCATGGTGGAACTGTGTCCAGCACCATTCGTCGCCAGCAGTCGTTGGGGCGCGATGCACTGATCGCGATTGGGGATGCCGCCAGCACCGCCAATCTGCTCGGAGGAGAAGGGATCCGTCATGCCCTGATCAGTGCCGATTGTTTGGCTGATGCACTGACGTCAAGGGTCGAGCGACCACGGCTCGCGTACGAAACCTCACTCCAAGGTCAGCTCGGTTGGCGCTGGCCCATCTCCGGACGATTGGCGCGACGCACCTGGGGCTTGGCTCCGGAACCGCGCGCTGATCAGCGCATGACCCGACTGATTGATGGCCTCTCCCGCCATGCCACGGCGGAGGACCTCTCGGCGCTGTTGTTCGACTATCGCTTCGAGCGCTATGGAATTCGTCTGCTTCCCTATCTCTTGCGTTAGAAATTGATTGAGGTCGAGTTCAAACCGCTGATGCCCGCTGGTCTTCGATCGGTCCATCCACTGGATCTTTTGGACACCGTTCGACGCTGGCTGCCCGGAGCGTCCCGTTGGCATCGTGATTCAAGGGCCTTGCGTCCTGAGGCCAGTGAAGACTGGCTGCTTGAACCCACCACACGGGACGACGCCGTTCTGTTGTTTCCCCATCTGGACGACGAGACCGCTGTGTTGCACTATCAGCGCCTCAAGTTGCAGCTGCGCGAGCGTGATGGCCGCGGGTTTTAGTCCGCCGTTGGCGGTGGAGAGCGGTTGCTTGCGTCCGTTCTGAGCTCCCACAAAAAAAGCCCGTGCTGATCAAGCAGGGGCTTGTGGTTTCAGCCTTTGTTGTTCGGCTGACTCAGGAGTTCAGAGAACGCCGCGGGCGGCCAGACCCTGAATGGCTCCGATGCCAATGATGTGGCCGAGGCTGGTGGTGGCCAGCAGAGAGGCATGGCTCAAGCCACCGAAGAAGGCAGGGTTGGGCAGCTGTGCACCTTCATTGGGGTGCTTGATGGTGGCTTTACCAATGCCGATGGCGATCACGTTGCACACGATCATCACCAGGGCAACCTTGGGAGACCAGGAGACGGTGGCGGGCGCGATGGCGAAAAGTGGGGTCAGCATTCACGGCATGGAGCGACGCTTCATCATCCGAGCAGAACGATCGTCTGGCTGACGCTCTTAAGAGTTATTCACCCTTTTGTTGCTTTGGTTGTTTCCATAGCCCGGCCACCAACACCGCATTGCCGAGGGTCAGAAAGGCTTCCGCGCCACCGTGCAGGGCATCGATGTCCACCAGTTCAGCATCGCAACAGCGCAGCGCGATGACCGCTGCGACGATTGTGATCGCGACAAACAGCAGGGTGAGGCGGAAGCCCCAAACGGCAAGTTCCGGCAAGGCTTTGCTTTTGTTCAGCCAGTGCAGAAAGAGCAGGTAGGGAAACAGCGAGAGGGCAAACAGGGGTGAGGGATCCAGATTCATTTCAGGCTTCCTGACGGCGAACCATCCGCAGGGCCGCCCAGGCCAGGGCCACATTGCCGAGCAAGGTGCAACTGGCCTGAAGAACCACGAGCCCTCGCAGGCTCTCGCTGTTGTCGAACAGATGCCAGGTGCAGGCCGCCATGGCACTCACCAGGGCCGGGAGCATGGCCCAGGCCAGACCCACTTCGCCTCGCCGCTGGATCAGCACAATCGCCAGGCTCCACTCAAGGACGGATGTGATGTGGATCCACCAGGTGCCGAGCGACAGGGCATGCATGGACTCACTGCAACGATCGAAACCCCTTGATAATGGCTGCACCGTTCAGCGGATGAAGGTGTGACAGCAACCGGTGGCGGCCGCGTTCTTCTCTGTGGGTATTACGGCGAACACAACCTCGGAGATGATGCGCTGCTTCAGGTTCTCCTGCAGCAGCTCGGCCCCAACGTTCGTCCACTGATTACAGCCCACGATCAGGCCGCGGTGCAGGCGCAGGCCCCCGGGGCCCGTTGTGTGGATCGTCGCTCGCTGTTTCAGGTGCTTTGGGCGATCAACCGTGTGGACACCGTGGTGTTCGGCGGCGGAAGCCTGTTGCAGGACAGCACCAGTTTCAACAGCCTCGTGTACTACCTGGCGCTTCTGGTGATCGCCCGTTGCCGTGGTCGTCAGGTGCTGCTTTGGGGGCAAGGTCTTGGCCCGCTGCGACGTCCGCTGAGTCGTTGGCTGGTGCATGCTTTTCTGCCCCTTTGCACGGCTGCCAGCTGGCGGGATCAAGCGTCGTTGGAGCTTGCTCAGCGTTGGGCGCCGGCTCTGCCGATGTCCATGGCCCCAGACCCTGTCTGGCAGATGCCCAGGCAACCATGGATCGGTGGTGAATCGATCGTTGTCAGCTGGCGACCGACCCCCCTGTTGAACCGTGCGCGCTGGATCAGTTTGGTGCGTGCTCTGGATCAACTCGCGTCCGAGTTAGAGGCTCCGGTGGTCTGGTTGGCCTTTCACCACCACCAGGATGCTGACCTGTTGCCATGGCTGGATCGCGATGGCATCACCCCATCCTCCTTGCGCCGCCGCAGTCGCGTGGTGGTGCCGGAGTCGCTGGAGGTTGTGACGACCACGGTTCAGACGGCTCGTCTGGTGTTGCCGATGCGCCTCCATGCTCTGATCCTGGCGCGTCTGGCCGGGTGTCCCATGGCCGCCCTCAGCTATGACCCCAAGGTGGAGGCAGCGGCTGCCATGTCCGGTGTGCCCTGCACCGATCTGAGGGCCTGGTTCAGTACGGAGGGCCTGCTGGCGCAATGGCGCGGCAGTGTGGATCAACCCGCGGATGAGGCCGAGTTGGCTCGGTTGCAGGTCCAGGCATCCGAGCACGGCCAGGTGTTCAGTCGGATGGGATCCGTTGCCCGCTGATGCCGTCAAAACGGTTTTCCAGCCTTGGATCCCAGCTGATGTTCGCGTTGTCTTCCAGTGCGGTCTCCCCGGAACACACCATCTGCAGCGTTCCGCGAGGGGTTTCCAGTAACAGATGCTGGCTGGCTCCATGCCACTCGCGGTGGATCAGCCGGCAGGGCAGTCCGGCGGGGTCAAACCGCAGATGTTCCGGGCGGATGCCCACGACGACGCGGCTGTCTACTTGATGGCTGTCTTCTTTCAGCAGATTCATCGGTGGCCGTCCGATGAATTGCGCGACGAAGCTGGTTTGTGGTGCGTTGTAGAGCTGCTCGGGTGTCCCGATCTGTTCAATTCGTCCAGCGCGAAGAATGGCGATGCGATCGGCGAGGGCCATGGCCTCCTGTTGGTCATGGGTGACGTAGACGACCGGCTGGGGTCCACCCAGGATCAGGCGGCGTAAATCCGGTCGCAGCTCATCGCGCAATTGAGCATCGAGGTTGCTCATGGGCTCATCGAGCAGATACACCAATGGATCGCGCAGGAGAGCCCGGGCCAACGCAACCCGTTGGCGCTGGCCTCCAGAGAGTTGCGCTGGCCGTTGGTCCGCTTGATCCGCCAGTCGCACCACCTCAAGCATTTGATTCACCCGTTGGCGTTGATCAGCGGCGGATGCACCACGGATCTGCAGCCCCAAGCTCAGGTTCCGCCGCACACTCAGATGCGGGAACAGGGCATAGCTCTGGAACACCATGCCGATGCGTCGGCGATGCGCAGGAATCTGGCTTTGCGGTTTGCCAGCGATCAAGACCTCGCCCTGATCCGGTTGATCGAGACCGGCGATCAGTCGGAGCGCTGTGCTTTTGCCGCAGCCGCTCGGCCCCAACAAGGCCACGCATTCCCCTTCGCCAACGTCAAGATTGAGGTCCTTGAGAATCCAGGTGTCGCCAAAACGACGGCCGATGTTGGAGAGGGTCAGCATCATCCTTTGACAGCTCCCTGGGTCAGGCCAGACACGATCTGCCGTTGGAACAACAGCACAAGCACAAGCAGCGGGATGGATCCAAGCACTGTGGCGGCGGCATAGGCGCCGTAGGGCACGGCATAGATCGATGATCCGGCGATCCGGGCCATGGCAACGGGCAGCGTGAGCAGATCCGAACGGCTGATCCAGGTCAGTGCGATTGGGTATTCATTCCAGGCGAATAAAAAAACCAGCACCGCCGTGCTGGCCGAGGCCGGGGTGATTAGTGGAATCAGGATCCAGCGCAGACGCTGAAGCACCGTCATCCCCTCCATGCGTGCTGCATCCTCGAGATCATGGGGCAGCCCTTCGAAGGCTGCGGTGAGCAGCAACAACGCCAATGGCATCGATAACGCGGCATAGGGGATGGTGATCAACAGCAGGTTGTTGCCCCAGCCGAGCTGTCGTGCCAGCTCGAGCAGTGCCAGGAACAGCAACACGTAGGGAAACAACGCGGCCGCTCCGATGAGCAGGCGTACGGATCGTCGCAACCGGTCCGGAAGTTTGGCGAGGCCATAGGCCCCAGGGATGGCCAGGCTCAGGGTCAGCAGTGTGGTTCCGCCAGCCACCAGCGTGCTGTTCAGGAGGTAACGCCAGAACGGTGGATCCCCTTGCAGGAGCTCTCGGTAGTGGCTCAGCGTCCAGCGATCGGACCAATGGAGTGTTGTGCTGACGAGCGCATCACTTCGGGTCAGGGAGGTGAGCAGTTGCCACAGCATCGGTGCAACCGACCAGAGGATCAAGGCGACGATCCAAGGCCACAACAGACGTTGTTTCATGACGCGCTCCCTCGCCAGTGCAGAACGCTGCGGAGGCCGAGTGCTGTCAATCCGACAGCAGTTGTCAGCAGGATGAACCCACCCAGCATCACCGTGGCGCTGTATCCAAAGTCGAGGAAGCGCATGGCGTTCAGATAGGCATACAGCGCAATGCTTTCGGTGCTGCCCGCCGGCCCTCCACCGGTGAGCACCTGGATCAGATCGAAGACACCGAAGGCTTGGGCCAGTCGAAACAACAGGCTCAGCAGGATGTAGGGCTGCAGTAACGGGAGGGTGACCCGGCGCAGCGCTTGGCTGGAGTTGCCCCCCTCTAGGCGGAAGGCCTCGTAGAGATCGCTTGGGATGGTCTGCAATCCGGCGAGCAGGATCAAGGCAATGAAGGGCGTTGTTTTCCAGACGTCGGCCAGAACCGTGGCCAACCAAGTCCATTGGGGCGAGGCCAAGAGGTTGAGGGGCTGACCGCCGAGGGCGGCGCTGATTTGATCCAGTGGGCCGTAGGGGGTGTTGAAAATCCAGCGCCAACCCAAGGCCATCACGGTGGTTGGCAGGGCCCAGGGCAGCAGGGTCAAGGCGCGTACACCACCTCTCCAACGCCAGCGTTGATCCAGCAGCAGAGCGATTGCCAGGGCGAGAATCAATTCCACACCCACCGAGACCAAGGCGAAACGGCTGGTTTGAATCACGTCCTGCCAGAAGCGCTCATCCAGGGCCAGGCGGAGCCAGTTCGCCCCCCCATTGGGGACGGGGATCAGTCCGGTGAGAACGGAATCAGCATGGAAACTGAGCCAGCCATATCGAATCAGAGGCCAGCCGTAAATCACCAGCAGCAGGACCAGGGCCGGAGTGGCAAGCAGCAGTGGCATCAGGCACCTCCCGCCGATTGGAGGATCGTGCTGGTTGAGGTCTGGGCCCGTTTCAATGCCTCTTCGCTCGATTGGTTGCCGGTCAGCACACCACTGAGTTGGCGTTGGAGCACATCGCTGATCTGGGCATAGAGGGGAGTCGGTGGTCGCGGGGTGGCCAGCTCCAGGGCTTGGGCCAGTTGCGGGAGCTGGGGAGCAACGGCGAGGAGCTCTGGGTCGCGGTAGAGCGCCTCAACGGTGGGGGTGTATCCCTGGGCGATGAACCGTTGTTTCTGGGCTTCTGCCTCGGTCAGATAACGGATGGCTTCCACCGTTGCATCCGGGTGTCGGGCTCCTTTCAACATCGACAGCCCCCAGCTGCCGAGGGTGGCCACGGGTGTCTGGCCCGGTTCAGCCACCATCGTCGTGATTCCGATCCGACCACGGACGGCACTGTCGGGTTTTTGAAGTTCGGCCCAGGCATAGGGCCAGTTCCTCATCAGAGCAGCATCCCCAGCCTTGAAGGCCTGCAGGCTTTCCGTTTCCGCATAATTGGTCACGGCCCTCGGGCTGGCGCCAGTGCGGATCAGCGTTTCCATCCAGTCGACGGCACGCTGCACGTTGGCGGATGTCAGTGCAGGTTGGCCGTCGCTCCCCAGCCAACGCCCGCCGAAACCACGAAAGATTTCGAGCGCATCACAGCTCAGACCCTCGTACTGGCGTCCTTGCCAGACAAAGCCTGTTTTCACGGCGTTGTCGGCGATTAATTGTCGACTGATCCCCAGAAGTTCATTCGGGGTTTGGGGAGGGGCCTCCATGAGGTCGGTCCGCCAATAGAGCAGGCCGACATCGGCATTGAAGGGCCAGCGGAAGAGATGGTCCTGATAGCGATTGCCCTGGCGTGCCCCTCGGATCAGGGTCTGTTCGTCCTCGGCGCTGAAAAAGCCGTCGAGGGGCTCAAGCCAGCCGGCGGCGGCATATTTGGGGAGCCAGGTGACGTCGATCAACAGGGCGTCATAGGGGGGGGCACCGAGGATCAGGCTGCTGATCGCTAGATCGGACATGGCCTCGGTGTCCCGCGGGCCACTGCTGACATTGAGCTCAATCCTGCCGCGGTGTTGCTCGTTGAACTGCCGAACGAGAGGCGCCGTCGACTCCGCAAAGGGAGCTGGCATCAGCAGGGTGACCTGCTCGACAGCGTGGGCGGCAGACCAGGCCAGAGTCGCCACGGTGAGCAGTGGCAGGCTCAGCAGGGACCACCACCACCTCAGGCGGCGTCTCATGCCGAGGCTGGTTCCGGAAACCCGGTCAGTTGCTCTTCAGCCCAGTCCTTCACCGTGTAGGCCTCGACAGCATTGGTCATCCGCAGCATCCGATCCCGTTGCTCTTCAGGATCCATGGCCAGCGCTTGTTCAATCGCCTCGTCCATGCGGCGATTGGAGTAGGGGTTGGTCAGCACGGCACCATCCAGAACCACGGATGCGCCCGTGAATTCCGACAGCACCAGAACCCCGCCACGGTTGCGTCGTGCGGCGGCATATTCCTTGGCCACTAGGTTGAGACCATCACGAAGGGGCGTGATCCAGCAGACGTCGGCCTGGCAGAACCAGGCGATCATTTCTTCGTAGGGAATCCGCCGTGTGGAGAAGCGAATCGGCACCCAGTCGATTTGGCTAAACCGTCCATTGATGCGGCCGGCCATTTCTTCGATGGAACGCTGGGTGTCCTCGTAGATCTTCATGCCGCTGGCCGCGGCCACGCACGCAAGCATCAGCACGACCTCACCGTGTAGATCCTGCCGACGTTCCAGCAGGCGTTCAAAGGCCAGAAGCAGCTCTTCATTGCCTTTGGTGTAATCAACACGACTGGCGGAAAGAATGAGTTTCCTCCCTTTTTTGGTGTCTTGAACAATCAATTCACCATGGCTTTCCACATCAGGACTCCAGGAGAGTTCCTGAATGACATCCGGTGAGGTTCCCACCGGTGAACTCAGTAGTTGCACCCGGCGCCCGTTGTGTTCCATCCATTCGGTGACGCTGGATTCCGACAGGGCCGTCCCCACGGTGATGAATTTGGGGTCGACCGGCTTTTTCGGGCCGCGGCGTGCTCCGATCAGGGTGTTGGCTGCCCGCGCGAAATTCTCGGTGTAGCGGGGAATGTGGAAGCCAACGACGTCGCAACAGAGCAGGCTTTCCAGGATCTGTTCCCGCCAGGGGAGGATGGCCAGAACATCGTTTCCGGGGAAGGGGGTGTGGTGAAAGAAAGCGATCTTCAGATCGGGTCGCTGCTCTCGGATGTATCCAGGAGTGAGCCAAAGGTTGTAGTCATGAACCCAAACCGTTGCCCCCTCTGCGGCTTCGCGGCAGGCCGCATCAGCAAAGCGACGGTTCACATCTTCAAAGATGGCCCAATCGGCATTGTTGACATTGAAATAGGTCGGGAATGTATGGAGAATCGGCCAGAAACATTCCTTTGAGGTGATGTGATAAAAACTTGATATCTGTTCGTCGTTGAGTGGAATTCTTCGCAGGGTGAACGGAGCCGGTTCATCCATTGCGATGGTTTCATCATCGGCGTGATCAAGCTGTTCAACTCGCCGCCATGCAATCCATGTTCCGTTCTCACTGGAGCGGAACAGATTTCTCAGGGTTGGAATAATTCCGTTCGGGCTTTTCTGATCAATCCAGATCCGTTTCCCTTGTTCGTCTTTGCCTTCGTCAAATGGTGTGCGGTGGTACAGGATGATGAATTTGCTTTGTCCTTCTCCCGCCACCATCAAGTCACCCTGCCTGCAATGTCACCCACCCTTCACGACTGAGCAGGATTTGTCAAACCGCTGTGTTGTTGCGCTGGTTGATCAGCTCATCCAGCACTTCCTGGGCATGACCACTGGGACGAACAGCCACCCAACGTTGCCGCAGTTTGCCCTGGGGATCGATCAGAAACGTGTGTCGGAGTGAATACGGTGCCATCCAGGAGCCATAGGCTTTGCTGACAACCCCGTCCGGATCGGAGAGCAAGGGGAAATCAAGGCCTTCACTCGAACAGAATGACGCGTGATCGTCAACGCTGTCGGCGCTGATCCCGACCACCGCTGCATCGAGCTCCTGGTAGCGATTCAGCAGTTTTGCGAATCCGCGAGCTTCAATCGTGCAGCCACCGGTGAAATCCCGTGGGTAGAAATAGAGAGCCAGCCATTGCCCGCGGAAATCGCTCAGGGTCCAACGCTCTTTGTTTGGAGTTTGCTGGCTTGAGCCTTCTAGGTCAAAGTCAGGAACATCGGTCCCAGTTTCCAAAACAACACCCCCGAGGGCCTTGGCCCGCGGGGGTGAGATGGAGAGCGCGGCAAGAAGCAGTCCGGATTGAAGGATCAGATCACGCCGGCGCAAGGGACCAATCGTCAGAGTTTGGCCAGGTTAACGCCGAGGGACTTGGCGTAGGCGCCGAGGCCTTTTTTCTGGATGGTCTTCAGGGCACGCGTTGTGACGCGGATGTTCACCCAGCGTTTGCCTTCGGCCCACCAGAGGCGTCGCTGCTGCAGGTTGGCCTGTTGCAGCTTCTTGGTTCGGATGTGGGAATGGCTCACGGCCATGCCGTTGTTGGCGCGAGTACCGGTGAGCTGACACACCCGAGACATGACGACGTCCTTCTGAGTTGAGGTTGTTTGGAGCTGAGCAAACAGTTCCAAACAACGATCTTATCAAAGCGAACGACAAGTTCAGATCGAACGTTGCATCAACTCCCCCATCAGTTGTGCACTGCGTGTTTGGAATCCAGCCAGTTCGTTGGGTTCCATACCTCCAACACCCAGGCGAGCCATGTCGTACAGGTGCCGAGCCAGCTCCTGGGAGAGGGTCTGGGTCGGAGAGGCTTCTCCGCTGCCCACAAGGACCCCGCCGGACTGCAGCTTGAGCAGACCTTCCACGAGGGGATGGCGGCGGTTGACCAGCAGAACGTGGTGATCGGGCAGGCCGGGCAACCGTTGTTCCATCAGCGCGCCCATGTCGTTAAGGCGACGCATCTGTTCTGGCAACAGAATCATCGCCGGGGGGGCTGAATCGGTCTTCAGTGCCTGCACCTGCACGGTCACTTTGTCATTGGCCAGGGCCTCCTTGATCAGGGAGCGCAGCGTTTCGGACTGGGTGTTTCCGTCCTGGTCTGCCAGCTCGCTCTGTTCGTCTTTGAGGCTGTCATCCAGTTCGGCATCGACCCGCTGGAAGGTGATGTCGTCGTGGCGATGCTCAAGCCAGGGGATGAACTGGGTGTCGATCACCGTTTCGAGTTTCAGCACCTCGGCCCCCTGGCTGGTCCAGAGGTTGAGGGCTCCAGCCTGGGCAACGTCATCGGTGCTGTAAAGCACCCGTTGTTTGCTGTCGTCCTTCAGTCGACTGCGATACCCCTCCAGGGTTGTGTAGGCCTTGCCTTGGGCTGCAACGGGGTCGGGGTTCTCTCCGTCGCCCGCCTCCGCCGTGGTGCCGAACAAGATCAGCTCTGAGATCTGATCGGCGAATTTCTCGTCTTCCATCGCGCCGATCTTCACGAACGGAGCCAGGGATTCCCAGGCCTCGGCGTAGGCCGTTGGGTCGTCTGTTTTCAAGGCCCGCAGTCGATCGGCCACTTTCTTGGCCACGAAGTTGCCAATGGAGCGCACCCTGCGGTCAGTCTGCAGCGCACTGCGGCTCACATTGAGGGGAATGTCAGGGGAGTCGATGACCCCCCGAAGCGGAAGCAGGTAACGGGGCACGACCTCCTTGATCGAATCGCTGACGAACACCTGGTTGCAGTACAGCTTGATTTCGCCCTTTTCCCAGTCAGCACGGCCGGTCTGCTTGGGGAAGAACAGGATGCCCTGGAGGTTGTAGGGGTAGTCAGTGTTGAGGTGGACCCAAAGCAGGGGGTCCCCCTGGAAGGGGTAGAGGTAGTTGTAGAGGTCGATGTAGTCCTGATCGCTCAGGTCTCTGGCGCTCTTCCGCCAGGGGGCCTCCATTTTGTTGATGGTTTCGCCTTCCAGCTGCACGGGCACAGCCATGAAGTCGCAGTAGGTGTTGATCAGGGTTCTGATCCGTGCTGGCTCGAGGTACTCGAGTTCCTCCTCCATCAGATGCAGGATCACATCGGTCCCGGCTTCGTCACGCTCGGCGGCGTTGAGCGTGAAGTTCGGCGAACCGTCGCAGTCCCAGCGGACGGCTTCACTGTCCGGTCGGGCGGATCGGGTCACCAGTTCCACCCGTTCAGCCACCATGAAACTGGAGTAGAAGCCCAGGCCAAAGTGGCCGATGATGGCGTCGTCTTCCTGTTTGTATTTCTCGAGAAAATCCTCTGCACTCGAGAACGCCACCTGATTGATGTAGCGCTTCACTTCATCGGCATTCATGCCAATGCCGTTGTCGCTGATGGTCAGGGTCTTGGCCTCGCGATCGACGCGAATGCTGATCAGGCCGTCGGCACCTTCACTGCAATCCCCTGCCATGGCTGCCATGCGCCGCTTGCTGATGGCATCGACACCGTTGCTGACCAGTTCTCTGAGGAAAACCTCATGGCCGGAGTAAACGGCCTTCTTGATGATCGGAAAAATATTTTCGGTGTGGATCTGAATCTGACCCTGTTCTTCCAACACCGACATGGCCCAGCGATAAAAAACGAACCCTAGGGATCAGATGCTCTGACCCTCAACCACTGGATGAGTCGGGGTCTCCGTACCCGTGGGCCTGGACCACTGTGTTCAAACCAAGGCGCCGCCGGACTCAGCCTGCTTTTTGGAGTTCAGGGCGTTCCTCGGCCAGGATCGCTCCCTCGACGGGACAGACCTGAAGGCAGATTCCGCAGTCGATGCAGGTGTCGAAATTGATCCAGTAGAAATCGGTACCCTTCTTGTTTTTGCCGTTGCCCTGATCGATGCAAGCCACGGGGCAGGCGTCGACGCAATCGGCAATGCCTTCGCACACATCAGTAACGATGGTGTGAGCCATGGCGATCAGTCCGCGAATGGCCGGATCTTAGAGATCAAGCCAATCGAGCTGCAGTGACGCGCCATCGGTGTCGGCATGACGTTCAGCATCGCTGCGTTGGTCAAAGCTGTCCAATCCGATCAATGCCCGGCGCCCTTGCTGGTGCCAGTGCTGCTGACGCAGCAGTGCCGCCTCGAGGGAGCTCTGTGGGCCGTAGGCAACAAAAATGGTCGGATCCTGGGTCTCCGGAGGCGCCTCTTCGCTGAGTAGCTCCCGAATCGGATCAATGGCCAGGCTGAAGCCGGCGCCGGCGGCCCTGGGTCCTGTGGCTCCACAGCGCCGCACCAGATCGTCGTAACGACCTCCCCGGGCGATCACGACCGGAGCGGAGTGACCGGCACAGACCAACTGAAAGACCAGGCCTGTGTACAGCTCGTAGTGCGGTTGAAAGGTTGGATCCAGCTGAAGCGTCACGTCGAGCTCCTGGGCCAGTGGTCCGAGCTGCTCGCTGAGTCGGGCCAAGGAATCGAAGACCGGTTGAGGTCCGTACAGGGCCTTGAGTTTGTCCAACATCTGGCTGGGGTTCCCGCGGCTGTCCAGCACATCCAGCAGCCTGGACTTGTCCTCTGCTGAGATCTCCAGGGTCTCCAGTGTCAGGCGATCAAACTGAATCAAGGCCGAGCGCACCTGCTGGCGTTGGCCAGGATCGATCGCCTCGAGCAGCAGATCCATGAGCTGGGTGTGCCCGAGCAGCAGTCGCGGCTGATGGCTGGCGCGCAAGTCGAGGGTTGCGATCGAGCGCAGCAGCAGAGAGAGCAGCTCCATCTCCGCTGCGATGTCGGGAACCCCGAACAGCTCGACACCACTCTGAAGATTTTCTTCTATGCAGAGCCCTCCCTCATCGGCCACTCGGCTCTGGAAGACGGTTCCTGAGGCCCAGAGGCGCAAGGGGCGAGGACGGGAGGCAAGCCTCGTACAGGCAGCCCTGGCAATGGATGCCGTCATTTCTGGCCGCAACCCAAGGGGTTCGTCGGCGACCAGTCGCACCACATCACCACTGGCGATGGCACCGCCCGCCTGCAGGGTGTCGAGGCGTTCCACCCGTGGTGGTGAAACCTCGTCATAACCCCACTGGCGGTAGACCGCGGCCAGTTTTTCGCTCAGCAGTCGATTGTTTTCGACCTGCCTGGGATTGAGATCCCTGGCACCAGCTGCTGGTTGCAGCGCCATCTGCGGGGTTTCAGACTCGACTCAGGATCCCATGGCCGTGATCTCGGGGGCACCGAAATCCTCACCGCGTAGCGGTTGGACCTGAGCCAGTTCCCGAATCATCAGAGCGTGAAGGGCGGGGTTGGCCGCAACCACTCGGCCGCTGGTGAGATCAAAAGGCTCGTCGCGATAGCCACTGATGCGTCCGCCAGCCAGGTCGACCAGGGCGACGCCCGCTGCCAGATCCCAGGGCGAGAGTCCTCGCTCCCAGTAGCCGTCCTGGCGGCCAGCGGCCACGAAGGCCAAATCAACCGCTGCGGCTCCCCCTCGTCGGACCCCATGGGTGCGGTGGGTGAACCAGCAGAACTCGGCGTAGTTGTTGTCGAGGCGGGTGTGGCGGTCATAGGCAAAGCCGGTGACCAGCAGGGCATCTCCGAGGCTGTTGCAGCTGGTTGTGCTGATGGGAGTGTCATTGCAAAACACCCCGATGCCGGGAGCACCCCAGAAGGTCTCCCCAAGAAAGGGAACGCAGATGGCCCCGAGGATCGGCTGCTGTTGGAAGGTCAGTCCAATCGAGGTGGCAAAAAACGGGTAGCCGTGGGCGAAATTCGTCGTTCCATCCAGTGGATCGATGCACCAGCGCAATCCGTTCTGCTCCCCAGCGCTGCCACTTTCCTCGGCCAGGATTGCGATCTCGGGAGTGTCCTGTTGGAGCGCGTCGAGAACGATGGCCTCGGCGGCGAGATCGGCATTGGTGACCAGGTCTCCTGCGCGACCCTTGCTTTCGATGCTGGCAATGCGGCCGTAATGCCGCATCAGTTCCTTTCCGCCGCGTTCCGCACACCTGCGTGCGAGATCAGCGAGCGTTTGGATGTGAGTGGCGCTGAGCTTGGCGTGCTCAGCAGCCTGCTGGGTCAGGGATGGCGACATCGTCACTCTTCGTCCAGGGGAAGTCCGGAGCGCACGGAGCCGCGACCGAAGTGGCGGCCGAATTGCAGCTCGTAGACCTCGTCCTCATCTTGGGTTTCGGCCTCAAGCGGGCCGATCGCCCGAGCCACACAAAGGAGGCCATAGCCCCGGTCACGCAGTTCGCGGGAGAGTCCCATGGCCTCCCGTTGATCGAGGCTGCCGTGTTGAACACGAACGGCACAGCTGGTGCAGCAGCCGTTCCTGCAAGAGAACGGAAGTGGATCACCCTGCTGTTCGAAGCTCTGCAGGATGTAGTCCCCCTCTGGCACGTCATGGCTGATCGTGCGGTTCGCCTGTCGCCAGTGAATGGTGACTCTGTGGCTCGTGCCCATGGGGTCAGGCGGAAACGCCCTGCTACATTGGCATCTGCCCCACGTCAGCCGCTGGAGAGGTGGCCGAGTGGTCGAAGGCGCAGCACTGGAAATGCTGTATAGGGGCAACTCTATCGAGGGTTCGAATCCCTCCCTCTCCGCTTCCCCGGTCCTCAGGACCGGTTTTTTTTTGCCTGTTCGCAGGCATCAAAAAAGGGCATCACTGCCCTTGTTGATCGGTGAATTGATTGGACGAATCAGGGCATTGGAACTCAGCCAAAGCGACCGGAAACGTAGTCCTGGGTCGCCTGTTGCTGGGGGTCGTTGAAGATTTTTTCCGTTTCGTTGAATTCAACGAGATACCCGACTTTTCCACTTCCATTCTCAACGGCTTCGGCATTGAAGAACGCCGTCATGTCGCTGACGCGCACAGCTTGTTGCATGTTGTGGGTCACGATCACGATCGTGTAGCTCTTCTTGAGTTCATGCATCGTCTCCTCAATTCTCAAGGTCGAAATTGGGTCCAGGGCAGAACAGGGTTCATCCATCAGGATGACGTCGGGTTGAATGGCAATGGTTCGTGCAATGCAAAGGCGTTGTTGCTGGCCGCCTGAGAGGGAGTAGCCGCTTTCGTTGAGTTTGTCTTTGCATTCATCCCAGACGGCAGCCTGTCGCAGGGAGCGTTCCACTAGCTCATCCATATTGCCGCTGTAGCCATTGATCCTGGCTCCAAAGGCAATATTTTCGTAGATGCTTTTTGGAAAGGGATTCGGTTGTTGAAACACCATTCCGATGCGGCGCCGCACTTCCACGGGGTCGACGGATGCTCCATAAAGATCAGCTCCATCAAAGAGAACACGCCCCTTCAGTGAACAACCTTCGATCAGGTCATTCATTCGATTGATCGACCGAAGCACGGTTGATTTACCGCAGCCGGATGGTCCGATGAATGCGGTGACCTTGCCTTTGGGGATATCGCAATAGACATTCCTGACGGCTTCAAAGGCCCCATAGCTGATCGTCACGTTCTGCAGAGACAGCGTGGTGTCGACCGGCTGCGTTGCCGTTGCGTTGGGTGCTGGGGAGGAGCTGGTCATGGCATCGGTTGAGGGCTAGCGGGATGGAGTCAGGTCAGGTCATCTTGCGGCGAGGCGCGCTAGCCAGCGCGATAGGAGGTTCAAGCCAAGAATCAACACAACCAGGACAAACGATGCGGCCCATGCAAGCTCGTTGTGTGGGTTGGATGGCATCAACGAGAAGTTGTAAATCAGGACCGACATACTTGCGATCGGGCTGAAAATGCCATCCCATTCGAAATAGGTGAATAACGCTGTAAATAACAGTGGTGCCGTTTCTCCAGCTGCTCTGGCTACAGCCAAAACAATCCCTGTTGCAATTGGCGTCAGCGCTGCCGGCAGGGTGACCCGCGTCACAGTGACAAACCGGGAGGCACCAACACCCATCGATGCTCGCCGGAGATCATCCGGAACGAGCTTCAATCCTTCGTCGGTTGTTTTGATCACCGTCGGCACCATCAGGATGGACAGTGCCATGCCTCCGGCCATGGCACTGAAATTGCTGCCAAACAGGACTTTGGTGTACACCACGGTGCTGTAGATGAAAACACCGGCAATAATTGAAGGGACACCGGACAGCACATTGGTTCCGAAGCGGATGAACTTTGAGAAGGCGCCGCTTCTCGAATATTCAGCCAGATAGATCCCACCCCCCACTCCAACGGGGACCGCGATGCCCATGGCGATCAGGGTTACGACGAAGGTTCCGAAGATCGCATTGCGGATGCCCCCTCCATCGGACGGAGGGGGCTCCGGGAGCAGTGAAAAGAGTGTGACGCTGAGGTTCTCAAACCCTTTGATCACCACATACCCCAGAACCAGAAGCAGGGGGGCAACGCAAATCAAAGCGAACAGACTTGCCAGGATGGTCAGCATCCTGTTGGCGATATTGCGTGGCGACTGAGGTCTGTAATTCAGTCCCCTTCTAGCTGTGATCAGTTTCGGAGTCGTTGTTGTCATGATGGCTCCGATCAGTATTTGAGGCTGAGCCGCTTGACCAACCACTGGGCAATGATGTTGACCATCAACGTCAGCAGTATCAGTACAAATGCTGCGTACATCAGTGATGACACCTGCGATCCATCGGCCTCTCCAAATTGATTGGCCAACATGGCGGCAATCGTGTTGCCGGGGGCGAGAAGAGACAGGCTGAAGTTGTTTGAGTTGCCAATGATCATCGTGACGGCCATGGTCTCGCCCATGGCACGACCGAGCGCCAACATCACGCCGCCCACAATTCCAGAGATGGCAGCTGGCAGGATCACATTGATAATGGCTCCCCAGCGGGTTGTTCCGATCCCATAGGCCGCTTGTCTGAGTTTTTCAGGCACTTGATTCAACGAATCACGTGCAATGGCTGTGATGATTGGCAAAATCATCACAATCAGAATGAGGACCGCCGGAATCATTCCGCGTCCTTTGGGGATGGTGCCAAAAATGGTTAACCAGTGCAGATTGATGCTCTGGCCAAACAGATTGAGGTCCAGGCAACCGAGGTTCGGAGCTACCACGTCAAAGCCCGGAAGCTGCAGCGTCCACGATCCGAGATGGATCAGCCCATCCCAGGCGATCGGAACCGGCGCACACTCCTTGCTGTACAGCAGTTCCAGCGCGGGGCGAATGAAGGGTTCCATCACGAGAATCGCCCACAGCCCAAGCACCACCGATGGGATGGCAGCGAGGAGCTCCACCATCAAGCCGATGGTGTTTCGAATCCGCAGTGGAATGATGTTTTCGGTGATGAAAATCGCTGTGCCGACGCCCAGGGGAACGGCGACGAGCAGGGCCAGGAATGACGTGAGCAACGTGCCGTAGATCGCGGCACCTGCGCCGTATTCATCGTCGACCGGGTTCCAGTTGGATGTGGTCAGAAACGACAGCCCGTAACGACCCATCGATTCCAACGCTCCCCAAAACACCACCAGGAGAATGGACAGCAACACAACAGCCACCACTGAGGCGAGGGTGATGGCCAGCTGTTGAAAGCCTTGATCCACCAGCCGTTCCGATGGCGGACGTCGTCGGAGAAGATATGGATCGTCCGATCGAGGGGACATTCTCCCTGTGGAGAGGCGTCTTAACCGTAGAGACCCGTCGATTCACATCCTTAAGAGGAGTTTATCCACGGGTGATGTGAGCTACCGAGGGGATGGATCTCCTCGGTAGCTTGGGTTTGCAAAGCATGCGGTTATGAGCCGGATCGTCGGGATCGACCTGGGGACCACCAATTCCGTTGTTGCTGTGCTCGAGGCCGGCCGGCCCCATGTCATCGCCAACACAGAAGGCGGACGGACGACCCCTTCGGTGGTGGGGTACACCAAGGATCAGGAGTTGGTGGTTGGCCAACTCGCCCGGCGCCAGCTGGTTCTGAGTCCACGGAATACGTTTTCCAACCTCAAACGCTTCGTGGGTCGCGATTGGGACGAACTCGAGGACAGCAGCCTCGCGGTTCCCTACACCGTGCGTGCCAATGACCAGGGCCAAATTCGCATCCCCTGCCCGATCACCGAGCGGGAATATGCCCCGGAAGAGTTGGTGGCCAGCATCATCCGCAAGTTGGTTGACGATGCATCCACGTACCTCGGAGAACCGGTTGAAGCAGCGGTGATCACCGTTCCGGCTTACTTCAATGATGCCCAGCGCCAGGCCACACGCGATGCCGGTCGTCTGGCCGGCATCTCCGTCGAACGCATTCTCAACGAACCCACCGCGGCGGCCCTGGCCTATGGCTTTGATCGCAGTGCCGTCCGCCGGGTGCTGGTGTTCGACCTCGGTGGTGGAACCTTTGATGTATCGCTGCTGCGCATCGCCAACGGTGTGTTTGATGTCAAAGCCACCAACGGCGACACGCAACTGGGAGGCAATGACTTTGACCAACGCATCGTTGATTGGCTGGCCACGGCATTCGAGCAGGAGCACAGCGTTGACCTGCGTCGCGATCGACAGGCACTGCAGCGGCTGACCGAAGCCGCTGAAAAGGCCAAACAAGAGCTTTCAGGGGTGTTGAGCACACCGATTTCCCTTCCTTTCATCGCAACGGGGGAGGACGGACCCCTGCACATCGAAACCACCCTCGATCGCGCCACGTTTGAAGGTCTCTGTCCAGATCTGCTTGATCGGTTGTTATCTCCGGTTCAGGCAGCACTGCGCGATTCCGGACTCGCACCGGATGACATTGACGATGTGGTGCTCGTGGGAGGGGCAACCCGGATGCCGATGGTCCAGCAACTCGTGCGAACGCTGGTTCCGATTGATCCTTGCCAGTCGGTCAACCCCGATGAAGTTGTGGCGGTGGGGGCTGCGGTGCAGGCCGGAATCCTGACGGGAGAGCTGCGCGATCTTCTGCTCAATGACGTCACGCCCCTGTCGCTCGGTCTGGAGACCGTCGGTGGACTGATGAAGGTGTTGATTCCCCGCAATACCCCGATTCCGGTGCGTCAGTCCGATGTCTTCAGCACGTCGGAAGCCAACCAGTCCTCGGTTGAGATTCACGTCTGGCAAGGGGAGCGCCAGATGGCGTCAGACAACAAGTCCCTCGGCCGCTTTCGGCTGTCCGGCATTCCTCCGGCACCCCGGGGTGTTCCTCAGGTCCAGGTTGCCTTCGATATCGATGCCAATGGCTTGCTTCAAGTCAGTGCCACGGATCGCACGACCGGTCGGAAACAGTCGGTGTCGATTCAGGGAGGCTCCAATCTCAATGAACAGGAGGTTCAGGCCCTGATCGCTGAAGCGGAAGCACGATCCGACGAGGATCGACGTCGCCGGGCCGTGATCGAACGTCGTAACCGAGCTCAGACCCTCGTGGCGCAGGCTGAACGGCGGTTGCGCGATGCCGCGCTGGAACTCGGCCCCTATGGCGCAGAACGTCAGCAACGGGCCGTCGAGATGGCCCTGCGTGATGTGCAGGATTGTTTGGCCCAGGATGATCTGCAGGAGCTCGACCTCATGGTCAGCGGCCTGGAGGAAGCCATGTTCGGTTTGAACCGGCGCCTGGCCGCAGAACGGCAGGGCGACGGCAGCCCGTTTCAGGGCATCCGCAGCACGATTGGCTCGCTCAAAGATGAACTCTTCGCCGATGACGATTGGGACGATGATCCCTGGGGAACGCCACCGCGGCCCCGTGCCGGCAGCCGTGGCATGAGCCGTCGCGATTCGGATCCCTGGGACGATGACTTCTATCGCTGATCCCGATTACTGGTCGTTGCTCGGCCTGGATCCGGACTGCGATTCGGATCAGCTGAAGCGTGCCTTCCGGAGGGAGGCGCGTCGTTGGCATCCCGACCTCAATGGCAATGACCCCGTTGCGGAGGAACGCTTCAAACTGGTCAATGAGGCCTATGCCGTCCTCAGTGACCCGCGTCGTCGGGCCGATTGGGAGAGGGGGCAACGGAGCACGACCAGCCTGGATCCCTTTGCAGAGGGATTTCCCGACTTCGAGCAGTACCTCGATGTTGTCCTGGGCGTCGTATCGCCGCGTCCACGCGAGCCCCAGGACATCCCCCGTGGTTCAGATCCGGTTGACCAGCCTGCTGCCGAGCGGTCCGCTGCTGATCGGCCGGTGGCCGCACCGCCGCCACCGCCGCCGGTGCGGGCCGTCGAGGACCTCGAGTCCGAAGTGGTGCTCACCCCTGATCAGGCCCTCGAGGGGACCACGGTGGAGGTTTCGCTCCCCGATGGTCTGGTGATTGAACTTGAGACCCCACCGCTGGCCGGTGATGGCTGGCGGTTGCGTCTCGAGGGTGTCGCTCCGGGTGGCCGTGACCACTTCCTGCATCTGCGGGTTGTCACCGATGACGGTCTGCGCATCGATGGCCTGCGGGTCCATTACCGGCTGGAATTGTTTCCACCCGATGCTGCCCTGGGCTGTGCGGTGGAGGTTCCGACACTGGATGGCCCCGTCACCCTGCAGGTGCCTCCGGGCTCCTCCACCGGACGCCTCCTGCGTCTGCGAGGTCGGGGGTTGGAGTTCGAGGGACGTCTGGGCGATCAGTTGGTGGAGATCGTCGTTGTGATTCCCGCCGATCTCGGTGATGCGGAACGTGCCCTTTACCGACGACTCCAGGAACTGGCTCTGGAGGACGGCGCGGTGATCTGAACCGCACAACAGTGAGAGACTCCACGTCTCTGTCGGTGGTGAATGCAGGTCCACGTTCTTCTCTTTGATGCCGGCAGCGATGCCGAGGGCATTCACTCGTTGGAGATGTCAGGCAAAACAGTGGTCCTGCTGTTTGAGAATCCCGACGATGCTGAGCGTTACGCGGGATTGCTGGAAGCCCAGGACTTTCCGGTGCCGACCGTTGAAGCGCTGGATCGTGAGGAGATCGAGGCGTTTTGCCAGCAATCCGGGTACGAAGCCCGGTTCATCCAGGCCGGTTTTGTCCCTGAAAGTGATGAGGAACGACTGTTTATGGCACCGCCGGAGTCCAACCGTGATGTGACCACGTGGAAGGAGGACGGTGACGTGGCCCCGGTTCAGGACGCGGTTCAGGACACCGCGTCTGATTCCGCTGAGCTGGATGCGTTGCGTCGACGCCTCGAGGGTCTGCTCTGAACGCCATGGCTGGATTTGATCCTGATCGACAACCCTCGGCTGATCGCGGCCATTTGCTGACGGAGCAGTCCAACCCCCGCAGTCGGGATTTAGATCAGCTGCCGACGGCGGATTTGGTGGCGTTGTTCGTCAGTGAGGATCTGCGTCCTCAACAGGCCGTTGCCGGTGCGTCAGCGCAACTCACGGAAGCCGTGACGGCGATTACGGCACGGCTGCGCGACGGGGGAAGGCTGTTTTACCTCGGAGCTGGAACGTCCGGTCGTTTGGGGGTCTTGGATGCTGCGGAATGTCCACCGACGTTCTGCAGTGATCCAGAGATGGTGCAGGGTCTGCTCGCGGGCGGGGCCCCCGCCCTGCTGCGCAGTTCCGAAGGCCTGGAAGATCTGGACGAAGCTGGCCGAGCTGACCTCGAAGCCAAAGGCTTTGGCTCTGCCGACTGTCTGATCGGCATTGCGGCTGGTGGCACAACGCCCTACGTCAGAGGGGCGTTGCACCATGCCCGCAGCATCGGAGCCCTCGCCATCGCGATGGCCTGTGTCCCGACGGATCAAGCGCCGTTGCCCTGTGACATTGACATCCGCCTGTTGACGGGTCCCGAACTCCTCACAGGCTCGACCCGCCTCAAGGCTGGAACCGCCACCAAGATGGCGCTCAACATCATTTCAACCTCCGTGATGGTCGGCCTGGGGAAGGTGTACGGCAATCGGATGGTGGATGTCTCCGCCAGCAACAGCAAGCTGGTAGATCGATCCCTGCGGATTCTTCGTGATCTGGCTGGTTTGGATCGTGACCGTGCTCTGGTGGTTCTCGAGCAGAGCGGCGGCTCCGTCAAACTGGCGTTGCTGATGGCGTCGGCGAATCTGAATCGAGCGGACGCCGAGTCCTGCCTCGAGCAGCATCAACATCAGTTACGGGCCGCTCTGGAGAGCTGCGGTTGTCAGCTGGCGTCTCCCTGAGACCAGGCCCCCCAGTACGGGCTCGTCAGCAGGTCCAGGCGTTGACGGGTCTCCGCAGGCACGGCGTCTTTTGGTGTGATCAGTGCCGAGGCCAAGGCACTGTGGGCCGCTGATTCCGGACGTTCCGTCTTCAGACGGCCCATCAGTCCATGGAGGATGGGTTCAGTGGCAGCGGCATTGGCCTGGAGATTTCCGATCACCATCTCCACGCTGACGGCGTCGTGGTCGGGGTGCCAGCAGTCGTAGTCGGTGACCATGCTCAGTGAGGCGTAGGCCAGTTCCGCTTCACGGGCCAGCCTGGCTTCGGTGTGATTGGTCATGCCGATCACGGAGCAGTTCCAGCTGCGGTACAGCTCGCTTTCCGCGCGTGTGGAAAAGGCCGGACCTTCCATGCAGAGGTAGGTCCCACCTCGATGCAGACGGTGACCGTCCGGGATCGCGGCGTCCGCGGATTCTGCGACAAGACGGCTCAATACCGGGCAAAACGGGTCGGCGAGACTCACATGGGCCACGCAGCCATCACCGAAAAAACTGTGCGGTCGCTCTTGGGTTCGATCGATGAATTGATCCGGTACCACCATGTCCCGCGGGCGCAGGTCTTCCCGCAGCGATCCCACGGCGGACACCGAGACCAACCACCGCACGCCAAGCTGCCGCATCGCCCAGATGTTGGCTCTGTAGGGCACCTCCTTGGGCAGGAGATGGTGGTGCTGGCCGTGGCGGGCCAAAAACACGGTGTCCATGCCATTGAGGGTTCCCACCCGCAGCAGGTCCGAGGGGCGGCCGAATGGGGTATCGAGTTGGTGTTCTGAGACGTTGTCCAGTCCTCGGATGGCATAAAGACCACTGCCTCCGATGACACCGACCCGTGCGCTCTGGAGTTCGCGCATGTCCTGTATCCGTTCCTCTGTACTTACACTCCAATTTTGCTCGCGTCCCATGACCAAGGCCTTGATGGACACCGAGGCAGGCCTGATTGAGCTCGAGCTGTTCGAGGCCGACGCGCCCAACACCGTGGCCAATTTCGTCAAGCTTGCCAAGGAAGGCTTCTACGACGGCCTCGCCTTTCACCGCGTCATCCCAGGGTTCATGGCCCAAGGCGGTTGTCCCAACAGCCGTGATGGTGCCCGTGGCATGGCGGGAACAGGTGGCCCCGGTTACCAGATCGATTGCGAGATCAACAGCCAAAAGCACCAATCCGGCACCCTGGCGATGGCCCATGCCGGTCGCAACACCGGTGGCTCGCAGTTCTACATCTGCCATGAAGCCCAGCCCCACCTCGATGGCGTTCACACCGTGTTTGGCCTCACCGGAAACATGGATGTTGTGCTGAAGCTGGCCAACGGTTCCCGGATCAACAAGGTCACCATTCAGGACAGCTGAACTCCCCCTAGGACCAATTCACAAGGGAGGGGCTTGCGCTGAGCAGCTCCCTCTCTTGGGTGGGGTCTTTGAGTTGAGCCAGGCTGCGCTCCTGTCGGTCGAGGGTCTGCGTTGGGTGCAGTGCCATCTGTTCAGAGGGTGTGCGCATCAAGCCGATCCTCTGGACCTCCTGCCACGCGGCGAGTTCCCTCAGCAGGGGTTCCAGATTGATCTCTGCCGGTGTCAGTTTCCAGACGAATTGGGGCCGTTCCCAAAGTGCAAGAACTCGGGGTGCATGGAGGGCCTCCAAGTGAATCCCATGGTGTTGAGCTGCGTTTTCGACCTGGCGCCTCCACTGGGGTAAGGCGTTGCTGGTCGCTTCGACGGACAGCGCCAGCACGCAACAGGGTGTGGCATCGCTGAAGAGGTGACCGAGCTTGTCTCGCTTGGCGGCCAGGTAGTCGGCGTTGTGATCCCCGGCGTTGATTTCCAGCGGGACGCGTTCCACCACCTGAAGCCCATATCCGCCCAGACCGGCAATCTTGCGCGGATTGTTGGTCAGCAGACGCAGGCGATGAATGCCCAGATCCGTCAGGATCTGGGCCCCGACGCCGTAGTTGCGGAGATCAGCGGGGAAGCCCAGCTTTTCATTGGCTTCCACGGTGTCCAGACCCCCATCCTGGAGGCTGTAAGCCTTGAGCTTGTTGATCAGGCCAATCCCCCGGCCCTCCTGGCGGAGATAGACCACCACCCCCTGGCCTTCCTGTTCGATGCGGCCCAGGGCCGCCTCCAGCTGCGGGCGACAGTCGCAGCGCAAGGAGCCAAACGCATCGCCGGTGAGGCATTCCGAGTGCATCCGCACCAGGACCGGCTCCTGCAGGGCCGAAGGGTCGCCCTTGACCAGGGCGACATGCTCGGAGCCGTCCAGGGCATTGCGATAACCGATCGCTTGGAACTGTCCGAACTGGCTCGGAAGTTCGGCGTGCGCCTGACGTTCGATGAAGCGTTCGTTCTCCAGCCGGTAGCGGATCAGATCCGCGATGCTGATCAACATCAAGCCCCATTGATCGGCATACCGCCTCAATTCGGGCAGGCGTGCCATCGATCCATCCGTGTTTTGGATCTCACAGATCACACCGGCCGGCGTCAGTCCCGCGAGTTGGGAGAGGTCAACGGCGGCTTCGGTATGACCCGCCCGTTTCAGCACCCCACCTTTCCGGGCTCTGAGGGGAAAAATGTGGCCGGGCCGTCGCAGTTCAGCGGGTCGTGTGGCCGGATTGAGCGCCACCTGGATCGTCCGGGCGCGATCTTCCGCGGAAATCCCTGTGCTGACACCGTGTTCCAGGCCGGCATCGATGCTGACGGTGAAGGCCGTTTCATTGGCATCGGTGTTGCGATCCACCATCAGCGGTAGATCCAGTTCATCCAGACGTTCTCCCTCCATCGCCAGGCAGATCAGCCCCCGTGCCTCGGTGGCCATGAAATTGATGGCCTCCGGCGTCGCGAACTGAGCGGCGCAGATCAGATCTCCTTCGTTTTCCCGCTGCTCGTCATCGACCACCACAACGCAGGCACCGTTGCGGATCGCTGCCAGGGCATCGGGGATGGAGTCGAAGCGGATGCGTTCGGCGGTGCTGGTTGTCAGGGGTCCAGACGCGAAGGTGTGTCTTGTCATTATCGATACCTAGTAATTTCAGCTGACGCCTGAGCAAGCTCATGCAAAGCAGCTCCTCGCCTTCCATGAGCCAATTGGTCACACCCACGGCCTCCCGGGTTGCCGTGATCGGTGCCTCTGGATATGGCGGGCTTCAGACCTTGCGTCTCCTGTTGGGCCACCCTGGTCTGACGGCGACCTTCCTGGGAGGGGAACGCAGCGCCGGCCAGCGTTGGAGTTCGATTTGTCCGTTTTTGCCCCTCCCCGATGACCCCTTGGTGGAGTCGGCGGATCCCGACCGCATCGCGGACGCGGCTGATTTCGCGGTGCTGAGCCTTCCCAATGGCGTGGCGGCCCGCCTCGCCCCTCAGTTGATTGAACGGGGGGTTCGTGTCGTCGACCTCTCTGCCGATTTCCGCTATCGCTCCCTCGAGCAATGGAGCAAGGTGTACGCACAGGAGGCCCAGGCCCTGAATCGCAGGGATGCCGAGCTTTGCCGGACCGCTGTCTACGGCTTGCCCGAGTGGCAGGGGCCTGCCATTGCAGAGGCCTCTCTGGTGGCCGCCCCCGGATGCTTCCCCACGGCCAGCCTGCTCCCTCTGCTGCCGTTTCTGAAGCAGGGACTCATCGAAACGGATGGGATCATCATTGACGCCAAAACCGGAACCTCCGGTGGTGGACGGGTGCCGAAGGAAGCGATGTTGCTCGCCGAAGCCTCCGAGTCGATTGCTCCCTATGGCGTGGTCGGTCACCGCCACACCTCGGAGATAGAGCAGATGGCGACGGAGGTTGCGGGACAGTCGGTGCAGCTGCAGTTCACACCGCATCTCGTGCCGATGGTGCGTGGTTTGCTCTCCACGGTCTATGCCCGCCTACGGGATCCAGGGTTGACCGCTGACGACTGCACCACGGTGCTCAACGCGGTTTACAGACACCACCCCTGCGTCTCCGTTCTGCCGGTCGGGACCTACCCAGCCACGAAGTGGGCACGTCACACCAACAGGGCCCAGCTCTCGGTCCAAGTCGACACGCGCACCGGTCAACTGGTGCTGATGAGCGCCATCGACAACCTGATCAAGGGTCAGGCCGGCCAGGGTGTTCAGTGCCTGAACCTGATGGCTGGGTTGAAACCGGAGACCGGTCTGCCCCTGCAGTCGTTTTACCCCTGAGTCCAGCGGGATGCCGCCAGCTGCACCGCGTGGGGAAGCAGGCGATGTTCCTGGCGGTGAATGCGTTCGGCCAGGCTGGCGTGGTCATCGGTGTCCAGCACTGGAACGGCTGCCTGGGCAAGGATCGGGCCTGCATCCAGTTCTTCGCTCACCAAGTGAACGGTGCAGCCGCTGATGCAGACCCCGGCCTTTAACGCTTGTCCGATGGCATCCAGCCCCCGGAAGCTCGGAAGCAGCGATGGGTGGATGTTGAGCAAACGATCGGCGAAGGCATGGATCAGCACGGGGGTCACAATGCGCATCCACCCCGCCATCACCACCGCATCCACGGATGCGGCCTGAAAGGTTCGGACCAGTTCCTGATCCAGCTCTTCTCGGATCGTCCAGCGTCTGTGGTCAACAACCTTGTGGGGAATTTGAAGCCGTTCGGCGCGTGCCACAGCGCCGCAGCCGGGGTTGTTCACAATCAGCAGAACGAGTTCGGCATGCAGCGTTCCGGCTTCGATCGCCGTCGCGAGGGCTTCGAAGTTGCTGCCATTGCCCGAGGCCATGACACCGAGGCGCAGCGGCGGTTGCGACGGAGCTGATGAGTCGTTCTGCAGCGGGGGCTGCAGCAAGGCTTGGTCAGCGGCTTGATGATCGCTAGGGTCTGAAAAAGCGGGCATCGGGTTTATGTCCCATCTCTCCATCCTGCCGACCGTCTTCACCCGCCTGGACCTGCTTGAAGCAGCCCTGCTGGATGAAGGCTTCCAGGTCAGCCGTCAGTCGGAGCTAACGGTGTTCGACGGCGCTCCGTGCCCTGTTGATCTTTTGGCCGAACGTCCCGAGCACCGCCCCTTGGGCTGGAGATCCTCTGGATCCGGTTCGATCTCCATGGTTGGTGATCTCCAACGCATCAGCCTGCAACCGGGCCTCGCCTCCCGCTTGCAAAAGGTGACCCGGCGTTATGCGCTTTTGAACGCGATGGAGCAAGTGACGTCGAGCGACTTCCAGACCGCTCAGGTCACCGTTGATCAGATCTGACTTGTCTGAGTTCGTTCAAGTTCAACTCGATCTGCGCCAATCGCAGTCCCAGAGCATCGGAGTCCGTTTGCAGTGGCAACCGACCTCGCGTCGGCAGCTGCTGCAATTGCCGGTTTGGACGCCTGGCTCTTACACCGTGAGAGATCACGTCCAGCACCTCCACAGCCTGCGTTTATCCGCTGGATTGACCGAGGTTCCGACCCGCCGACTTGACCCGTCGCGCTGGGTGGCTGATCTGGATCAGCTTGAGCCTCTCACCCTCGAGTACACCGTTTCAGCAAGAGATCTCACGGTGCGCACGTGTTATCTCGATCCGGATCTGGCCTCGCTCTGTCTGGCGGGGCTGGTGATGGAACTCGATGGTTGCCGTTGGCTCACCCATGAGCTCAGTGTTTTGGCGCCAGAGCACTGGCAGGTCCATGTGCCTTTGCCCCAGGTGGGCAGGGTGTGGTCCGCGCCTGATCTCGATGGCCTGATCGACAGCCCGGTGCACGCCGGTCCGTTTCCTGCACAACCCTTCACGGTTCAGGGCCAGCACCATGAGCTGCTGCTGATCGATGCCCCGCCCAATGGATGGCCAGAGACCTTGCTGGCCGATGTGGAGGCGGTTTGCACGGCCACCTGCCGCTTGATGGGCACTGACCCTCCGGCCGGTGATCGCTATCAACTGGTGATTCAGCTGCTCGAACGCGGTTACGGCGGACTGGAACATGACCACAGCAGTGTCCTGCACTACAGCCGCACCGAGGTCCAGACGGCGGATGGTTATCGCAAGCTTCTGCAGCTGATTGGCCATGAATACCTGCACCAATGGAACGTGCGCCGGTTACGGCCGTTGGAGTACAGGCCGTACGACTACAGCCGTGCGGTGGTCAGTGAAGGCCTTTGGTTTGCTGAGGGCATCACGAGCTACTACGACCTTGCTTTTCCATTGCTTGCGGGCCGCAGTGACCGGCGCACGCTGCTCAAGGATCTCGGCGATGACCTGTCCAGGGTTCTGCTGACACCGGGCCGGCAGATTCAGTCGCTGGCGGCCAGTGCCCGTGAGGCCTGGGTAAAGCTCTACAAGGCCACCCCAGCCTCCCGTGATGAACAGGTCAGTTATTACGGCCTGGGAGCGGCAACCGCCTTTTGTCTGGATGTGCGGCTTCGCGCTTCAGGGTCGTCGCTGGCGAATGTGTTGCGTGCGCTCTGGTTCAGCCATGGTGTGAGTGGTCGTGGGTACACCCGCAGCGACATCCTGGGGTTGATCGGTCAGGACAATCCCGATTTGGCCGTGTCGCTGGCTGATTGGCTGGATCATCCCGACGCCCTGCCACTGCAGCAGACCGCTGCGATGGTGGGATTGGAGCTGGTGGCAGTGCCCACGAAGGACCCCGACCATGGACTGACCCTGAAGCTGGACCAGAGTTGCATCGTGATTTCCCGTGTTGCGGCGACGAGTCCGGCCCAGGCCGCACAGCTCGTGGCGGGAGATGAGTTGATCGCCATTGAGGGCTTGCGGGTGCGCCGCATCGAGGACGTGGCTCGGCTGCTCAGTGATCGTGCGACGTCGCGGATCACCTACGCCCGACGGGGCCGCCTGGCAGAAGCGTCACTTTCCCCGGTGTCTGGGGTGGACCATTGGCAACTCAGTTGGGACCCTGGAGCGTCAGTGCAGCAACGTGAGCTCCGCGATCGATGGTTCGAGTTCCTCTGAATCGAACTCTCCAATCCGCCTGGCAGCGTTGTCGCCGTCATCCATGGGCGACGGTTGGAATCATGGCCACCGCGGCCGTTGGTACATCAGCCGTCATCGTCTTGTCAGGGAGCAGTGGCAGCCCGCTGCAGGCCGATGGTCGAACCTCTCTTCTGGAGCTGCTGGAGCAGGTCAGCCGGGAGCGGGGGCAGACGCAGGACGTGGCCCCCATCGGCTCATCCCCTCAACCACCGTTCGCCCGCAGTTGGTCGTCGCCCCTGTCGCGCCAGTGTTCTGGCATTGACCCTGCCGTGCGTCGACGTCTGGAATCACTTCTCCATCGCGAAGCCTCATGGAGAGCAACGGTCGCCATTGACCCGACCAATTTCGGTGTGCGCCATGCTGAAGATGCCTTTGGGCAGCCCTTGGACACCACCCCACGGGTTGTTGTTCTCCATGAGACCGTCTATTCGTTGAATTCGGCGGTCAACACGTTCTTGACCCCGCACCCTCGGGATGAGGACCAGGTGAGCTATCACACCTTGATCGGCCTCAACGGTGAGGTGCTTGATCTGGTCCCACCGACAAAGCGGGCCTTTGGGGCGGGCTATTCCGCATTCCTAGGCGAATGGGCCATTACGAACAAGCGCTTTGAAGGATCCGTGAATAATTTCGCGCTCCATCTCAGTCTCGAGACCCCTTGGTCTGGAGCCAACAGCAACAGCTCCCACAGCGGGTACACGCGACAGCAGTACGACGCCATGGCCCTGGTGTTGTCGGACTGGATCAAGACGTTCAATCTGCCTCCGGCGGCGATCACCACCCACCGCCATGTGGACATCGGTGGAGAGCGCAGTGACCCGAGAAGTTTCAACTGGTCGGCGCTTCAGTCGCGACTGGCGGCCCTGGGTGACCTCTGTGTGGCCGAAGCGCCGTAATGGGTTAGCTCAGGTTGATCCCCTCGGGAAAACTGGGCAAGTCCAGTTGCGGTTCACGTCCCTCAAGAACAGCAGTGAGCGAGCTGACCATGACCTTGTTTCCGGCCTTCTGAGCCGCCGCAAGAGCCATCTCCAGCCGTTGCTGCCGGGTTTTTGTACCGTCAAATGTGGCGTCGCTGTTCGTGGTCACCACCGTCGTCATCCGTGTGGATGAGCGCACACTCTCCAACTGACTGGACAGGTTTTCCCAGAGAAGGGCCATGGTTCCCGATCTGCAGCGGCTTCCGTTCATAAGCCGTCGCTGATCGCTGTTTGCCTGGATGAGAGACAACGTCACATGGGACGGCAGGGTCTGTTGACTGATCCAGGTGGATGTGGCCTGTGCCACCGTGAAGCTGCAGGATTGCCCCGGCTTGATCTAATCCGTTGTTGACCACCTGTGGAAACCTTGGAACAGCTTGCCGCCGTCATTGTCACTGTCGGATTGGTGGCAGGAAACTTTCTGTTGTTCACACCCTGGCGTAATGGGGTTGATCCCCGTGAGCGCAACCGACGCAGTTCCACTCCAGGACTGTTGTTGTCTCAGCTGTCAGCGGTTGTTGCTCCGGAGCGTCAGCATCCAGACCCAGATGGCAAAGAGTGTCCCCACTGGAAGAATGATCACCAGAAGTTGCTGGATGATCAACTTCTGAACCTCTGAATCCATGGCCTCAGCGGGGAGCGGTTCTGTCGCAGATCATCTTGCTTGGATTGGTTTGCAGTTGTGGAATGGTTAAGTACCTAGTTACAGACAACGTTGCCACGGGTAGGACATGGAAACAGAAGCTTGATCGTTTGAGCAAGCTGAGCTGATTACTTGTTGTCCTTCGCCGGTGGAATGATGGCCACAACGCAGCGCTTCTTTCAGGACCACCCTCTTTTGATGTCGACCACTGCGGCGGAAGAGTGTCGGGTAAGGAATGATCGTCAGTCTTACTTTTCCATTGTTCGTGATCTTGTTCTGGCGCAATTTGTTCTTGGTGATCAGGAGTTGACCGCCCGTATTTGGAGAGATGTTGGGGATCGTAATCTTGATGTTGGCCGTATCGTTAATCTTCTTTATCGTTGTTCTGTTCATGACGACGATGAGCTGATGCGGCAGCTTGATGATGAGTTTCTATCTTTGGATTTGTATTGAGATTGTCCGCGTCATGGGGTTGTGTCTGAGTATCTAATTCATTGTGAGCACTGTGGCTTTCAGGGGAAGGGGAACTCCAAGTGGGTTCCTCTCAGTCAGATCCCGGAGAGGAACCGCCATTGCCCTCAATGTGGTCAAGAGGTGGAGCTTGAGGCCTGGTGCACGCTGCCGACGGACGTCTCCTTGCCCGATCGCTAGTTGAGTGGGGATGGCCGCCGCTGGATGGGCCGGCTGGTGAATCCAGCGGTGCGTGTTGCAGTTGCCGCCCGTTGGGTCGACAGGCATGGAACTTGCGATGAGTGTGGAGTGGTTCCTTGGCGGTCCCTGTCGTCGCGGCTCCCCTCACCATGCAGTTGTTGCCCATCAATGTCCGCTGTTGGCGCTACCGGGGGGACAGTGCCTTGGAGGACATGGTCCTCGGAATGGACGAGTGTGCCGTGCGTGATCAGGGCAATCAGCTGTCCTCTGAGGAGTTTGATGAATGCCTGGCGCTGGTGTTCTGTCAGATCCAGGACAACTATTTCGCCCACTTAGGTCAGATCGTGGGCCATTACAAAGGCCATGCGGCTGAAGTTTGGGATCGCAGTCGAGGCGCTGGTCCGGGGCCTGGTGCGACCTATGAGATGAAGTCGCTGACCCGAATTCATCGCGTGCCAACGGACCTTGTGGGCGACCCAGGAGATGGTGCGATTCAACCGCAGAAATGCATCGCCGTTGTGCACTATCTCCTGGATATGGGCTGACAGAGCGATCGGGGTTGCAGGCCAAAAAAAAGCGCCCCATGGCTGGGACGCTTTGAATCTGGGGTGACAAGGATGGAAAGGATCGGAGCGGCGGGATTTGAACCCACGACCCCCACTACCCCAAAGTGGTGCGCTACCAAGCTGCGCTACGCCCCGTCAGATTCAAGTTATCACAGTGCATTCCAGCGATGGCGCAAGCGTCGCCGCATCCGTCGCAGCAGCCGTCGGGTCAGCTTGTCCCTCGAGTCGGAGGCGTAGCCGATCAAGCGCATTCGGGAGGCCAGGATCCGCAATTCAGCCAGTGAAAGGGCTGCGAGTTGTAATTCCGGGATCGCTTTCCATGCCGGACCACTCATCGGTAGTGGGTTCCTGACGACCCGTCCACCGAGGTTGAGGGTTCCGTCGGCGATCCATTCCGGGATCAGCACCACCAAAACGGCGATCAGGCCGTAAACCTCCACAAGGCCTTTGGGGAGCGGGTGCAGTTGCCGTGGCTCACCTTGATCGCGGGAGTCCATCAAAGTTGTGGGGCTCCGCGCGACGCGTCAGCGACAGATTGCCATCTTGGCCGGACCGGCAAGCCCACCAGTGGTCAGATCTGCAAAGTTGGTGCGGGTGCGGCCGGTGAATCGCGCCAGAGCAAGGGAGCTCTGTTCTGCTCGACAGAATGCCGTAGGCCGAAGATCAACCCGAAGACGATCAACAGCGTTAACAGAATGGCCAGAAGCACTTGACGATCGCTCAGTTGGTCTGGCATCAGCTCAAGGCGATGGGCGCATTGTCTCCTCGTAGGACACAGTGATTGATGCTCCAGTCGTAGTGATTCCAAACCTGTTCCGGAAGTTTGTAGGAACTGCCAGGGAAGTCACCCAAACGGACTTGGGTTGGCATCGCTGAGCAGTAGGGACGACTGCCCGGTTTGGCCAGATATTGCTGGTGATAACCCTCGGCGAAGTGGAAGGTTTGGTCCGCTTTGATTTCCGTGGTGATCGGCCCGAAACCGGCCTCCGCCAGCTTCGTTTGATAAGTCGCTTGGCTGGCCAGAGCCAGCTCCATCTGCCGACGGGTGCTGGTGTAAATCGCCGATCGATACTGGCTGCCACGGTCATTGCCCTGGCGATCACCCTGGGTGGGGTCGTGGCATTCCCAGAACAGCTTGAGCAGGTCGCTGAAATCAAGTGCCGGAGCACTCCACACCACCCTCACCACTTCTGTATGGCCGGTGCGGCCTGAGCAGACCTGGTTGTAACTGGGCTGATCCACCTGGCCTCCGGCATAACCGACGGCGGTGGTGACGACACCAGGCAGACGCCAGAACCCCTTTTCTGCGCCCCAAAAGCAGCCGCAGGCAAAGATGGCTTCTTCTTGATCATCAAGCAGCGGCAGACGAAGCGGAGTGCCGAGGACGGCATGACGTTCTTCTGATTGGTTGTTCTGCTGGGGGGACAACCAGTTCGCGAACATGCAGGTTTAGACGTTCAATTAATCCTAGGAAGCTCCTGCATCCGGTGATCCCGTCGGTTCCAACTGAATGTGATTCAGCAGTGTGGTGACAAAGGCGAATAACAGGAAGGGGAGACTGAGCACAAGGATCAAGCCCACACCAACGAGGGCAAACAGGGGTCTGGAGGAGCCCATCAAGGCCAACCCCGAGGCCAGACTCACAAAAATGACGGCCATCCAAGCCAGAACCTGCCCGTAGATATCGCCAAACGTGAGCGTGCATCGCACTGAAAAGGGAGTGCCGCTGGTCATGACATCACCTCGATCGTTCTTAGCTAAGCCGTGATTGCCGGCTTTGGACCAAACACAAGAGAACTCTTCAGGAAGCGATCGCGTTGAGTTGGTCGGCGGCTTGTTCGCGCTCCCAAAGCCGTCGATAGACGCCAGGTTGTTGGATCAGATCACGATGGTGTCCCTGCTGGACCAACCGTCCTTGATCCATCACCAGGATTCTGTCGCAGGCGGCTGCCGCTGAGAGTTGATGGCTGATCATCACGATGGTGCGCCCATCCTGAGCACGGATCGAGTCGAGGATGGCTGCGGCCGTGTTGTTGTCGACACTGGCCAGGGCGTCATCCAGCACCAGGACTGGCGCCGTGACCAGTAGGGCTCGACCAAGGGCTGTGCGCTGGCGCTGGCCGCCGCTCAGGGTGATGCCGCGTTCACCCACCAGAGTCTCGAAACCATCGGGAAAGCCTTTGATGTCATCCATCAATCGTGCTTGCTCTGCGGCTTGTTCCACGCGGTTGAGATCGGCATCCGGTTCGCCGTAGCGCAGGTTGTCGGCCAGGCTGTTGGTGAACAGAAATCCCTCCTGAGGAACCATCGCGATGTCTTCGCGCAGTTCACTAAGTGGAAGATGATTGATGTCAATTCCGTCGAGGAAAAGCTGGTTTTCCTCAACGGGAATCATGCGACCGAAGGTCCGGGCCAGTGTTGTTTTTCCGCAGCCCACCGCACCGACAACGGCGACTAATTCTCCTGCTTCGATGGTGAAACTGAGGCTCTGCAGCGTGTCCCGATCAGCACCCTCGTAGCGAACACTGAGACCTCGGGCTTCAATCCGTCCTCGTTTGATGGCCCCACTTCTCCTCGGCGCAGTGGCCTTGGCATCGGTGATGACCGGTTGCCGTTGCAGCAATTGCTCCACGCGTTCGAGGCTCACCTGTCCGGTTTGGAACGTGTTGAGCGTGAAGCCGAGCAGGGCGGTTGGAAAGACCAGCCGTTCGACATAAAGGATCAGGGCGACCAGGCCGCCGATGGTGAGATCCCCGGCTTCGAGCTTTCCGCTTCCTAAAGCAAGGAGAAGCAGCAGGGAGATCGATGAAATTCCCTCAAGTAAAGGAAAGAGAGTGCTGCGGGTTCGGGCCAGCTGAATGGCACTGTCTCGATAGCGGCGATTGCAGTCGCTGAACGCGGTCAGTTCGGCGGCCTCCTGGCCATAGATCTTGATCGCTCCGATCCCTGATAGGTCTTCCTGAATGAGTTCGCTCAGCCCAGACAGCGCTTCCTGTTGTTTGCGTTGCTGTCGCATCATTCGCCCGCCGAACAGGCGCACGGTCCCCAGCATCAGGGGGTACAAACCGATCGCCGCAAGGGTGAGCCCCGGGTCGATGGCCAACATCGCTGGAAGGGTCAGGGCATAGGCCAACAGCGTGTTGGTCAAGCTGAGAACAGCGAAGCCAAGCAACCGGCGAATGTTTTCAACATCGCTTGTGGCCCGGCTGATGACTTCACCGCTGCCGGTGGTCTGCACCCAGGCCGGCTCCTGGCGAAGCATGTGATCGAACAAACGCTGACGCAGTTCGACTTCGACTTGGCGTCCAACACCGAACACCAGCTGACGCGAAATCAGCCGGATGATGCCCATTGTCGTGGCCAAGAGCACGATCCAACCGGCCTGTCGAAGGATGCCGGCATAGGAAAAACCCTCCTGGAGCTCGTCGATCACACGACGGACTTCCATGGGGATGGAAACGCTGAGGATGTTGACCACCACCAGTGCCAGTGCCCCGATCAAAACCGTTTTGCGATGCGGCCTCAGATAGCGGCCGATCAGATCGAGGCGGAGGGTCGCCATGGAGTACTGAGAGGACGGTCAACTTAGGAAGTCGACGCGCGGGATCCGAGGGCCCATGTTCAAGGGGCTCGGAATCATGCCGCTCTGGAGAGTTTTGGCATCAGCCGGAGGGACGCCCGGCGTTGCGTCACCCTCGGGGCTGGTCTGGATCGCTTGATCCGAGGGATATTGGACAGGTCCCCATCACCCAGCCCGGCGTGCTTCGCACCCGGGTTTTTTTGTTTTCACACCCTCGATGACCTCTACATCTGTCTCGTGGTCGGCTCTGTTGGAGCGCGTCGTTCAGGGAGAACACCTGTCAACGGAGCAGGCGACTGCCTTGATGCAGGCTTGGCTGGCGGAAACGCTCACCCCTGTACAAACGGGCGCCTTCCTCGCCGCGTTGCGTGCCAAGGGGATGGTGGCCACTGAGCTGGCGGCCATGGCCATGGTGTTGCGTGAGGCCTGTCCGTTGCCATGCGCCCGTCCCGGTCTGTTCATGGTGGATACCTGTGGCACCGGTGGTGATGGTGCCGACACGTTCAACATTTCCACGGCTGTCGCGTTCACTGCCGCCGCCTGCGGTGTGTCCATTGCCAAACACGGCAATCGCAGTGCGAGCGGAAAGGTCGGTTCAGCCGATGTGCTCGAGGGTCTTGGTTTGGAGTTGAAGGCTCCCTTGACCACGGTGGTTGAGGCGATCGGCTCAGCTGGCGTCACTTTTTTGTTTGCTCCGGCCTGGCATCCCGCCCTGGTGAATCTGGCTCCGCTGCGGCGCAGTTTGGGGATACGCACCGTTTTCAACCTGTTGGGCCCCCTGGTGAATCCCCTTCGCCCGGATGCGCAAGTGCTGGGTGTCGCCCGCAACGATCTTCTCGATCCGATGGCAGGAGCACTTCTCCAGTTGGGTCTGAAGCGTGCGGTGGTCGTCCATGGCGCCGGTGGACTGGATGAAGGCTCCCTGGCTGGCGCGAATCATCTTCGTTTCATTGACCAAGGCTCTGTTCGTTCCGAAACGTTGTCCCCGGAGGATCTGGGGTTGACGTCTGCGCCTTTGGAGGCCCTCCGCGGTGGAGATCTCGCTGAGAACCAGGAGATTTTGCAGGCGGTGCTCTCCGGTGCTGGAACCAAGGCCCAACGGGATGCCGTGGCCCTCAATACCGCTCTGGTGCTCTGGTCGGCCGGTGTCGAAGACGATCTCCGCAAGGGTGTCCAATCGGCCCAGGCTGTCCTGAGCGCCGGTGAGCCCTGGCAGCGGTTGGAGACGTTAAAAACCAGCCTGTCCCATCGAAATGGAGAATGAGGGGCGGAGACCACCGCTCGTTTGGGTTGATGTCTGAGTCCTCTTCAGCACAGGCCTACTTAGTCCTGGCTGATGGAACCGTTTTGACGGGCCGTGCTTTCGGCCATCGCGGAGCTGTTGTTGGCGAGGTGGTGTTCAACACCGGGATGACTGGGTACCAGGAGGTGTTGACCGATCCGAGTTATGCCGGCCAGTTGGTCACGTTCACGTATCCGGAATTGGGAAACACCGGAGTCAACCCCGACGATCAAGAGGCTGACCAACCGCACGCCCGAGGGGTGATTGCCCGTCAACTGGCGCCTCGTCCCAGTAGTTGGCGCTGCCAGCAGAGACTTGAAGACTGGATGACGACCCACGGCGTGGTCGGCATCGCCGGCGTTGATACGCGTGCTCTTGTGCGCCACCTCCGGGAAGGTGGTGCCATCAATGGGGTGATTTGCAGTGATGGACGTCAGCCGGCGGAGCTGGTGACGCTGCTCCAGGAGGCTCCGTCCATGGAGGGGCTCAACCTCGCCAATACCGTCAGCACAAAGACGACCTACACCTGGACCGACCCCTGTCGTGTCGGTTTCGATCAGCGCACGCGCTCCTCAGGGCAAGGGACTCCCTTCCGTGTAGTTGCTGTCGACTTCGGCATTAAGCGCGCCATCCTCGACCGTCTTGTCGCCCATGGTTGTCACGTCACGGTGGTGCCTGCGGACAGTGATCTCAAGACGGTCCTGGAGCACCAGCCCGATGGCGTCTTTTTGTCGAATGGCCCTGGGGATCCGTCATCGGTGGGCGCCGGGATTCAGCTCGCCACTGAGCTGTTGAACACAACAGACCTCCCGATGTTTGGAATCTGTCTTGGCCATCAGATTCTCGGGCTGGCCATGGGTGGCCGCACCTACAAATTGAATTACGGCCATCGCGGGCTGAACCACCCTTGCGGTACCACTGGCCAGGTTGAGATCACCAGTCAGAACCACGGCTTTGCCCTCGATGCCGAGTCCTTGAATCCCGACTTGATCGAGATCACACACCTGAACCTCAACGACCGCACCGTGGCCGCCATGGCGCATCGCCATAAGCCTGTCTTCGGTGTTCAGTATCACCCTGAGGCCAGCCCAGGTCCCCACGATGCGGACCATCATTTCGGCCGATTCATGACGCTCATGTCAGATCGCCGGTCCTGAGGTGGTTGAGCTCTGTCGAGCTCCCTAAACTTCGGCCCAACACGTCGGGGGAAGGACCCATCAGCGAACTTCAGCGGCTGACCGTCTCACTCCGCGGCGGTTTTGAGCATCACGATGGGGGATTGGTCCTCCATTTCACGGGCCAGTTGGACGCCTATTCCGAGAAGCAATTCCTCGGATATGTCACCGATGTCCTGCAGGCCAATCAACTGCCCATCGTTCTGGATCTCAGCAAGATTGATTTCCTGGATTCTTCAGGGCTGGGTGCTCTTGTTCAAATTGCCAAATTGTGCAAGGACGCCAAACGTCGTCTGCAGTTGGTTGGCAACACAAGGGTGAACCAAACCATCAAGCTCGTTCGACTGGATGGGTTCCTCAATCTTGTCGATGATTTATCGACAGCCTTGAGTCAGATCGCCGCTTGAGCACCTGGATTCGTTCGCAGCAGCCGGACCCTGTGTCCGGCTCGATTGGCCCCCTGCAACTGGCCTGGATTGGTGATGCGGTCTGGGAACTCCATCAACGCCTGCGGCTCGGCCGCGCGCCAGGGAAGGCTGATGCTCTGCATAAGGCCGTTGTCGCCGTTGTGCGTGCTGATGCGCAAGCAGAGGCCCTTGAGCGCTTGGAACCCTTTCTGGATGCGACGGAACAGGACCTGATCCGAAGGGGGCGAAACAGTGCCGGTCGTGGTCCAAGGCGTGCTGATGCAGCTATCTATGGGAAGGCCACAGGGTTTGAGACAATGGTTGGCTGGCTGTTCCTCAACAACCCAGCCCGGCTGGCCGATCTGTTTGATCATCTGGAGAACGCCGGGGCCACTTCGCCAACGTCACCGCCTAACCCATGACCCCTCGTTTTGAACGTCGTTCCGGCGCACCGTCTCGTGGCGGCCGCTCGGGCGCTGGAGGTCGATCCCCCGATGGTGGAGGTTCCGGACGAGGGGATCGCCGCCGATCGGGGGGTGGATCGAGGCCAGAGTCGTCGTGGCGGGGTGGTGGCGACGGCCCAAGAAAAAGTTTTCGTCCGCGGGGTGACGACCAAGGGAGACGCTCGGATTGGGCGCGACCCGGTGACGCAAACCGCGGCCGTGACGGCTACCGGGATCGCGACCGAGAGGGGTTCCGCGATCGGGGAGAGCGTGATGGCTACCGGGAGCGTGATGGCTACAGGGATCGCGACCGTGACCGCGACCGTGACCGTGGTCGATTTGAGTCCGGTCGTTCCCATCAGGGATCCGGCCGCGAGGATGGCTACCGCACCGAGCGGAGCAATGCTGGGTCAGGCCGTCGCTTCGACCGCGACTCCCGCAGCGGCCGCGATCGGGGTGGTGCGTCCCGACCGCCGATGGGGTCCTTTGATCGACGCCGTTCATCGGACGAACGGCGCTCGTCCGGCCCGCGGCAGCGTCCGAATTCCTCCAGACCCCCTGAAGCATCGGCGGCCACACCACCGCCAGATGATCTGATCTGGGGACGCCACGCAACCCAGGCTGCCCTCGAATCTGGCCGTCCGATCCATCGCATCTGGTGCACATCCGAGATGCGCAGTGCAGCCAAGTTTCTGCAATTGCTCAGGGATGCCAAGGCCTCAGGGGTGTTGGTTGAGGAGGTCACCTGGGCGCGTTTGGGCCAAATCACCGGTGGTTCGGTGCATCAGGGCATTGCACTGCAGACGGCAGCGGCCGAGACACTGGATATCGATGGCTTGATCCAGGGGTGTGCAGACCTCGGCGAACCGCCGTTATTGCTGGCCCTCGATGGTGTTACCGATCCGCATAATCTCGGCGCCGTGGTGCGTTCGGCCGAAGCCATGGGAGCCCATGGAGTTGTTCTGCCCCAACGGCGCAGTGCCGGCTTGACAGGGTCAGTCGCCAAGGTCGCTGCCGGTGCCCTTGAGCACATGCCCGTCGCTCGGGTGGTGAATCTCAACCGTTCCCTTGAGAAGCTCAAGGACGCTGGCTATCGCGTGATCGGACTCGCCGCTGAAGGCGATGTCACCTTGCCGGATGTCGACCTTGACGGCCCTCTGGTCTTGGTGACCGGTTCCGAGGACCAGGGCCTGTCCCTGTTGACGAGGCGCCATTGCGATCAGTTGGTTCGGATTCCCCTGCGCGGGATCACGCCCAGCCTCAATGCCTCCGTGGCCACGGCCCTGTGTGTCTATGAGATCGCCCGGCGCGGTTGGATGAAGGACATCCATGGCCAGGCGCCCTCGCCACCGATCAGCCGACCACGCACCTCCTATGAGGAGGCCTCGGACACCACCTCTGAGAACGCTGAGTCGGCCGACACGGTTGAGTCGACTCCTGCTGCCACCCCGAGGGAGGAGATCGATTTGTCGTTGACCGTCGAACCGTCCGACACGGCGGCGGTCCATTTCGACGAAAGCGTCCAGCTTTCAACGTGATCGGCTGATTTTGTCTCCGATCAGGTCACAATGAGGTGGATACCCTCCACCTCAATGAGTCCCGTCATTCGTCCCCTACGCAGTCTTGCCAATGGCTTTGGCTTGGCTTGGTGGGCTCGCGTTGAGACGAGTGCTCCGACTGTGACCTACTGGTTTGGCCCGTTCCTGACCCGTCGAGGCCTGACCAACGAATTGGATAGCTTCCTGGAGGACATCCATTCCGAATCACCTGGGTCCGTCGATCACGTCATTTTGCGGACCCGTCGCGGTGAGCCGTTGACCATTGAGGGCTAAGGCCTGACCGAGTAGCTGATAGCGTCGCTCCTGCGGTGGATTTCGGGTCAATGACGATCAGCGCGTTGCGTCAGCAGCTCCTGAGTGGCGACGTCTCTGCCCGGGAACTGGTTGACCAGTATTTGCAGAGGATTTCCTCCGTCGATTCGAAGGTTCATGCCTTTTTAGAAGTCACAGCCGATCGGGCCCGCGCCGATGCTGATCGCATTGATGCGGCCCGTTCAGCGGGTGAGACCCTTGGGCCTTTGGCCGGTCTACCCCTCGCCATCAAGGACAACCTCTGCACCAAAGGCATTAAAACCACCTGCTCAAGCCGAATGCTTGAGGGGTTTGTTCCCCCCTATGAATCCACCGCTACCGATCGTCTGTGGCAGTCGGGAGCCATCCTGATCGGTAAGACCAACCTTGATGAATTCGCCATGGGCGGATCCACGGAAACCTCAGCGTTCGGTCCGACGAACAACCCTTGGAACCCAGCTCACGTGCCCGGCGGCAGCTCCGGGGGAAGTGCCGCAGCCGTTGCCGCTGGTGAGTGCATCGCATCCCTTGGCTCCGACACCGGTGGTTCGATTCGTCAGCCTGCATCGTTCTGCGGCGTGGTTGGTCTCAAGCCCACCTATGGCCGGGTGAGCCGCTGGGGATTGGTCGCCTTTGCCAGCTCACTGGATCAGATCGGACCGTTCACGACATCCGTGGCTGATTCCGCCGAACTGCTGCAAGTCATCGCTGGCCACGACGTCAGGGATTCCACCTGCCTGACCGCTGAAGTCCCCGATTACAGCGCTGGTTTGAACAGGTCCATCAAGGGCCTCAAGGTTGGCCTGATCAAAGAATGTTTTGAGGCCGATGGGCTCGATCCAGAGGTGAAACGATCCGTTGAAGCCTCGGCTGCTCAGCTGGAGGCCCTTGGTGCTGAACTCGTCGAGGTCAGTTGCCCACGTTTCACCGATGGCATCGCCACGTATTACGTGATTGCACCCTCGGAAGCATCGGCCAATCTGGCCCGCTACGACGGCGTTAAATATGGCTATCGCGCTGACGATGCCGAGAACCTCGCGTCCATGACCGCCCGCAGCCGTGCGGAGGGATTTGGAGCTGAAGTTCAACGCCGCATCCTGATTGGTACCTATGCCCTCTCTGCCGGGTACGTCGACGCTTACTACAAGAAAGCCCAGCAGGTGCGCACCTTGATCCGGCGTGACTTCGATGCAGCGTTCGGCAAGGTGGATGTTCTGTTGACACCAACGGCTCCGACACCGGCTTTCAAGGCCGGAGCCCATGCGGATGATCCCTTGGCGATGTATCTCGCCGACTTGCTGACCATTCCGGTGAATCTCGCTGGGTTACCAGCGATCAGCCTGCCCTGCGGCTTCAGTCGCGCTGGTTTGCCCATCGGGGTTCAGTTGATCGGAAATGTGCTGGATGAGGCCACGATTCTCCAGGTCGCTCACCAGTACGAACAGGCGGCCAATGTGATGGCTGCACGGCCTGAGGCGGCCTTGGCTGTCTAAGTCGCCACCAGATCTTGTGTCGGCGCTCTGGTGCTGACACTGGATCTTGCGTCTGGTCCTAGGCTGTGGCTATGGCATTTGTACCTCTCCACAACCACAGCGATTACAGCCTGCTGGACGGCGCGTCCCAGTTGCCGGCCATGGTTGAGCGTGCCAAAGAGCTGGGCATGCCAGCCCTGGCCCTGACCGACCATGGGGTCATGTATGGCGCCATCGAGCTGCTGAAGCTGTGCCAAGGGGCAGGGGTCAAGCCGATTATCGGCAATGAGATGTACGTCATCAATGGATCGATTGATGACCCCCAGCCCAAGAAGGAGAAGCGATATCACCTGGTTGTCCTCGCCAAAAACGCGACCGGTTATCGCAACCTGGTGAAGTTGACCAGTCTCAGTCATTTGCGCGGAATGCGTGGGCGGGGCATTTTTTCAAGAGCTTGCATCGATAAGCATCTGTTGCAGCAGTACAGCGAAGGATTAATCGTTGCCACGGCCTGTCTGGGTGGTGAGATTCCCCAGGCCATTCTTCGCGGCCGTCCGGATGTTGCCCGTGATGTTGCGGCCTGGTATCAGGGTATTTTTGGCGAGGATTTTTACCTGGAGATTCAGGATCATGGATCTCCAGAAGACCGCATCGTTAATGTTGAAATTGCTCGGATCGCTAAAGACCTTGGCATCGGACTGATTGCGACGAATGATGCTCATTACCTCAGCAAGCAGGATGTTGAGGCCCATGATGCTCTGTTGTGTGTTCTCACTGGAAAGTTGATTTCTGATGAGAAAAGGCTGCGTTATACCGGGACCGAATACATCAAAACGGAAGAGGAGATGCTCCGCTTGTTTGCGGATCATTTGGATATCGATACCGTTCGCCAGGCTGTTCTGAACACGGTCTCTGTGGCTGAAAAAGTTGAGGACTATGACATCCTCGGCCACTACCAGATGCCGCGTTTTCCCATACCCGAAGGGCATGACGCTGTTTCTTACTTGCGAGATGTCACAGAGCAAGGGCTCAGGCAGCGTCTTGAACTGTCGTCCGATGATCCGATTGATTCGGTCTATTCCGAACGGATGTCCCATGAGTTGAAGATCATGGAGCAAATGGGATTCCCAACATATTTTTTGGTGGTATGGGATTACATCCGCTTTGCCCGTGAGAATAAAATTCCAGTTGGTCCCGGGCGTGGATCGGCCGCAGGGTCATTGGTGGCCTATGCACTGGGAATCACGAATATTGATCCGGTCAGTAATGGTTTGTTGTTCGAGCGCTTTCTGAACCCCGAAAGAAAGTCGATGCCTGATATCGATACCGACTTTTGTATTGAACGACGCGGTGAAGTTATTGATTATGTTACTGAGCGGTATGGCGAAGAGAAAGTAGCTCAGATCATTACTTTTAACAGGATGACATCAAAAGCCGTGTTGAAAGACGTGGCCCGTGTCTTGGATATTCCCTACGGTGATGCTGATCGCCTGGCCAAGTTAATTCCAGTTGCTCGTGGTAAGCCGGCCAAGCTCAAGGTGATGATCAGTGATGAATCACCCAACCCTGATTTTAAGCAGAAATATGATAATGATCCCATCGTTAAGCGTTGGGTTGATATGGCGATACGTATTGAAGGAACGAACAAAACATTTGGTGTTCATGCGGCAGGTGTTGTGATTGCTGCAGATCCTCTGGATGAGCTTGTGCCACTCCAGCGCAACAATGACGGCCAGGTCATTACTCAGTACTTCATGGAAGATGTTGAATCCATGGGTCTGCTGAAGATGGATTTCTTGGGTTTGAAGAATCTCACCATGATCGATAAAACCCTTGAACTCGTTGAAGTGAGTAGTGGTGAGCGTATTGATCCTGACAAATTACCCTCAGAAGATCCAGATACATTTGCTTTGCTTGCTCGAGGTGATCTCGAAGGTATTTTTCAACTTGAATCGAGTGGAATGCGGCAGATTGTTCGTGATCTCAAACCATCGTCCCTTGAAGATATTTCGTCCATCCTCGCCCTATATCGTCCGGGTCCTTTGGATGCCGGATTGATTCCAAAATTTATCAACCGCAAGCATGGTCGCGAGGCCATTGATTTTGCCCACGCCACCTTGGAGCCAATTCTCTCGGAAACCTACGGAATCATGGTTTACCAAGAGCAGATTATGCGAATTGCGCAGGATCTGGCTGGTTATTCCCTGGGTGAGGCAGACCTGTTACGTCGCGCCATGGGTAAGAAGAAGGTGTCAGAGATGCAGAAACATCGCAGCTTGTTTGTTGATGGTGCCTCATCCCGTGGTGTCGCTGAGAAGGTGGCCGATGAGTTGTTTGATCAGATGGTGCTGTTTGCTGAATACTGTTTCAACAAGAGCCACTCCACAGCCTATGGTGCTGTGACGTATCAAACGGCCTATTTAAAAGCACACTTTCCAGTTGCTTATATGGCAGCTTTGCTCACGGTTAATGCGGGCACTGCCGACAAAGTTCAGCGCTATATCTCAAATTGTAATGCCATGGGCATTGAGGTGATGCCCCCTGACGTGAATGCCTCACGGACCGATTTCACCCCACAGGGAGATCGCATCCTGTTCGGTCTCTCGGCCGTTCGTAATCTTGGGGATGGTGCGATCCGTCATCTCATTGCGTCGAGAGAAAGTGACGGTCCATTTGCATCCTTGGCTGATCTTTGTGACCGTTTGCCCTCGTCTGTGCTGAATCGTCGAGGCCTCGAATCTTTGATTCACTGTGGAGCCATGGATGCGCTTGAGCCCTCCGCAAATCGAGCTCAGTTGATGGCTGATCTCGATCTTTTGTTGGACTGGGCTTCGTCCCGAGCCAAAGATCGTGACAGTGGTCAGGGCAATCTTTTTGATTTGATTTCGGCACCTTCGGATGGGGATGCGTCCTCCTCCGACCTCAGCTTGGCCCCTAAGGCTGCAGCGGTGCGTGATTACCCACCAACCGAAAAACTGCGCCTTGAGAAAGAGTTAGTTGGTTTTTATCTCTCTGATCATCCGCTGAAGCAGCTTGATCCATCCGCGCGCCTGCTGGCTCCCATTGGATTGAGCTCACTGGAGGAACAGGCGGACAAGACCAAAGTCAGCGCCATCGCCATGATCTCGGAATACCGCCAGGTCACGACACGCAAAGGTGATCGTATGGCGATCCTTCAACTCGAAGATCTCACCGGAAGCTGTGAAGCGGTTGTGTTCCCGAAGAGTTATGCCCGTTTGTGTGATCATTTAATGGCTGAGGCCCGACTTCTCATTTGGGCAGCTGTTGATCGTCGCGATGAGAGGGTGCAATTGATCATCGACGATTGCCGGGCGATTGATGATCTTGAAATTCTCTTGGTTGAACTCACCCCAGATCGAGCCGCCGACATTGCCATCCAACATAAATTGAGAGAATGTCTGCAAAAACATCGTCCTGAGCGTGAGGAATTGGGTGTCAAGGTTCCCGTTGTTGCTGAGGTCCGTCAGGATCATTCAGTCCGCTACGTTCGGCTTGGCCCTCAATTCTGTGTCAGAGATGCGTCCGCTGCGCTGGAAAGTTTAAGCGCAGAATCTTTTTCCGCACGGACCTCCGCGCGGATGATTGCTCAATGAGTTGATTGCGATGCACTCACCGACGAGCGGTGGATCAAGATTTCGACTCTTTTTGTGCACGAATTGATTCACGCATCCGTTGCAGGTTCGGCTTGACGTTTTCAAGACCCAGCAACGATCCGTTGTTCTTCTCCCAGCTGGCTGAGAGCACTCCATAGCTCAATCCTGCTAACCCGAGCAGGAAAAAGAATCCCGAGCCAGCCAGGGTGACGCCCGGGGCAATGTCTGCAATGCCTCGAGTCATCAGCACGTAACTCAACACAAAAACCCCCATTCCCGCGAGGGATGGGAGTCCTGTGAAGATTGCAACACGGCGAGCCATTCTGTTGGCAACAGGCTTAGGAATGGCTTCCTGTCGTTGGGCTGGTGCTGAGCCTCCCTTGCGTGACCCTTGGCTTTGGCCTTTGGGAGCCGACTTCGGCTCGAAAGGGAGGGATTGACGTTGATCCGTCATGCAATCCGGTTAAGTTCCAGGGATTCTGACGGTCTTCGCTCAGCCGCGGATGCCCAACTTGGCAATGATGTCCGTGTAGCGCTGCTCGCTTTTGTTGCGCATGTAGCTCAGGAGACGCTTGCGACGTCCAATCATCTTGAGCAGCCCCTGGCGAGAGGAGAAGTCATGCTTGTTCTGCTGCAGATGGCCGCTGAGGCGGTTGATGCGCTCACTGAGCATGGCCACCTGGACCTCAGCCGAACCCGTATCGGTTCCGTGGGTCTGGTGTGCGTTGATCAACTGTTGCTTTTCGGTGGTATCGAGCGACATGCGTAGGGGGCCGGACCCTGACGGTTCAAACAACTACTTTACCGGTCGACGTTCCCGATGTCCCTAACCCGCGTCCTGACTGAGCCATTGCAAACAGCTCTTCAACCAGCTGTCGAGATCTCCATCCTCGGGCCGGACCCCAGCTCCCTGGTCATGGACGGCACGCAGGGCGCGTCTGATTTCCAGGTCGTCGTAGCCCAAGGCCATCAGTGTGCCTTCAAGGTCGTTCAGCAGTGGACTGGTCTCGGAATTGAGCTCATCCGGTAACCCTTCGACTAACGAGAGACCTGGAGGTTGCGGCCCATCGAACGCGGCAAGACCCGTGCGCAACTCCACGGCCAGGCGTTCAGCCGTACGTTTGCCGACCCCTTGGGCTTTGCAGAGTCGACGCAGATCTCCACCAGTGATCGCCCGGATCAGCTCCGTGAGTCCACATTCCTGAAGCAGGGCCAATGCCGCTTGGGGGCCAACTCCATTGACACTGATCAAGCGCCGGAACAGCTCCCGTTCGTTCTTGTCTGAAAAGCCGAACAGAACGCTGGCATCCTCCCGATAGACCTGATGAATCCAGAGATCCAGTGGTTCCCCTTCGACCAACGGAGCCTGTTGGCGTTGGGTCAGCTGTACTTCGTAGCCGACTCCTGCACAATTCAGAACAACACCGGCCTTTGGCCCTTGCGACCAAGTGTCCAGGATCGTTCCTTGCAGCCACCCGATCATGAAGCCTGCGTTCGTCGTCCCCATCGTGCACGATGCGCGGCGGTTGTGCCGCCTTGTTGTTGGCTGCTTGTTGAGCGTTTGTTTGGTGTCCTGCAGCCCATCGTCGGGCCCACCACGCTCTGTGGTGCTCGATGCCCTTGCCCTTCAGATTGAATTGACCCAGACGTCGATTGCTCAGTCGCTTGAGCTTCCTCCCACCGCCGGTCATCCCAGCGTGAGCCGGGTTCGGATTGAAGATCAGTCGGCTCTCAAGATGGCAGGCCACCGCGGTGTTCACCTCCAGGGCCGTTTTGATTGGCAGCTCCCCGGCGACAGGATCCAGGTCGACAGCCCGTTTGATCTCTATCTCGAACAAGGGGATCAACAGCAAAGCTGGCGCTTGGCTCAGCCCGCGGAACCAATGGAATCATCTGCGCTGAATCAGCAATGGTTTACCTATCCCCTTCCATTGGCATAACAAGCTTTGACTCGTTCCAATTGGTGACGCGTGCTTGACGCTTGTTTTCGTCCAGCCAGAATGGAAGAACGTTGAAATCGTTATGGCGTGACGCCGGAAATCGTCCGTTTGATCCCGATGGTCGCTTTGATCATCATTGGATGTTTTGGGTTGCTGAATTCAAAAAACATTTTGAATTCCTTGTTTTCCCTCGATGTTATTGATACGGCGACGATCAGTATTTTTGTTTTGATTGCCGCTGGCAATGGCTTCCAAACTCCGATCGTCAGTACCTTGCGTTATTCCAGCTATTCTGATCCTTATCCACAGGCAATCATCTTAACCGCCATTGTGATCGGTTTTGCCACCCAGGCCTTGCTCTGCTCTGTTGCTTTACGGCTCGGTCGTTCATCGCCTCTGCTTCGATATAAGGATCTGGAGCGCTGAAATAGATGAACTCTGAAATCACGCTAACGCTTCTTATCTTCCTGCCTGCCGTGTTCGGCTTTGCGGGATGTGTCTTTCCAAGGATCTTTCTGTGGTTGTCTGGCCTTCTCCTGGCAACTTATTCTTATCTCTCTTGGTTCGCGAATCAACAAGGTCTTGAGTTGAATTACCGACTTGTTGGAGTCGGCGGAATTGAATTTTCTTGGGATTCATATAGTTTTCCAATGATTTTCGGGGCATCGATTGCTCTGCTGTTGACGTTTTCTCTTTTTTCTTCAAGATTTTCCCATTATTTTTATCAAGTGTGCATGGTGCTGTTGACAGCACTTTTGATTTCTTTCACTACGGTCGATCTTGTCAGCCTTTTTATTGCCCTTGAACTCACTGGGTTCTCTGCTTTTCTTTTGATCGCAGACCGTAACGATAAGCGCTCTCTCTTTAATGCATTTCAGTATTTGATCGGCGGTGGCTTGGCCATGTTGATCTATTTGATTGGAGTTGTTCAAGCTTTTACTTTCTCAGGAAGTTTTCTGCTTGCTGATTTGACTAAGGCCCCGAACACGGCGATTTGTTTGATCATTGCTGGGCTGCTGACCAAGGCTGGAGTTTTTCTTTGCGGACTTTGGGTCCCGAACATCTATTCCCATGCCAACTGTCAAGCCTCCTCGATTCTGGCAGGTTGCGTCACCTGTGCAGGAATCGCTCCCATCGCTCGCCTAAGCCAAGCACTGACCCCGATTGCTGAGTCCATGGTTGTTGTCGGTGTGCTCAGCGGTGTCATCGCTGCGATCTATGCCGTGTTTGAACGCGAAAGTGGCCGAGCGCTTGGATGGAGTTCTGTCTCTCAGCTGGGTTTGGCGATGTTGTCTCCGTCCTATGCCTGCCTGTATGCCATGCAACATGGGATTTGTAAGGCGCTGCTGTTTTCAACACTCCATGCCCACGATCGTGAGGATTTTGAATCGAACTCTTCCCATGCCCCATCTGGTCAATCAACACAAGTTGGCTCAACGTCTGAACTCCTGAGAGTGGTGGTTTTTTGTTTGGCATCGTTGTCCATTATGGGGTTCCCTCTTTTAGCTGGATTCATCACTAAAAACCTCTTAAAATATGATTTACCGTATCAAGCTGATATTATCTTTACGACATCGGCTTTGCTGACCTCGACTGTTTATGCAAGGCTTATTTACGATCGGCTAGTTGCCTACAAGCATCATTTAAAATTGTTTCCTTTTTCAAAGGCGCAGTTTTTCCAGAATTTATTTCACTTCCCAAATATCATCTTGTTACTGTCTGCGTTCTTCTTGGTTGGATTCTCAGTTCGTGATTTTGAACTTTACAAATACGACAATATTGAGTCAGCTTTTGCATCTGCCATCCTTGGGGTCATTATGTTTGTTTCCGTTAAGGGGATACAGGCTGGCGATTTTGTTAAGCCTGTGACCAAGACGATCGACCTGGTTGGGGCTCCCTTCCTTGTGGCAGCCCTTCTGCTCGCCAATCTACTTTATTTTAAAATCTGATGACAAATTTTATTCGCTATCTTTTGACAGTTGCTTTCAAATTTACCTGTTGGCTTTTAATAACTGGGAGCTTGAGTTCGTTTAATATTTTTCTCGGTTTATTTTTCTGTGTCATCCTTCCTCCCGGTTCCTACAAGGATCTCAAGATCAAACCGATTTTGCCAGAGATCTTTAAGTCACTCTCTTTGCCATTTTTAATGATTAAGGAGAGCATAGAGCTGATGCTGATCAAGAACCCAACCGATCATTTTGTTGTTGAAAATGCCAGTAAATTTGCCGGTAAAGGCTCAAATTTTGCTGGTTTTTTAGATTTGTTCCGAATTACATTTACACCGATGTCTCTTGTTACCCAAAGATTAAATGCATCGGAATGGCGCGTTCATACCGTTAAAGAGTCCAATGAATTAAACAATCATGGACTGGACGTCAATCGGGAGCTGAGCTCATGAATGCCCTTACCACTCTGTTTAACCTAAGGCCCTATGTGGCTGAGTTGACGGTTGTCTACTGCATGCTTTTTATTAGCTTTATACCTTTAATTGCCGTTGCCCGTTCCAAGGATACACCAACGAGAATTGCCATTGCATCCAGCTTTAGTACCAAGTTGGCCATGATGATTCTTGTTTTTGGTGTTTTTCGTGGTGATTGGATGATTGCATGCATTGGTGCATTTGTTTTGATTGTTGGTGATGCAGGGATGTTGATTCTTTCGTTGATGGAGATGGAGATATGACGTTCATGAATTTGTTTGCTCAGGTTTCTGAGGTTTTTCTTATTGTCCTTGGATTAATCTTTTGGCTTTGGGGAACTCTTCCAATCCTCAACAAAAAGCATAGTCTTTTCTATAAGTTACATACACTGACTGTTTCTGATACCGTTGGGTCTCTTTGCATGCTTTTAGCACTTGTCATTCATTCTCCATCGAATTGGGTCTTGCTTTTAACCGCAGCGATTTCACTTTCACTTTGGAATACATTCTTTAGCTATATTCTTGGTAGCGTTGCGGATCGATGACAGAATCTGGTTACTTACTGACAGCAATTCTGCTGCCATTTGAGCTTCTTTTGCCTCTGCTGGGGATTCTTTTGATTCGCTCGCAGTCGCCTACGAACGGGTTGATTTATCGATCTTTTCTTGGAAGTATTGCTGCCTTGATTTATGCCTTGATCGGTGCTCCCGATGTGGCTTTGACAGAAGTTCTCATTGGTACTTTATTGTCGATGTTGTTGTATATTGTCACAATTAAATCATGTTATACCGTTGTAATGATGCAGGACTCGTCTGCTCTTCCAGATGATCAAACTTTGGATCATTTGCTTCAAGTCTTTGCTGAATTGCATCTCAAGCCAACAACAAAAGACTTTATTGACTCGAATCAATTCTCCATCCCGGAAATATTCTCTGAATGCAAAGGTCGTTCCGGCTCGCCCCATGCTTTCATTCGCCATCAAACCCTCTATGTCGAGTCTAATGTTTTGAAATCTGAAATTATTGAATCTGATTATTTTCAAGCCAATCCTTTTCTTGATTCGGTCATTGTTTTGGATTCTAAAGAGGAGGAATCATGAAGCTTTCGATGCCGCGTTTTTCTAGCAATGAGCTAAAATCAATTCTCTATCTCGTTGCCATCTCTACGGTGATGGTGATGCTTTTGTTTTCATCTCCAGTACCTGAGCGAGATACCGAAGTCATCGTTCAGTACTTGTCTGAGTATACAAATATTCCAAATACAGTCACATCTGTGATTCTTGGAACCCGCTTATTTGACACCATTGGTGAAGTCACTGTTTTTACAATTGCTGGCCTTGGAGTCAAGATTCTGTTGCATGATGAAGAGGAGGAATCCGAACTGATTGCGGTCCGTGAGCCCACGTTGGTGATCCTGCTCGATCTGGCTGCCATCTTTACAGCCTTTCTTGCCATCGATCTGGCCTTGAAAGGCCATCTGACCCCTGGAGGTGGTTTTGCCTCTGGTGTGTCTGGAGCAACATCGATCACGTTGTTGATGGTGACGGGTCGGCTTAAACAGGTTGAAGAATTTTATTTCAAATCAAATGCCGCTGCTCTCGAAAAATTTGCGGTGATTTGTTTTGTCTTCACTGCATTGGCAACGTTCATGGGTTTTGTCGATCCACAGTCAGTTTTTGCAACGATCCCTCCTGAGATATACCTCCCTGCACTGAATATTGTTGCTGCTCTTAAAGTGACGATAGGATCTTGGTCTATTTTGAGATTCTTTATATTGACTCGAGGATTAATGTAATTTTGCTATGGAGTTTTACCAATCTGATCATTGGTATTTTGGTGATTACAAGGGTGGCTTGCCTGGAAGAAATTACTCCTTTCTTCTCTATATCGTCATTGTGTTGCTGCTCGTGCAGATTGCACTGACGACCGAAGAGTCTCTCAAGGTTGACAGCATAACGATTTGGCTAAAATTCTTCCTCGATTTGATCGAGTTGTTTTTTATTAGTGATTATATTGGCAAGCTTACAAATAGCTGGGCCAAGCTTGATTATCGCCCTAGCCGTCTGCTCCCAATCTTTGTTTCAGGTCCAGCACTGGCTGATCTCGTGGTCTTGATGGTTCTGGTTACAAATAAGTTCGACAATGACTCCTTGGTTGTAATCGGATCTTATATCTTGAAGATGTCACTCTCTATCTATTATTCTAGCTTTAGAAAGATTCTCGACCGCCTCTCCTTTATCCTGTTAGATTCTCCGGCTCATACATTTTTTCCTGTTGTGCTTTTGACAATTGTGACATATGTATTTTCAGTCTTGATGTATGTCGTTGAGCGTTTTAATGACTCCGAGCATTTTGGATCGATTGTTCGCTCTTTTTGGTTTTCGATTGTCACCGTTACGACCATTGGCTATGGGGATGTGACCCCACCAACCTCTCTCGGGAAGTCCCTTGCAGTTCTTTTTGGAATTTTAGGCATCGTTTGCATCGCCTTACTGACTGCCAATATTCTTGAAGCGAATGCTCGCTTTGATCGGCTTGAGGAAGCCTCACAAGAGCTTGAGCCTGAGGCATCTCGGGAGGCATCTCGGTTTTAGCCGCACCTGTCAGTGTGTGTCTTGTGATCAAGAGAATCGGTTGATCTTTGCATTTTCGATTGAGCCGTTTAGAATTTAAGTGTCTGCTTGCTTGTCATTTATTAATTGCATATCATGTGCTCGTTTGTTTTGAGAATTATTTCTGTTTGTCTTTCGCTGACCATATTCTTCACCGCCGGACCCGCTTGGGCTGCTGAGAACCTGTTCATCCAACGGATTCAGGAGCGCGGGGTTTTAACGGTTGGGCTTCCTGCCTATAACACTCCCCCCGCCTATTACCTCAATGAGACATCTGGTGATTTAGAGGGATACGATATTGATATTGCTCGAGGTTTGGCTAAGGAGTTAAAGGTTGATATTCAGTTTGATCGTTCTTCTCCTGATTTGAATGAGCTTGTGCGTCGTGTTGGTGCTGGGGATTTCGATTTGGCAATCGGCAAGCTGGGTCGCACCTACGACAGAATGTTTGATGCCTTTCCTGTTCATTACTTGGACTTCAGGCACGCTTTAATGGCGAATAGAAGCTTTATTTCGACCTTGTCTGAGGAGCCTGGTTCTCCTGAGTTTGCGGCAGTTCTTGAGGCCTCTACGATTCGAATAGGTTCAATCGAGAAGACCATTTGGGAAGCGGAAACCAGGGATAACTTTCCAAATGCCACTTTCCAGGGATTTCCTGATTGGCTTGCTGCTCAGCAGGCTCTTTTTGATGGTGAAGTTGATGCGATTTATCGCGATATGACGGAAATCAAGAGACTGGTCTATGCCAGTCCAGACTTGATCATCGATTATGTCCCAATCTTGTTTGATGACATTGTCGATCAAAAATCAATCTATCTTTCCCTTGACGGAAGTATTAATTTTTCTCCTTTTATTGAGTTTTACATTTCAAAGGAGTGGGGTGAAGTCAAGACGGATTCAACCATTCTCGAAGAATACATGTCTTTTTATTCTGCCACTTAGTTTTTGCGATGACGTTCTCCTCTTTTGTTCAGCTCCTGCGTCGTGCCCGCTCTCCTAGGAGTTTTTTCCTTTTTATTCTTCCGCTGTCGATTGTCTTCGGGACAATTCTTCCGGATTCTGCTGCTCCGACCCTCAATAGTGCGGGCTTGGCGTTGGTTCAGTTGATTGCCTTCCCCGCCATCCCTTTGGTGCTTTCGGCTGTTATTATTTCGATCTCTAATATCTTTTCGATTCACTCTGACGAATCGTCTGGGCAGTTTTTATTTGCTAAACGCTTTTCATTGCCGCTTGTTCTGATCATCTTGTTCGGGGCTTTTCTGGCGGTTTTATTGTCGATTTATCAAAGTCCTGGTGTGTTGTCTCCGGATGGAAAGCTCTCCATCGGACGCATCATGCTCGATAGCACTGATATCCATATTTCCGATTCTGTTCCAGGTGTTGATCAGGTGGCGAGTCAATTTTGGCTCCAGACCCTTCTACCAAGGAATCTTTTGGGCGATGCTTCTGGTGGCCAGACCCTTCGCGTGATTACGGGTTCAATTCTGGCTGGTGTCGCGATGTCGCGATTGAATCCTTCGATCACGAAGCCCTTAATTTCCCTGCTTCGCAGCGTCAATAGCATTTCGGTGCAGGTGTTGAACATTGTTCTCTATCTCGCGCCGCTGGTCTTGATCTTCTTGATTGCTGGCGCTGTTTCCACGATTAATGCTGAAATTGTTGTCGCCCTTCTTAACTTCACCATTTGTGTTTTTCTTGCTGCAGTGGCCTCCCTTGGTATTGCACGTTTGATATTTCGGCGTTTTACCAGCACGAGGGAGCGATCTACTTTGTCAGAAAATCCGATCGATAGTGTTTTTCTCCTCGCCTTTTCAACGGGTTCGAGTATGTCCTCCTACTCGTTGATTTTCCAGTCCATGAAGGGCATGGGGCGTGATGAGTCCGAGGTTGAGGCATCGGCATCATTGAGTCTCTTGATTTCCCAGGTGGGAAACGTGACTTACAACGTGATTGCCATCATGTTTGCTCTCAATCTCTACAACATCCCTTTGACGCCAAAGACGTTGGTTGAGGTCCTTGCGTTGGGCATTGCCACCGGTATTTCTGCGGCGGGTCTCGATAGTGTCGCTGTGACGTCATCCATCACCCCCGCGCTTCTGTTCTTTCAGGTGCCAGCTGACACCGTGCTGGTCATGTTGATGGCGATTGATCCAATCCTCACCTTGCCCCGTGCTGCCACCACCAGTGCACTGGCGATGGCGATCACGGTGATTGCCTCCCAGCGTGAACCATCAACCCCCGCAGGCCAACTTGACGCTTCCCCTCAATCCTGAGCATCGGTGATTGGGCTTTTCAGCCGTGATCTCGCGCTGATCAGACTGGCTCCCAGGATCAAAACTCCGCCCCAGGCTGTGGTTCCATTGATTTGTTCGTTGAACCACAACCAACCCCACAGCGCAGCAAACACAACCTGCACGTAATTGATGGTTGTGGCTTGTCCGGCTGGCAGTCGTCGCAGTCCCTCTGTGATCCAGATTTGCCCCAGCTGAGTCAGCACTCCGACCCCAAGCAGCCAGCCCCATTCCATCCCTGATGGCATGACGCCGTGATGAATCACGCCTGGAAGCGTGACTGGGATGGAAATCAGTGGAAAATAGAAAATAATCACGAGCGGATGCTCCGTGATGCTCAAGCGCCGAACGCACACATAGGCCATCGCGGTGAAGAAGGCACCGGCGACCCCCACCAGAGCTGGCCCCATTGCTAATCCTTCGCCCGCCTGGCCCACCCATCCCGGTTGGACCACCATCACCACACCAATCCAACCCAGTGGCAAGGCCAGCAGAATCAATCGTCCGAGTTGTTCTTTTAAAAGCAGGGCAGCTGCCGCCGCTGTAAATGTTGGATAGGTGTACTGAAGCACTGTTGCGGCCCCGAGCGGCAAGGCTGCGATTGCATAAAAGAAACACAGCAGGGCGACCGTTCCCGCGGTGCCTCGCACCAACAGACCGACTCTGTTCTGGCCCCACGGAGACAGTCCTAGCCGTTTGATGGCCACCGTGGTGATCGCCAGGCTGATCACCGCCCTGACGAAGACGATTTCCTCGACAGGTAGCCGTCCTCCCAGCTGTTTGACGCAGACCGTCATCAGGCTGAAGGCCAGTCCACTGAGCACCAAGGCCCGTACTCCCTGTTGCGCGTTCCCCATGCCTGTTCAGGGTCCGCCCTGCTGATGTCGCCGTTCAGAGCTTGTCAGATCCAGTTCGTCTGGACTGAATCGCCGCCATCGATCAGACTCCCCCCATGGTGAGTCCACGCCTGCATCCGCGCACCATCGACGCCGTCAAAGAGCGTGCCGACATCGTTGATGTTGTGGGTGAGCATGTTGTGCTCAAAAAAAAGGGACGAGAATTTGTTGGTGTTTGTCCTTTTCACGACGACACCAAACCATCGATGACTGTTTCGCCAGCGAAACAGTTTTACTATTGTTTCTCCTGTGGTGCTGGCGGTAATTCCATCAAGTTTTTGATGGAATTTCAACGGCAAAGTTTTAGCGATGTTGTTCTAGATTTAGCGCGTCGGTATCAACTGCCCGTTGAAACTGTCGAAGGGCCCCAGCAGGAACGTCTGCGCCAGCAACTGTCCCGGCGTGAGTCACTGCAGAAAGCCTTGTCCTTGGCGGCCGGTTGGTTTCGCAGTCAGCTGCTGTCGGATGGTGGCCGTGATGCTCTGCGCTATCTCACCGAAGAGCGTGGTTTTTCCCCATCGACGCACGAGGCGTTTGGTTTGGGTTATGCCCCGGACCAATGGGATGGTCTGCTGAATCACCTGACCCGTGTGGAAGGGCTCAAGGTTGAACTTCTGGAGGCTGCTGGTCTGGTCGTTCCCCGCAAGGGTGGTTCAGGTTTTTATGACCGCTTTCGCCATCGGGTCATCGTTCCGATCCATGATCGCCAGGGTCGGGTGATTGGCTTTGGTGGTCGCAGTTTGGATGGCAGTGAGCCCAAATATCTCAATTCGCCGGAAACAGAGATCTTCGAAAAAGGAAAGCATCTCTTTGGTCTTGATAAGGCGTCCAATGCCATCCGCAAAGACGACCGTGCGGTGGTGGTTGAAGGCTATTTCGATGTCATTGCCCTCCATGCCGCCGGTGTCACCAATGCGGTTGCCTCTCTTGGCACCGCCCTGAGCAGTCAACAGATCACGCAGCTCTCCCGCTGTACCGATCGAAAACGCATCGTTTTGAACTTCGATGCCGATGGAGCGGGGATCCGTGCCGCGAACCGAGCCATCGGTGAAGTCGAGCAACTCGCCCTTCAGGGTCAGCTGGAACTGCGCGTGCTTCACCTTCCCTCTGGGAAGGATCCGGATGAGTTCCTCCGTGATCACGGTTCCGGCGAGTATCAATCGTTGCTGGATCAAGCGCCGCTCTGGTTGGACTGGCAGATCGATCAGGTGTTGGCGGATCGTGATCTCAGCCAATCGGATCAGTTTCAGCAAGCGGTGAGTTCCCTCGTGGCGCTGCTGGGCAAATTGCCTCAGTCCGCTGTTCGGACGCATTACCTCCAGCGGGTTGCGGAACGTCTCAGTGGTGGCCAAGGCCGGCTTGCCCTCCAGCTCGAGGAGGATCTGCGCCAGCAGGTCAAAGGTCAACGTTGGCATGGCCGTTCCAGTCGCCATGAACAACCCGGTGAGGCCACGCAGCGTGAGCGCTGTGAAGCGGATCTTCTGCGGTTGTATCTGCACTGTCCCCGCCATCGCCCGGCGATTCGTCAGGAACTACGCCAGCGTGATTTGGAGGATTTCGCGCTTCAGCATCACCGTCTTCTCTGGGTGTCGATCACCGAGCTGGAGGAAACCAACCTTGGCAGTGGACGTCTGGAGGCGGTCAGTCGCGGCGACGATCCTGGCCATGAACTCGGTGATCTTGATCTACCCAGCCTTCTCACCGATCAACTCTTGCTGGAGAACAGCCCGTTGTTCTCTCGTCTCACCCCTTTGCTTGAGCCCGGTGAACTCCAGCGTGTAGCCCTCAGTGATCCGCTGGTGCAACTCCGTGGAACCGCAGCGTTGCTGGAACGGCAAAAAAGTCTGAAACGCTGCCGTCATCTCCTCGAAGCCTGGAGTGGACAACGTCTTGAAACGTTGGAGCGTTGTATTGCCCGTTTGATTGAACAGGAGCAACAGGATCCGTCGTCATCCAATGATGCGGAACGACGTATTGATCAGTTGTTTGATGAGCTGAATCATGATGCTCTGAACTATCAAGAGCTTTATTATTCCGAGAGGAAACATATTGCTTTTCTTGATCAACAGCGTTGTGGTGGTTTCCCCGCATCCGCCTGACGTTGTCGCTGACCAAGCGCTTCTGTGTTGAACTGTCTTCAGGGTTGTCATCGGTGTTGAAGCGCCATGTCTGAATTCTTCGAAGCCATCTGGCAGGGCGAGGGTGTTGGTGATGGTGGTGATCTCGACGAAGCGTTGCAGGCTTATCTGGTGGTCAAGCCCGAGGACGGTGACTGGCCTCAGGCTTGGGCGGCAGCCAGCATCAAGCCCCACGTCGAACGGTTCGCCTCCTTTGATGCCTATCTCGATAACGCCGATCCACTGGAACGGATTGACGTGACCGCAGAGATGATCATCGATGCTCTGGCTCAGTTGCCGACCTGATTCATGTCTGATGCCCGTCTTGATTTCTCAGCGCTTGAGCAGGTGAATCACCTGTGGCCCGCCTTCGTTGAGCGACTCGGATCCGATAAGGCCCAGCAGGCTGTTCGTCAGGCCCTTGATTTGCAAGGCATGCGTGGTCATCCGGGCTCGTTGCCTGTTTTGTTCGTGGAAACCTGCGGGCTGGCTTTGGCGAGTTCCGATCTTGTGCGCGAGCAGACTGGTCTCAATGCCCATGGGGTTCGCATGGTCTTGCTGATCAGCACCCGTGAGCAAGCGCTTCAGTTGTTGCAACAGGCCTGAACCGTTCCGGGTCTCACCGGCTTAGCGATCGGCATGGACGATCGGCACATCGCTGAGTCGGGTGGTCGCACTGTGGCTGAGGCGTCCGCGGCGCATCGCCCAGGTCGGTGTCAGTCCGCAAGCGGCCCATTGCACGGTGCCGCGTCCGTAGCGGCGGTTCAGTTGGTCGATGGTGGACATCAGGCTGTCGCGCTTGTGCTGCTCAATCCCCTCGCAGGGGGTCATCAGGTGATGCTGCAGGTGATGGTGGCCCTGAAGGTGCTGCATCAGGACGCCTGCCTTGGCCAGGTGGCGGTGGGGTTGAAAAATACGTGACACCAAGGGCATCGCGGCCTTCAGCAGGGCCGTGGTGTCATTGCTGGGTAAATCGAGATGTGTGCTGGCGGCCTGGCTATAGAAGGCGGTCGGCTGGAAGGGACTGGTGCGTGTGTACACCGTCAACGCCCCTGCCAGCTGTTGCTGTTGTCGCAATTTCTCCGCAGCGCGCACCACATAGCTGGCGATCGCCTGTTGCAGTTCGTCCAGCGAACTGATTGGTCGGCTGAAGCTGCGACTGACGCAGGTTTCCCGCTTGGGAGCGGGTGCCAACGTCAGGGGGAGGCAGGCGTGGCCTTGCAGTTCCCGCTGCAGGCGCAGGCCGACAATCCCGGCTTTGGCCCGCAGTTCTCCGCTGGGCATGTCCCGCAGCTGTCGCGCGTTGATGACGCCCCGCAGCCGGCACCAGCGCGCCATCTTGCGACCGATCCCCCAGACATCGTCAATCGCGACGGTTTCGAGCCAATGATCCGGTGTCTGGCACTGTTCCAGGTCGAAGATCCCGGCATGCGCCGGTACGGCCTTGGCCAGGTGGTTGGCGAGTTTGGCTTGGCCTTTGCTGGCTCCCAGGCCAATGGCAATCGGGAGTCCGAGATCGCGTCGGACCCGTGCACGTAGCTGTTGGGCCCATGCCTGCAGATCACCATTCGCCGGACGACTCAGGCGTCCGAAGGCTTCATCGATGGAATAGATCTCGAGCTCTTCACAATGCGCTTCCAACACACTCATCAGCCGCTGGCTCATGTCGGCGTACAGCGCGTAATTCGAGCTGCGCACGATCACGCTTTGCTGTTCCAGTTGGCGACGGGCTTTGAAGTACGGCGTACCCATGGCGATCCCGAGTGCGCGGGCTTCGGCGTTCCGGGCGACGATGCAGCCGTCGTTGTTGGACAGCACAACCACGGGCCGACCGATCAAGGACGGGTCAAGGCTTTGTTCGCAGGAGGCGTAGAAATTGTTGCCATCGATCAACGCCGTGGCTTGCGGCATGGCTGTCAGAGCGGATGGATGACATGAATGGCGACGCCCCAGATCTGCACGTCATGGCTGTCGTGCAGCTCGAAGGGGGGGTAGTCCGGATGGGCGGCCTCCAGCCTCAGTCGGCCGCGATGCCGGGTCAGCCGCTTGAGCGTGAAGGCGCCATCAAGAATGGCCACCACGACCCGGCCCGGCCGTGGATCCATCCCTCGATCCACGACCAGTAGGTCTCCGTCATGGATTCCCGCCCCCGTCATCGAGTGACCACTCACCCGGAGAAAAAACGTGCTGGTGGGGTGACGAATCAGCTGTTCATTGAGGTCGATGCCGACCTCCACATAGTCATCCGCCGGGGAGGGAAAGCCAGCGGCAACCCGCTCTTCCGCGAGAGGCAGCATCAGGCACTGGCGCCTCGAGCGCAATGGGAGCGGCTGGTGCTGGACGTCCACAGAACAATGCCGTCAGTTAATTGAATAGTACAAGTGTTCTACTCGCTTGGGTTGGTGCGTTCCGGCGAGGATGGCCTCGATTGCAACGGCGTCTGTGGCTGACTCTCCTTATCTCGTCGCGTTGGCCTTGTGTGAGCAAGGTGGACGGCGGCTGATGCCGTTGGCGGGTCGGTCGCAGCAGGTGGTCGCTGCGGGCGGTGAGGCGCCTGAGGTGCTGGGTCATGCCCTGGCTCTGGAGCTGTTGCTGCGGGTCTGGCAGCGCAGCGATGACGGCGCTCTGTCCCGGGCGGCAGCCTCCTCGAGCCTGCTGCTGGTTGAGCTGCCGATGGATGCCTTGCCGGAGCAGCTGCCTGCGCTCAAGGCGGATTGGCTGACCAGTGGCGACACCGACGCTTGCCTGCTTGCGTTGAAGGGCATCGCCCCGCGGGCTTGGGCGATGTCGGTGGCCAAATTTCAGCCGGTCGCACTCACACCGCTTTGGTGAGGCCAAGCATTGGCGGCCACGGAATAGCGCTCGCCCTCCAAAGGGTTGATGCGATGCAGCAGGCCGGGTGAAAACACCACGAGCCGATTCAGAACAGGAGGAATCGTGATCACAGACCGGAACTGAGGCAGGGGGCCACGGCTGCCGTTCTCGATCGGTGGATGGTCCGCCAGTAGCAGTTCGCCGCCGGAGCAGCTGACATGTGGATAAAACACCGTGGACATCAAGGGCAGGACATAGCGGCCGCTGCGCTTGCCTTCGGCTTCGTCTTTATCGATGTGCCAATCGAGGTCGTTGTTGGTGTTGCACCACCATTCGATGTCATATGTGCCGTGAAGAAATAACGACAAAACGGGCTGCAGTTTGTGGGATAAATAGTGATCAATCGCTGCGATGGCCTCTGGGGTATGGGGCGACCGTTCTCTCTTCGGGGCGTGGGGGGACCACCAGCTGAACAACTCATCGCCACTGAGGTTCTCACGCAGTTCAGCATGGTCATCGCAGACCATCTTGAGGCGCAGGAGCTCTGGCTCTGGAAGCACATTGTCGATGATGTGAAGCATGATTAGTTGTCGTTCTTGGCTTCCTGTTGAAGGGTCTGGAGGTACTCCAGGGCGTCGAGATTGGATGCTCTGGCGATCTTTTTGAATCCAAAGCAGTCTTCTCTTCTGAGGCTCCGTTTGATCATGGCCTGTGAAACCTTCTTGTTTTTAGGTGCCTTGATCAGTGGTGGTTGAAAGGCGCAATCAGGGCCTTCTAAATACCTCAAGATGGTTGGAATGGCGATTTCAGTCACCGGCCAGTGACGTTTGGGATGTCGTTCGAGGTAGTTGTTGTCGAAGTAGTGGTTGTAGATCACGCCAAAGGTTTTGAACACGCTCCAGGGCATATAGGCGCCGCAGACGCGTCCGATCCGCAGGGCCGATGGATCGCCATCGAGCAGTTCTTTGACCAACCTCTGAATGCGTGGATCAGCGGTGGCCTTGGTCGTCCATTTCCAGCGGCCGTTCGTTCCACGAAAGGGTTTATCTCCGCAACCAATGCGGTGGTTCTTCAGCCGAGCTGTTGTTGCACGGGAAAACAGCAGGTCCGTATCGGTGTGGATCAGAACGGCATCCGAGGCCAGCGCATCGGCCAACACCGCCTTGATCAGTTCCGACAGGGCATAGGCGGTGCAGGGACGCCAGGTGGGGCGGGAGCGTCGGGTCAGGACGATGCTGTGCTGCTCGCGCTCGGCGAAGGCCAGTAGCTCATCGCCCAGCGTCGGGCTGCTGTCCTGGGAAATGTGCAGGTAGTGGCGTAGTTCGCAGGGAGCGAGGAAGGTGCGGTAGTTCTCCAGCTGACGGGCGATGTGGTCAATCGACTGCCCATGAACTGGTGAAAGCAGAGCCAGGCGCATGGGTGGGAGAGGAGTCCGGCAAACCCTAAGGAGAGGGGGGACGGACGGCCAGCCTCATTCGCGGTGGTAGGGACTGCCTTGACGGATGGCCTGGGCGCGGAAAAGCTGCTCGATCAGCATCAGGCGAGCCAGCTCATGGGGAAAGGTCATGGGCGACAGGCTGAGTTGCCAGCGGGCCTTGGCCTTCAAGGCTGGCGTTAAGCCATCGGCGCCACCGATCACGAAGGCGATCCGCTCATTCCCCAGTTGTTCCAGTCGCTGGGAAAATCGAATCGAGGACAGGGTCTCGCCCTGCTCCATCAGAGCGACCAGGGTTTCATCCGGGCGAAGGGCGGCCTGGATCGCCTCGGCTTCTTTGTCCGGTGTGCTGTCACGCAGTTCGGTGATGCTGAAGCCGGGCAGGCGTTTCAAGTAGACGTCGATGCCGTCCTGAATCCAGCCACGGCGGACTTTCCCGACGGCCAGGATCCGGCAACGGCTGGGATTCAACGCTCGTCCTCGTCGTCTTCCAAGAGCAATTGGCCGAAGGCCACATAGAGGCTCTCCTCCTCGCTTCCCGGACTGACGCGGGGACGGGTGGGTCGGGTGGTTTTGCCTTTGCCTGTCCGACCCGTCGGCGGTGGAGGCAATTGCTCGCTCTGGATCGGTTGTGCCAGAGGATTGGCCCGCTGCGGATTCCGCCGCTGTTCGAGCTCCTTGAGCCGATGCAGGAGATGCTCCGGTACGGTCCCATCCGCACTCGCCTCCATCAGCTCCCGAAACAGCGCGTCTGGGTCCTCCTCCGTTTCGACTTTGTGAAGCGGGCGCTTGGTTCTGGTTGTCGCCTTGGGCTCAGGGTCGGGCAGAGGCTGGGGCAGCTGTCGCCCGAGCTCCTGAAGCCGTTGCAGGCTGCGGGGATCAAAACTCATGGCAGTGGATTTCAGGAACAACCGAGGGTGGAACGGGTGTCCCGACCGGTGACCGGATTGGTGCCGCTGGCAGCGGCGCACAAGCTTTTGAGTTGATCACCGCGCATCGGAACATCGGTGAAATCAGCCCCGGTGATCGTCACATCCTTGAACCGGGTGTTGAAGGCGAAGGCGCCTTCAAGCACGGCATCGTTCAGGTTGGTTCCGGTCATCACGGCGGCGTCCAGGGTCGCTTCGCGGAGATCGGTGCCGTGCAGATCAGCGTCCTGCAACTTGGCGCCGTAGAGGCTGGCCCCACGCAGATCGGATCCGGAGAGATTGGCTTCGCGGAGATTGCTGAGGTTGAAGGTGGCACCCCTGAGATCCCGCTCGGAGTAGTCAGCACCAATCAGGACCTGTTTGGCCACATCCATGGCGGCATGGACACTGCGTACGGGCAGCAGCATCAGCGGAAGAATCAAGACCGCGGCGGTCAGAGCAGCCAGGAATCGTTGGCGCATCACAGCCTTACGACAGTGGCTGAACCCTAGGGCGCCTGTTACGGCAGGGGAATTCTTCCGTTGCCGACGGGACGCGAAGAAGTGACCAGAGAGCGGGGTGCTCAGGCGGAAGCCCGGGTCTGCAAGCTTCTGCAGGCCTGGGGTTGGCGGTTGCTGGACCGCAATTGGATCTGTCGTTGGGGTGAGCTGGATCTGGTGATGCTGAAGGCAGAACGGCTCCTTGTTGTGGAGGTCAAAGGGCGTGGTTCACCGGCCAAGGCCTTGCGTTCGGTTGATCGCCGCAAACGCCGCCGGATCGCCCGGACGATTGATTGCTGGCGAGCTCAACACCCCGACTGCGGGAGCCATTTGTTGGAGGTCAAAGTCGCTGTGGTTCCCTTGCCTCCCGCGGCGGGGCCGGTCCGCTGGATCGGGGTGGAGCACCTGGACTGATGGACCGTCTGTGGTGACCGGTTCAGGCTGTTGGCGGGGGCGTGGCTGTTGGCGGTTCTGCTCAGCACTGATGCGGATGCTGGCGGTGATCGCGTCCCGACAGGCATTGGGCCTCGATCGGCCATGGACGCAGATGAAGCCCTGCCGTCCGAATGAGGCCCAACCCTGACCCTGCTCAGCGGCCAGGGCCGGACTCGGAACCGTCAGAAGCAGCAGCAGAGCATGGATCGGGACTGGCTGCGACATGGCTGGACCCCTGTGCGCGTTGGTTTGGTTTAAACCGCGGCAAGGGGAGCGCTGCGTTGAATCGTGTGAGAGCTGGCTTCAGATGTCCTGAGTGGATCGTCCGGCGGCACGACGGGTGCGTCGTGGCTGATGCTCCGTCGTTGCTGATGCACAGTGAAGCCATGGGTTTTTCAGGACATCAGGCACGGAAACGCTTCGGTCAGCACTGGTTGCGTGATGCATCGGTGCTGGCCTCGATCATCGAAGCCGCCGAGCTTCAGCCGGAGGACCGCGTGCTCGAGGTTGGCCCGGGTCGTGGTGTGCTCACCGAACGTTTGCTGGCCACTGATGCAGCTGTGGTTCAGGCGATTGAGCTCGACCGTGATCTGGTCGCTGGTCTGACCGAACGCTTCTCCACGGACCCTCGCTTTCATTTGCATCAGGGCGATGTCCTCGAGGCGCCGCTGGTGCTCCCGGACGGCATGGCCGCCACCAAGGTGGTGGCCAACATTCCATACAACATCACGGGGCCTTTGCTGGAGCGCCTGATCGGGCGACTCGATCGTCCGGTGGATCCGCCCTATCAACGCCTGGTGCTGCTGGTGCAGAAAGAGGTTGCTGAACGGATCCGTGCCCGACCTGGCCAGAGCTGCTTCAGCGCCCTCAGTGTGCGGATGCAGCTCTTGGCGGACTGCCGCAGTGTCTGTCCGGTTCCACCCCGTTGTTTCCAGCCGCCGCCGAAGGTGCAGTCGGAGGTGATCGCTTTGGATCCATACCCAGCCGAGAAGCGCTTGGATCTCGCCCGGGCCCGTCAGGTGGAGTCGTTGTTGAAGCAGGCGTTTCTGAGTCGCCGCAAGATGCTGCGCAACACCCTGGCCGGTGTTGCCGAGCCCGAGCGATTGCAGACGGTTGCGGCGTCGGCCGGCATCAGTCTTCAGCAACGTCCCCAGGAGATCTCTCCCCAGGCCTGGGTGGCTCTGGCGAAGGGTTTGAATCAGGGCGACTAACGGCTGGATCCCGATGAGCACAATCACGGTGACAGCACCGGCCAAGGTGAACCTGCATCTGGAGGTGCTGGGCCTGCGGCCGGACGGCTTCCATGAACTGGCGATGGTGATGCAGAGCATCGACCTCGAGGACCGTTTGAGTTTCCGTAATCGCGCTGATGCTCAGGTGGTTCTGAGCTGCGATGACCCATCCCTGAGTCTTGGTGAGGACAATCTGATCGTTCGGGCGGCACGGCTGCTGCGGGATCGATCTGGGTTCAGCGAGCTGGGGGCCACGATTGATCTCACCAAGCGCATTCCGATCGGCGCCGGCCTGGCCGGTGGCTCCAGTGACGGCGCGGCCACGTTGGTGGGCCTGAATGAGCTCTGGGGCTTGGGGCACAGCCGCCAACAGCTTGAAGCGTTTGCGGCGGAGCTGGGATCCGATATGCCCTTCTGCGTCTCCGGTGGTCGTCAGCTCTGTTTCGGGCGGGGCGAACGGCTGGAACCCTGCGCCACCGTTCACACCCCTCTAGCGGTGTTGCTGGTGAAGGATCCAACGGTGAGTGTGTCGACCCCTTGGGCCTACAAACGTTGCCGGGAGCTGAATGGTCCGACCTATCTCAAGGGTGAGGAGGCCTTTGAACAGCGCCGTGAGGATCTGCGTTCCGCCAGATGGTTAAAGCAGCTGGCGGCGGACTGCCCGCCGCCGCTGCGCAACGACCTCCAGCCGGTGGTGGAACCGGAAACCAAGGCTGTGCAACAGGCGCTGAAGCTGTTGCATCGCCTGCCGTCCCCACTGGCCGTCGCCATGAGTGGTTCCGGGCCCAGTTGCTTTGCCTTGATGCCGAGCATGGACGCCTGCGAACAGGCCCGTGATCAGCTGGCGGAGGCCTTCGCTTCCGCTGGCCTGCGGGCCTGGTGCTGTGCCCTGCAGCCGGACGGCGTCACGATCCAAGTGGAGTGAGAATGCAGGGATGAATGATTCCGTCGACTCCCCATCCGACGTGTCGGATCAACAACCGCGGAAAGGTCCGCTCAGTTTTTTCTCCGGTGCTCTCACCGCTGGTGTTCTGGCCTGGTTGGCCTTGGGGTTAAGCAAGCGGATGGTGGTGTATTTCGCCATGCACCCGCCGCATTACAGCTCCCCGATTGCGCAGAACATCGCGGTCACGCTCAAGACGTTGCTGGTGGGGCTGTCGTTTTTGGCCACGTTCAGTACGGCGTTTGTCGCCCTGGGATTGACCCTTGTGTTTCTTCGCAGTCTTTTCACTGGGCAGGACCGGAACCCTGCCTAGCGTCAGCGCATCGGATCTGATGTCGGTGACTCCTCACGATCTCGGCCAGTTGGTGCTTCTGCTCTCGCCGGCCATGTTGCTGTCAGTGCTGTTGCTGTTCACGTTTGCGGCTGGCGGCTGACCCAGCGGTGACTGAGATAGCTTGGCTTCACCACCCGGATTGGCCGGGATCACTGTGACGCCGTGGCAGGAACACTTCTCTTCAACGCCCTCCGGGAAGCCATCGACGAGGAGATGGGGAGAGACCCCCACGTCTGTGTGATGGGAGAGGACGTCGGTCACTACGGCGGCAGTTACAAGGTCACCAAGGATCTGGCGGAGAAATACGGCGACCTCCGCGTTCTGGATACTCCAATCGCTGAGAACGGCTTCACAGGGATGGCCGTGGGCGCAGCGATGACGGGTCTTCGACCGATCGTTGAAGGCATGAACATGGGATTTCTGTTGCTGGCCTTCAACCAGATCTCCAACAACATGGGGATGTTGCGCTACACCAGTGGCGGCAACTTCACGATTCCCACCGTTGTCCGTGGTCCCGGTGGCGTGGGGCGCCAGCTCGGCGCTGAGCACAGCCAACGTCTTGAGGCTTATTTCCACGCGGTTCCGGGGATCAAGATCGTCGCCTGCAGCACTCCCACCAATGCCAAGGGGCTGATGAAGGCAGCCATTCGGGACAACAACCCGGTGTTGTTCTTTGAGCACGTGCTGCTCTACAACCTGAGCGAAGAGTTGCCGGAGGGAGAGTTCACCTGTGCCCTCGATCAGGCTGACATCGTCCGCGAAGGCTCGGATGTGACGATCCTGACCTACTCACGGATGCGTCACCATTGCCTCAAGGCCGTTGAACAACTGGAGGCTGACGGCATCAGCGTGGAGCTCATCGATCTGATCAGCCTCAAGCCCTTCGACATGGAGACGATCAGCCGCTCCATCCGGAAGACCCACAAGGTGATTGTGGTTGAGGAATGCATGAAGACCGGTGGCATCGGGGCTGAACTCATCGCGTTGATCACCGAGCAGTGCTTCGATGATCTCGATTCCCGTCCGATCCGGCTGTCCAGTCAGGACATCCCGACGCCCTACAACGGTGCGCTTGAAAACCTGACGATCATCCAACCCCATCAGATCGTTGAGGCGGCTCAGCAGATCGTGCGCCAGGGACTCTGAATTAATGGCTCGTCAACAGGGCTGGTTCGCCCTCGTGCTTGCGCTGGCGATCGCGTCAGCATCACTGCTGTTCACAACACCGCTCCAGTTAGGTCTGGATCTGCGTGGCGGTAGCCAGATCACTGTGGAGGTTCAGCCCGCCGGGGAGATCACCCGAGTCGGTGCTGAACAGCTGGAGGCGGTGAAGGTCGTCCTCGACAGGCGTGTGAACGGCCTTGGTGTGGCTGAATCCACCCTGCAGACCGTGGGAGACAACCAGCTGGTGCTGCAACTCCCCGGCGAACAGGATCCGACCCGTGCGGCACGGGTCCTCGGTGACACGGCGTTGATGGAGTTCAGGTCCATCAGCGAGGGTGCGGAAACCGACTTCCGTCGCCTGCAGAGTCTGCGCACCCAATCCGAGTCTGTCCTCGCCCTGCGCGAAGAGCAGGAACGCCGCGGTGAACCCCTGGCCGAACTGGATGAGAACCAACTCGCAGAAGCGCGGTCGAGTCTCGGCGTTTCCAATGCCGACGGCACGGATAACGAACAGCTCCGACGTCTGATCGAGAAGGTGGACGAGCAAATGCTCTCGTTGCTGACGCCGACGGCATTGACCGGCAAGGATCTGGTCAGTGCCGGTCGTCAACCGCTTCAGAACAACCCGAGCAATTGGGAAGTCACGCTCAATTTCAATGCTGAAGGGGCCGAGGCATTTGCGGCTCTCACCAAGTCGATCGCTGGCACCGACCGCCTTCTGGCCATTGTTTTGGATGGTGAGGTGATCAGCGCCGCCAGTGTCGGACCGCAATTCGCCACGGCTGGTATTTCCGGGGGAGCCGCCACGATCAGCGGCAATTTCACGGCGGAAGCGGCCCGTGAATTGGAGGTGAAGCTGCGGGGTGGATCCCTTCCCTTACCCGTCGAAGTGCTGGAAGTGCGCACCATCGGACCCACTCTCGGCGCGGAAAACATCCGCCGCAGCTTGATGGCTGCCTTGTCCGGACTGGCCCTGGTGGCTGTGTTCATGGTGATTTTGTATCGCCTGCCTGGGGTGGTGGCCGTCGTTGCTCTCAGCCTTTACGCATTGTTCAACCTGGCGGTGTATTGCCTGATCCCGGTCACGTTGACGCTCCCGGGCATCGCCGGTTTCATCCTCAGCATCGGCATGGCTGTGGATGCCAATGTTCTGATCTTTGAGCGGATTAAGGATGAATTGCGTCGCGGCAATACCCTGATCCGTTCGATCGACACCGGTTTCTCCCAGGCCTTCACCTCGATCGTGGATGGTCACCTCACCACCCTGATCAGCTGCTCAGCGCTGTTTGTGCTGGGGACAGGATTCGTCAAAGGCTTTGCGGCAACACTGGGAATCGGCGTTGTTCTGAGCCTGTTCACGGCCCTGACCTGTACCCGGACCTTGCTGCGCTTTCTGATGGGCTATGCCGGCCTGCGGCGACCTGCCAATTTTCTGCCCCTTCGGCAGCTGTCCTCTCCTTCCGTCTGATCCATGGCTGTCTCGCCGTCGCCTTCCGCCACTGGAGCCAACGGGGGGCGATCCATCCCCCTCAGCCGTTCTCGAAACCGGGTTTGGCTGGTGTCCGCTGTCGTGGTGCTGATCAGCATCCTGGGCCTTGTATTCAGCACGGTTCAGCTGGGAACGCCCTTGCGTCCTGGTCTGGATTTCACCGGTGGTACACAGATTCAGTTGGAGCGTGATTGCGGGGAGACCTGCTTGGACCTTCAGGTGTCTTCCGTCTCAGAAGCCCTTTTGGGTTTGGATCTTCCCTCGAGCGCCGAAGAGCCCCTTCCCAAACTCAGTGCGACCCGTGTTCAGTTGCTCGATGGTGGCGAATCGCTGTTGTTGCGTTTGCCCACCTTGAGTGCAGCCCAGGGTCAGGGAGTGATCACGGGTTTGGCGGATGTGGCCGGTCCTTTCGTTGAGGGTGGTCAATCGGTCGACACGATCGGCCCGTCGCTGGGAAGCCAGTTGCTGCGCAGCAGTCTGGTGTCGCTGTTGGTGGCCTTCGCCGGAATTGCGGCCTACATCACCATTCGCTACGACGGTCGCTTTGCCTTCCTTGCCTTGGTGGCCCTGGCCCATGACGTCGTCATTGTCTGCGGGATCTTTGCTTGGTTGGGCCTCGGCATTCAGCTTGAAGTCGACAGCCTGTTCGCTGTGGCACTGTTGACGATCGCTGGCTATTCGGTGAACGACACGGTCGTCGTGTTTGATCGCATCCGTGAGCGCAGCCGCGCCAATGCTCAATTGCCCGTGTCTCAGCAGGTCGATCTGGCCGTGTCAGCGACGCTGACACGGACCCTCTACACCAGTGGCACAACGCTCTTGCCACTGCTGGCTTTGATCTTCTTCGGGGGCCTGACTCTTTACTGGTTTGCCATTGCCCTTGCTTTAGGGGTTGTGGTTGGTAGCTGGTCCAGCATTGCCCTGGCTCCCTCCTTGCTCACCCTGTGGGATCGCGGCAGTGCGTGATCCGTCATCGATGCGGGGAGGGCGCCGCACGGCAGCCCGTTGGTTCCCCGCATTGTTGATGGCACTGGCGCTCCTGGATCTCCGGACTGAGCTGCTGTTGCTCGTGGATCATTTCACGGTTACATCGCTTGTTTTTACCGTGCGATACCACCTTCTGGCCGTCGTTGTTTTGAGTGCCTCAGGCTCACTTTGGCGGCGTTATCAGTGAAGGTCTGCTGATCCGAATTCCTTCCAGATCGAATTCCAGGTTTGACGTTTAATTTCCTCATTCCATTCCCCTGAGGTGTGGGTACTGCTCCACCAGGACTCAAACAGATCCTGCGCCTCTTCGAAGAGCGAATCAACGTCAAGGTTGTCCCGTTTGAGATCGAGAACAGCTTGTCGTAATTCCTCGTAGCGCGAAAAATTGAAGATGTAATCCATAGGGCCGTCAGCCTCATGGTCACCGTATTGGATGGTTGCACCGATTCAGGTCCAGCGATCCATCACCTGTTGAACCACAACGGTCTGCATTACCACCTGCATCACCACAACAAGCGGCAGCGCCAGCAACACACCTGGCAGGCCCAGTAGGGCTCCCAGGCTGAGTTGAGCGGTCAGGGCAACCGTTGGCAGCAGGTTGACCGTGCGTCTGAGCAGCAGAGGCGTGAGCAGGAACGCTTCGACGTTCTGAAGAATCAGTCGGAAGACGAGCACGGATACCACCAGCTCGGGCGATTGGAGCAGTGCCAATCCGGCTGGCAACAAGGTGGCGGCGGTGGGGCCAATCGTGGGGACAAAGGTCAACAGTCCGCAGATCAGGGCGCTCAACAGGGCCAACGGTGCGTGGAGGAGAGCGAGGCCAGCCCAGGTCAGCAGAAAGACGGTCGTTGCGGAAATGGTCATCCCACTCAGCCAGCCGCCGAGGGCTAAACGGCAGTCGTGAAGCAGGCGCGTCATCGACTGCCGTGCCGGTCGGGGTGTGATGGCCAGCACCATCCCTTGGTGCGCGTCGGGATCCAAGGCCAACAGCACAGCCAGCAAGATCACGAGGAAAACCTGGATCAACGTGTTGGCGGCTCCGCCGGCGAATCCAAGCAATTGGGCGCCGATCGGTTGCAGACGATCCAAATTCCATTCACCGACCCACCCTTCCGTGAATCCGCTCAGTCGGGGATCGGCGTTGAGCAGTGAAGACACCTTCTCAATCAATTGCGGCAGATCCTTGCCGAGCTGCTGAACCTGTTCAATCAGTTCAGGAACCAGCAGTTGCCCCAGCACGGTGGCACTGATCACCAACAGTCCCAGGACGACCACCAGGGCCTGAGGCCGTTGCAAACGACTCTTCGATTGAACCAGTGCAATCAGCACATCCAGTGCAACGGAGACCACCACGGCACTGAAGACAATGAGGAGGACCCAGCGCAGGTTCCATAGCAGCAGGGTCAGCACGACCGAGAGCAGGGCCAGCAGGACGGTTGGAACGGTCATGCGTTGCCCGATGAGAACTGCTTCTTCCAGGGATCGAGAAGGTCACGGATCACGACTTCCCGAATCAGCACCTGCAGCACGACGGCCATCGGCAAGGCCAGCAGCAGACCGAGTGGACCAAAAATCACGGTGAACAGAAACTGGGCGGCCAGCGTGAGGCCAGGCAGCAGTTTCACCTGGTGGTGCATCACCGATGGTGTGATCAGATAGCTCTCGATGTTCTGAATCAGGACATAGCTGCCGAGCACCGCCGCCGCTTTCCACGGAGCGTCCAACAAGGCCACAGCCATTGGGAACACCGTGCTGATGGTGGGACCCACGTTGGGGATCACATTCAGCAGCCCAGCGATCAATGCATTAGCCAGCACAAGCTTGACGCCAAGAAGGGAGAGCGCGATGCCGCAGAGCAAAGCCACCGCCAGGGAGCTGATCAGAACCCCAACCATCCAGCTGCTGAGGGCCTCGCCCATCTGATGCAAGATCTGCCGGGCCCGTCGCCGATAAAACGAGGGCACCAGCTGGAGCCCAACGCTCCGGTAGGACTCCGGTTGAACGCTGATCATCAGGGCAACGGCAACCACAAACAGCAGTTGCAGCGTGCCGCTCCCGACATTGCCGGCGATGCCGAGAAGACCGATCAGTCCTGTTCCAACACCTGAGGCCAGCGTCGGGGCGTCGGGGATGAGAGAAAGGTTGCCCGTGCCCATCGCATTGAGATCGGGCAGCGCATCCGCTCCGTAGATCGCATCGCTGATGCGGTCGAGACCACCCAGGCCCAGCTCCATCAGGGCACTGGCCGCCTTCGGCAGTTTGGTCAGCAACAGTGAAAATTCGTCGATGAAGGGGGGAACCACAACGGCTGTGGTGACCCCAAGGATGCACAGCAGACCAACCAGGCAGAGCACAAGAGCCAGTGGGCGAGGCATCGATCGACGCTCACGCAGGCTGCCCACCAACGTGCAGAGGGCCATGGCTAAGACCAGGCCCGCAAACAGCAACAGCAGGAACTGACGAAGGCTCCAGAACAACAGCGAAACCGCAATCAGCGCTGCTAGAGCCAACCAGTTCGGCAGTGTCACCCTTCGTCTGTCGAAGCTGCGTCAGTCTGATCGGAATCCTGGTTCTGTGAATAGCCAAGGCCGTTGGATGCGGCATAGCGTTCTGCAAAACGCATGAAGCGTTCAAAATCCTCGAGGGTTTTCCAGGTGTAAGTGGCTTCCAGGGCACTGGGTTTGCCGTTGATGAACTTGCCGTTCACTTCACGGGTCACCATGGAACCCTCTTCATCAACCATCCACATTCCGGCGATGGCTCCGAGGGTCTCAGGGGCCAGGGCCTGGGGTTGTTCAAACACGAAAGTCGCTTGACCGGTGCGACCGTCACGGCTGCGGGTCAGCCGGATGTCAGCGACGACGGGTTCATTCACACCACGGAAGAACTGAATTGCGGCGCCTGTTCCTGCTTCAGCCATGACTCGCCATGAAGAGGGGCGATCCTAGGGGGAGAGTGGAATCAATCCGCGTTCGGTCAAGATTCCCGCAGCTTCATCAGCACTGAGACCGCTGATGTCGATGCTTTGGCGCTGGGGTGACCTGGACAACTCGTGGTCGTAACAGCGGTCGTAGTAATCGAGCATCGCTCGGCATGCGGTGTCCCAGTCCGCCACAGCGATCGCATCCATGGCCTGTTTTGTGCGTTGGGGGCCCAGTCGTCGGCTGATCCGGAGGGTCGCCTCGCCCAGGCCTTCAGCACCTTGTTCGCCATAGACCTGAACCAACTGGCGCACGCGATCGTCGAGATTGCGCTGGATTTCGAGCACCGGCGCCGCACTCATCTGGTCGAACAACGCCTTCGGGATCCGGCAATGCCCCACCTGAATGCTTTCGGCTTCGAGCCAGATCTGCTGGCTTCCTTGCCCATGGAGAGTCTGCAGGGCTTCCGCCAATCGATTCTCGTAATGCTCTGTGCTCGGTTGGGCGGGGAGCCCAAGACCGCCAAAGCTGCTGCCACGGTGATGGGCGAGGCCTTCGAGATCCACAACCCCCACCCCCCGACGTTGGAGTGCCAGCAGGAGATCGGTTTTACCCGTTCCGGTGCGACCTCCCATCAGGTGGATGGGCCATTGGTGTTCAAACCGGCTTTGCGCCCAGCGTCGGTAGGCCTTGTATCCACCCTCCAGAACCACGGGGGACAGGTCGAGCAGGTCAGCGAGCCAGGCCACGCTTCCCGAGCGCATGCCACCTCGCCAGCAGTAGATCCGCAGCGGGCCCTCCGATGCGCTGGCTTGCAGCTGCTCGGCGAGGGCGGCCAGTTTCGGGCCGGTGAGGCTGAGGCCCAGTTGGATCGCTTGTTGACGGCCTTTCTGTTTGTAGGTCGTGCCGACCTCCGCCCGTTCGTCGTCCGTGAACAGGGGAATGTTCAGCGCTCCAGGCCAATGGCCTTTGGCGAATTCCGACGGGCTACGGACATCCACCACCGGACCAGCCAGATCACGCAGGACCTCGATCGATTCGCGACGGACGTTGGCCATGCCTGACATAGTGGGCCAACGACGATCCAGACAGGGCCGGTTGCCCGTCATGCTTTCCGGTTCTTCCCCCTCAACGACCCTCAGTGCCGAGCAACTGCTCGATCGCTTTGCGACTGGCAGCCCTCGGCAGCGCCGCAACCTGATCCGCAGCATTGAGTCCCGCGTGGATGAGCTTGCGGCCTTGGGTCCAGCTCTTTTTCAGCCCTTTGATCCCAACGCTGACGATTGGGCCGTCGGTTGGATCCTGCAGGTGTTGCGCCGACATGCTCCGGAGGGTGCACCGACGAGCAGCTGGCTGGAAACGCCTTCGGGGGTTGGAATCGATTACGACCCTCTTCAGCAGCATCTCCTGGCTGAGGAATACGAGGAGGCCGATCGGATCACCAGTGCTCTCCTTCGTCAGCTCGCCGGAGAACAGGCGGTGCGGCGTGGCTATGTGTATTTCAGTGAAGTCGCGCCGATGTCCGGTGTGGATTTGACGACCCTCGACCGGCTCTGGCTCGTTTACTCACAAGGTCGGTTTGGCTTCACGGTTCAGTGGCGACTGTTGCAGTCGTTTGATGGCCGCTACGACCAGCTTTGGCCGCGGATCGGCTGGAAAAACGAGGGTGTGTGGACCCGATATCCCGGGGCTTTCGATTGGAGCCTCAAGGCCCCTGAGGGGCATATGCCCCTGATCAATCAACTCAGGGGTGTTCGATTGATGGATGCCTTGCTGAACCACCCTGCCCTGGTGGCCCGCCGCCCGACTTGAACAAGTTTTGGACAGTGGGTTTTCAGCCACTCTGAAACCGGTAGGTTCGGAACAGGTCGGTCGTTGCGCACCTTGGCGGTTTCCAGTCAGCGATCGTTATGCCTGTTGTGAGTGGTTTGCTTCCGCGGGTTCCAAGGCAGCGTCTGCGTTGGGAGGAGTTCATCCTTCCCAGCACGCTTCAATTGGCACCGCTGATGGAGCTGTTGGTTGAACCGGTCAGCTGTGATGTCACCAGCCAGCGCATTCAGCTGGGGTTGCATGAAGCCCTGGTGAATGCCGTGCGTCATGGCAATCAACACAATCCTGAGAAGCGCCTGCGGGTGCGACGGGTGCTCACCCCGAACTGGCTGATCTGGCAGGTTCAGGATGAGGGCCGGGGGATGCCGTGTTCAGCCCGTTGTGGCGCCTTGCCCGAAGAGGCTGATGCCCTCAGTGGTCGCGGAATGTTTCTGATCCATCAATGCTTTGAAGATGTGCGGTGGAGCCGCCGTGGGAATCGGCTGCAACTGGCTTGCCGCCGTCCCCAGCGCTCATCCTGATGAACGGTGGGGGCAGCCCGGGTCCTTGAGCTCTCCCTGCAGCCAACCGATGGCCTGGTGGGCCAGAGCCTGACTTTCGTCCATGGATCCGTCCTGGATCAGGTTCACCAGAGCAGCGGAGAGCAGCTCAGCAGCGCGTCGCTTCCGATCGGTTTTGAGACGATGCCAGTCGCGGTCTCCGATCCGTAGTTGGTGGTGGAGCTGTCCGGCAAGGTCGGTTGTGTCCTGTGACCAGGACGGTGTCGACGGGGTCATGGCTGGGTGGTGCTGGCTCTAACTTTGCCCATAGGAGTGTGGTGAACGGGTGCCTCAACGTCGGTTGACATGGATGCACGCTGTGTCGCGTCTGCTCGTTCAAGGGCAGGTTCAAGAGCGGACGTCCCGTTCAGCGGCGACCCGGAGATGGTCGCAACGGCAGAAAGCTGCCCAGCGTCTGCTGGATCAGCCGATCAAGGGTTGGTTGCAACCCAAACGGGATGGGGAGCGATTCTGGCGATCGCTGCGCTGGGGTGGCGCTGGAATGCTGCTTGGTTGGCTGTTGTCTCAGGCGACCAATTCAGGTCGTTCCTGACCAACGACCACCAGGGATGTCGGCTGCTCCGATGTTGCATCTTCGAGCGGCGCGTAGGCGCGGTCGCTGTTGTTCTGAAGGTCCTGACCTTTTAACCAGGCGTGGTGCAGGGCACGCCTGCGGCGGTCCTCCGCCAGGACCAACCGATCAGCTGCTGAATGGGGGGTTTCCCCTGGAAGAACAGCGGTGCGAATGCAGATGCCAAATCCATGGGCTTCGACCTGGACATGGCCTTCCATCAGAACGATCTGAAAGGTCCAACCCTGCAACCAACGCAAACGGAAGGGATTGCTCATGAATTCCCTACCTCGGATCTCGGCTCACCATATGGCGTTGACCGACGTCCGCAAGGGAGGTTGTCAGGGTTCCCGCTCACACGTGGGCGACGATCGGCTTACGCGCTGACCAAACGCGGGTCATGAAATGGGACTCTGCGGTGATGGCTTCAAAGCCTGCATCCCTGAGGCGGGCATCGATGTCATCCGCGATGTAGTCCCGGTAATAGGGCTCATGGAACACCCGACGGAAGTTTTCCATGGCTGTGCTGAATTGCGGTGAATCAGCCAGTTGAACGGAATCTGCGATCACCAGAACACCACCGGGCTCCAGAACGCGCCAGGCGTCATTGATCACGTTCTGACGTGCCTCACCGGGCAGCTCATGGAACAGAAAAACGCACGTTGCGCCTTGGATGCTGTTGGAGGCCAGTGGCAACTCCTCCGCATTGGCGCGGACCAGTTGGACCAATCCTTGATTGCCGGCGTTGAGCCAGCGGTTGGCTTGCCGTAGATAGGCCCCTGATAGATCCGTTCCGGTCAGCTCCGCATGGGGCAGTGCCCCCCTGATCTGATGCAGTGTTCGGCCCGTGCCCGTGGCGATGTCCAGGATGCGAAGGCTGGCCGGAGCGCGATCACTGAAATGGCGCAGAGCTCGCTTCAGCGGGGCGATGACTCGACGTCGCATGGCATCGGCGGTGCCGTTGAACAAAATCTCCACCTGAAGGTCGTAGAGCTCGGCGGAGTGATCGCTGAGGTAACCGTCGGTCTGGTGGTGGAAGTTCTGGAGGTAGTAGTCCGGATAAAGGGACGGTTCGGTGTCGTTGGGCAGATCGCGGACATTGCGCTGTTGCCGCCGGGACCACGTCGATGGAAGGTCCAACCACACCTGTGGATAGCGGCTGGCCCAGTCCAGCCATGGGGCATCGAACAACAACTCGGTTGGGTACACACCACGCTCGGCCTCGTCCCAGTCGCGCTCCTCGAGGGCTGCCATGGATCCGCGAAGTTCTTTCAGCAGATCAGCGGGGATGGCCTCCGTTTTGGGTACAGCATCCGGGGCCATCAGCTCCATGAGCTTCGTGCTGAGCTCCTTGTGGGCCAGTCCGGCAATGCTTTTACCCTGCTGCAGGGTCTGATACGCAAACTTGCTGAGGGGCGTCGACGCCATAGGAGCTCTGGACGAACACCCATTTCAACAAAAAAAGCCTTCCCCCGGAGGATGGGGGACGTTGATCGGCGGAGTCACAACGGGAGAGGTTCCAGTCGAGACGACAACCGTTTGGCTGTTGCTCCTGAACGATGCATCGCGGTGAGGCCGATGGATCCGATCTGCCGGCATGACCTCATGCCTGGTGAAGTGGGTTTAAAAGAGAAATCTGTCTTCGATGAAGAATTCAATTTCTCCCTTGATTTCAATGTAGTAATTGTCCTTCCGGTCTGAGATGTAGGTCCAGCCATTGTCAAATTCATAAAAGAGTTTTTGTGGAAGATCGATCACATCAATCTCATCCTTTCCGATTTCAAAATCCATGATGATTGCGTAACCATTTGGATCGGCAATTACCCTGTCATGCCCTGGGCCCGTCTTGATGATGTCGCCCCGTTGCCCCGAACTGCCGGGATAAATCCAGTCGTCGCCGCGTTTGCCGATCAGTTTGTCGTCGCCATCTTCTCCGTAGAGGTCATCGTTGTTACGTGTCCCTCTGATCTTGTCGTTGCTACTGCTTCCAAGTGATTGCTTGATCAGTTGAAAACCATTTCCGCCGAAATCGCTTTCTTCGCCCCAAATCGTTTGTAATGCCTCAAGATCTGTCTCTGAGTACCAGCCATCCCACGTTGCCTCGTCGTAGTTGTAGGACATCACCGTGTCTGAACTGTTCCAGGCCGGATGTCTCGGTTGTTCTAACGGGTGAGACAATCCCAGTGAATGTCCAATTTCGTGGATGATGATGTATTTTTCGAATGTGCTGAGCGAAGCATCGTTGTTGCTCTCTTTCCAGAAAACGTCCCAGTAACTCAGTGATTCGGTGTCGTGATCACGCACTTCTCCGGCTGTGTCATTTGCCCAGTCTTGATGTGAGTAGACCGAATAAATATCGAGGATCGTGCCTTCGTTGTTGTCATTGCGTTCAAAGTCGATGTCGATCAGAGGATCAAGTCTCGCAAAGACACTGTCGATAAAGCTTTGGTCCTCCGCAGAGCTTCCCGCCGATGTGTAGACATAGCCATCTTGGCCCGTACGCTCGCCCTCGTCCTCGTGAATGTAGTAATTGAGTAATGTGTTATTCGGGCCGAGCCCCCATTGTGTATGGGTCGTAAAGCGATCACTGATCAGATAAGAAGGGTAGATGGATTGCATCAATGCGACCAAGGTGCTGATCTAAATTTAGGTTCTAGACCTCTTCGGTGATGAGGAATTTTCTTTTTCTTATGATAAGTGTGTTTTTTTTTTGATTCCATTGAGCGGAGTCTTCGCGAGCCAAAAGACTCGCCGGTGTCACGTGTTCGCGCGATGGTGATTCCACCGCCGCCGAGGGGATCTCTGCGCGAGGGCGTGAGTGTTGTCGATCCTTTGAGGTCAAAGCTCCATGTCGGATGGATGGCTAAGGTTTTTTAGCTCTCGATGTAAGGCAATGTCCATTTCGCCTGAAATGCAAATCAAGTTGGATCGCATTGAATCGCTGATTGAAAATGGTTACAGCCTTCAGAAAAAATGGGGGTATTACCCCGATCTCCAGAATTCATCGGGAAAATCCATTAATATTTTTGGCCCTCTCTTCCGACTGTCCGGTCCTGCAGGGTTCTCTTGGGTCGCTTTT
>NZ_JBGKDS010000016.1:0-12442 GCF_042954325.1 Parasynechococcus sp. | reverse complement strand
TCCGTCAGCAGCGTGAAGGGAAGCTCCTGCTTGTCGATGAAGCGGGTATGGGAGGCCGCGTTGTCCTTGCTGATGCCGAACACCAGGATGTTGTTGTCCGTGAAGCGATCCCAGCGGTCTCGGAAATTGCAAGCCTCTTTGGTGCACCCGGGGGTTGCATCTTTCGGATAGAAATACAGAACAACGCGCTGGCCTTTCAGACCCGAAAGCTGGACGGGGTCGCCATCCTGATTGGGGAGAGTGAAATCCGGTGCGGGATCACCGACCTGAAGAGCCACAGTCATCGACACCAATGGGTGGAGCAAGCGTAACGACGCTTTGGCTGGTGCCCGCGGGGCGCCCGTGCTGTGTCGGCATTGATCCCACCGCCGAGGAGCTTGAGAGTTGGTCCGGCCTGCAGGGCCAGCGTGCTGTGCAGGTGCGGTGGAGTCGGAGTTGGCTGCGGCGTTGCTTGGCGAACCATTTCTCGGTGCCGCCTCAGCAGGTGCCGTTGAGGGCGCCGCCTGGATCTCCCCCGTCTTTGGATCTCGGCTGGGGCCATGTGAGTTTCAGCCACTGTCCGGATGCCCTGGCCATCGCCTGGTCCGATCAGCCGATCGGCGTTGATGTGGAACGCCTCGACCGGCCTGTTCCCGCTTGGGCGTTGGCGCAGCGTTTTTTTTGCAAGGAGGATCAGGAGGAGCTGCGTGGGTTGGCTGCGACACCCTTGCGGCGGGCTGTTCTGCGGCAATGGGTCGCGAAGGAGGCCGCGATCAAATGGGATCGCGGCAGCCTGGCGCAGGATCTGGGCTTCTGGTCCTGTCGCTCGACTGCGGATGTGGCAGTGCATCAGCTCCGGGGTTGCCGTGTCCCTGTGCAACGTCGGGAAGTTGAGGCCTGGTGCCTGGCTGTCGTTGGTCCTGCTGCGGGACAAACAGGGCCGACCTATCTAGTTTGATCCGACAGCTCAAGCGTCATGGTTGCGCTCTCGGTTCCGGGTTTGCTTGGTGGAGGCACGGCTGTCGTGCTCGCGCTGGTCGGCATTGTTGGCTGGCAGCAAGCCTCCGGCCAACGCTCGCAGCTTCGACCGTTGCAGGCGGCTGAGAGCCAGCCGCACCGTTCCGACCGCGCCTTGTCGACACACTTGGCCCGGCGTGAATTGACCTTGGATCTCCGCCGTGAATCGGAAGAGCTGATCCAACAGTTCATTCGAGCGCAGATGGCCAGTCATTACTGGGGGCAATTTGCGAGCTCTTTGATTGATCTGGGCTTGTCATCGGGTGAGCTGCTCGATGCCCGAGTGGACTCCGATGCAAGGCAGACCCGTCTCTGGCTTTCGTCCCCGCAGGCGACCGAGGCTTACCTGGCGGTGGTGACGCGCGGCGGTGCCCGTTTGACGTCACAACGCTGCAAGGGCGACCCCGCACAGGCCGGTCGACCCTTCGATGGCCCTTGCCCCGAAGGCTGGTCCACCTGGTCGTTTTGACCGCTTCAGTCACGGAAGGTGGTCCGAATCGGACGTGAATAGTGTGTCTCACTCTTGTTCGCTTAATTCAAATGCTTGTGGGGCACTGGGTTGCGGGTCGTTCACTTCGTATTGGTGCTGATTGAGGCTGTTGGCGATTTTTTTCTTGCTGGCTAATTTGACGGGGACGTCCCTATACGCAGTCGTCCGTGTTTAATCGTCTCGCCGCTGGCCTGCTCGCCGGCGCATCCATTGCGGCCATCGCCGCTCCTGCTGAAGCAGGCACCAGCCGTCCCGTCCGTTGGAACACCGGCGGTGCCGTGTGGACCACCACGTCCAGCGAATTCAAGACCTTCTTCGAGACCGGTGAAATCACCGATCGTGCTCTTGCCGCTGGCATCAGCAACTCCGGCTGGACAGCCGAAGAGATCCAGGAGGGCATGACCAAGTCCTACGCCGTCGACATCGTCGGTGTGTCCCGCTTCCTGTACTCCGAGGACGGCGTCAAGTTCCTGAAGGATCAGACCCGCTCCTACTTCCCTTACTGGAAGATGAAGTCCACCGCCGTGGTCGCTCTGCGTTCCGCGATCATCGCCGACGCCGTCGACGGTTCGATCTCGTCCGCCGGCATCATGGCCGAGCTGCCCGTTGACTTCCGTCTGGCTGACACCTGCGGCACCTACGACGGTGCTCAGAACGTCTGTGCCCCCGACCGTTGCGAAGGCGACGCCCAGTGCACCTCCCTGCTGTCCTGGTACGTCTTCCTGCCCGCTTGCGTCCAGGCCAACTCCCAGCTGCCTGAGCCCGCTCCTCGTCAGACCTACACCCCTCCCGCTCGTCCCCTCTGGTGATCAGCCCCAGCGACGGCACCCTTCGGTGCCATCCGCTGTTGCCCCGGCTTTGCCGGGGCTTTTTTTTGTGTCATGGCCGGCTGTCGACAACGCCACGCAGCAACCGATGCTGCATCGGCAGCCGCAGGGGATGTGCGCCTTGCTTGTTCAGCAGGCGGCGGAGCAGAGCTAAGGACTCGGCATCGATGGCATCGATCTGCTTCCGATAAAAGGAGTCGTTCTCCAGCCAGCGTTGGGCCAGGGCTTGACCGCCCGGCATCAACAACTGCTCCTGCCAATGGCTGGTTTCAATCCGCCAAGGACCGTTGTCTGTCGGCGGAGTCAGTCGCGTCCACTGACTCCGCACCAGTGTTTCTTCCTCGCGCAGGAGGGGCGCGAGTTGCTCGCGTTCGCTGTCCGTGATGGCAGTCGCCGCGGCGACGAGGGTGGTGGCTGGTCCGGCGTCCGCCTGGCTGATCATCAGGCGCAGCTGCGTGCCGTCCTGGCTCACGGCGCTGAGGTGATCGAACAGTTCCGCTCCGCTTCGCCCCGGCAGATCCGAACTGGTCAGCCGCCCACCGATCCACTCGAAGCGTTGCCCCTCGGGAAGGGTCTGCAGTTGCTCCAGTCCTCCCTGCAGCAATTGCGGTTGTTGACTGGGGTCCAGCAGGTCCACCTGGGCGCGCAGCCGGTCGACGGCATCGTCATCGCTGACGAGCAGCGTTACACCCCCGTCTGGGGCTGCTTTCAGTGGATCGATCGCCCAGAGCAGAGAGCGAACACCGATCAACAGCACGCGGTCGTTGCGCCGCCAGTGGACACCCTCCCAAAGGCGTTGGCGCAATTGGTCGAGCCTGTTTTCCCCTTGGCCGATTTGGCGTTGAATCCAGCGGTCTAAACCGGGGTCGTCCGGGCCACTGCTGAGCAGGAGGGGTTGGTCGGCGGCGAGCTCAACGGCCGCGGCGAGTTGGGCCGCACGGCGCTCGGCCATTCGCTCGCGGCGCTGACCTTCCCATCCCAGGCTGCCGGGTTGCCAGAACACTTCGCCTTGAAGCGCTGTCGGCAGGTACTGCTGCTCGACCCAGTGTTCGGCGTAGGCATGGGGATAGCGATAGCCCACACCATCGCCGAAGGCGGCACCATCCCGGTTGGCATCGCGGAGATGGCTGGGAACGTCCTGCTGGTTGGCGGCTCGGACCGTTTTCAGGGCATCGAAGAAACCGAGCAAGCTGTTGCTTTTCTCGGCGCCGGCGAGGTAAAGCGCTGCCTGGGCAAGGGGGTAGAGCCCTTCCGGCAGTCCCACCCGTTCGAAAGCAGCGGCACAGGCTTCAACGACCACCATCGCCTGTGGATCCGCCAGGCCGATGTCTTCACCGGCGGCGATCAGCATGCGCCGGAAGATGAACCGTGGGTTTTCGCCGGCCTCCACCATGCGGGCCAGCCAAAACAGTGCGGCATCGGCATCGGATCCCCGCAGCGACTTGATGAAGGCGCTGATGGTGTCGTAATGGGCATCGCCGTGTTTGTCGTAGAGAACGGCCCGCTGCTGAATGGATTCCTCGGCGATCGAGAGATCGATCAACACGCTTCCGTCGCTCCCGGCGCTGCTGCTTTCCACCGCGAGTTCGAGGGCATTGAGCAGACTGCGGGCATCGCCGTTGGCCACATCCACCAGGTGCGCGGCAGCCTCGTCTGAGACGACCACAGAACGATCGCCATAGCCGCGCTCCGCATCGTTGAGGGTGCGTTCGAGCAGGTGGTGTAGATCGGTGGCCTCGAGGGGCAGCAGGCGGAACAGCCTGGAGCGACTGACCAGGGCTTTGTTGACTTCGAAATAGGGATTTTCGGTGGTGGCTCCGATCAGGGTCACGGTGCCGTTCTCGACCCAGGGCAGCAGGGCATCCTGCTGGGCGCTGTTGAAGCGATGGACCTCATCAATGAACAGGATGCTGCGCAGGCCGTGCCGTTCCAAGCGCTGGTGGGCGGCATCAACCTCCTGACGGAGGTCTTTCACGCCCGCCAACACCGCATTGAGGGAACTGAAGTGGGCGCGGGTGTGGGTCGCGATGATCCGAGCCAGCGTGGTTTTGCCGACGCCTGGTGGTCCATGCAGGATCAGATTGCCGACACGGTCGGCTTTGATCGCCCGCCTGAGCAGGCGACCATCGGCCAAGATTCCGCTCTGACCTTCGAATTCCTCCAGGCTCCGCGGTCGCATCCGATCCGCCAGCGGCGCGTGGCGGCGGCGCACTTGCTCGCCTTGGTAGGCAAAGAGATCCTGGCTCAAGGGAGTCGTGGCGGGACAGGAGGGAAAAACACGTGGTGTGATCCTGATCGATCATTTTTTTCAGGGGTTATTGCACTGCTTCTCCAATCCCCTCCTCAACGTTCATTTCAGACCTCATAATGCCGACCAAAGCTTGAATCTTGAATTCCGTGCGTCATCCGCAGCGACTGCTCGTGTCCATCGCCGCCTTGATCACGGTTAGTTCCTGTGGCCCCGACGCGCCGAAGCAGCCACCGCCGCCGAAGGTGCAGGCGGTGATGACCCAGATGGCGGAGTTCACTGAAGGCGTGGACACGGTCAGCACGCTGCAGTCCACGAATCTGGTCGAGCTGGCGGCCCAATCCAGTGGGCGGATCCTTGAGCTGAAGATCAGCCAGGGCGATGTCGTTGCGGCGGGGCAGTTGTTGATTGTTCTGGATCAGGCCCAGCAGCAGGCCAAACTCGCTGAAGACAAAGCCAAGGCGGAGTCCGCCAAGGCCAACTGGCTGCGGTACAAATATCTCGCTGAAAACGGCGCCACGTCTCAACAGGAACTGGACCGGTTCCGCACCCAATTCATTTCCGCTCAGGAGACGGTGAAGTCGTCTGAGGCCACCTTGAGTTACAGCAACCTGCGATCGCCATCGGCTGGCATCGTTGCTGATGTCAAACCCCAGGTCGGGGATGTGATCCAGCAGGGTGAGGTGTTCACGAGCCTGGTTCAGAACGGTGAGCTGGAAGCTCAGGTTGAAGTTCCGGCCGTCTTCGCTGATCGCCTTGCGGTCGGCCAGCCGGTGTTGCTGAGTGCCCCGGGCAGCGACACGATCCTTGCCAAGGGAACGGTGGATTCGATTGATCCACGCATCACCGCAACCACCCAGGGTCTTCTGGTGAAGGCGGTGTTTCCCAACACCGATGGCAAGCTTCGCGATGGTCAGCGCCTGCGGACCCGCGTGCAGCTGCAGGCGAAGCAGGAGTTGTCCGTGCCATTCGCCGCCGTGACCCAGACCTCCGGGCAGAGTTTTGTGTTTCGCCTTGGCACGTTTGAGGAGCTCAAGGCCAACCCCGGCAAGGTCGACCTCGAACGGTTGGAGAAGGGGATCAACGCCGGAAAACTGCCGGCGAACGCGTCATTTGCCCTTCAAACGCCGGTCAGCTTGGGGGAACTGGAGAACGCTCGCTATCCGATCACCAAGGGATTGCAGCTCAACCAGCGGGTGGCCACCACCAACCTGCTCAACCTGAAGCACGGAATGCCGGTGCAGCCCCAGGAGGCAGCTGCGGCGAATCCCGCGCCGGCGAACTGAGGTTGAACGATGTCTGCTTCTAATAATTTCATCACCAGACCGGTTCTCAGCACGGTCTGCAGTCTGCTGATCGTGATCGTCGGATTGATCGCGATTCCGATCCTTCCGATTGAAAACCTTCCCGACATCGCACCGCCAACGGTGAAGGTTCAAGCCACCTATGTGGGTGCTGACGCTGTTGCTGTTGAACAGGGTGTGACCTCTGTGCTCGAACAGCAGATCAACGGTGTCGAGAACATGGACTTCATCACCTCCAACAGTTCTTCGGACGGGGTGAGTTCAATTTCTGTGTCATTTGATAGTGGTACCGATGGCAATATCAACCAGGTCAATGTTCAGAACCGGGTTTCTCTTGCTGAGCCGCAGCTCCCAGAGGAGGTGCGTAAATCGGGTGTGACGGTGAACAAGGCCTCGAACTCGATCCTGCTTGTTTATAACTTTGTCAACGAAGACCCCTCAAAAACAGAATATTCAGTTGAGACGATCAGCGGTTATCTCGACAAAAACCTCACCGATAATGTCAAGCGTGTGAAGGGTGTTGGCGATGTCACCTATTTCGGTAACCGCAAGATCGCCTTCCGTCTCTGGCTGGACCCCGACAAGCTGGCTGCGAACAATCTTTCCGCCACGGACGTTGTCAACCAACTCAAAAGCCAGAACCGTCTGGTTCCTGCCGGCAAGATTGGTGGTTCGCCAGCGCCTGAAGGTCAGGAGTTCACCTTCACGGTGCAGCTCCAGGGTCGTCTGACCACCACCCAGGACTTCGAAAACATCGTGCTGCGCAGCACCGACTCGGGAAGTCTGATTCGCCTCAAGGACGTCGGTCGTGTGGAGCTCGGCGGTGAGATTTACGGCATCGATGCCATGGATCTCAATGGCACTCCGTCGGTCGGCATTGCGATCTATCAGCTCTCCGGGAGCAATGCCATCGAGGTTTCCAATGGTGTGAAGGATGTTTTGACTGAATTCGAGCAGACCTTGCCGGTTGGCCTCGGTGTTCAAAAGATCTACGACACCACCGATTTCATCAATCAGTCGATCAAGGGTGTGACCAACTCCCTGCGGGATGCCGTGATTCTGGTGGTGCTGATCCTGTTCCTGTTTCTGCAGAACTGGAAGGCCACATTGGTTCCAGCGATTGCCATTCCCGTGGCCTTGATCGGCACCTTCGCTCTGGTGCTGGCCTTTGGTTTCTCGCTCAATCAGCTCACCTTGTTCGGCCTTGTGTTGGCCACCGGTCTGGTGGTGGACGATGCCATCACGGTGGTGGAGGACACCTCCGCCAAAAAAGACGAGGGCATGACCTCGGTGAAGGCGGCGATGGAAACGATGGATGAGCTCTTCGGAGCCGTCATCGCCACATCACTGGTGAAGATGGCGGTGTTCTTGCCCGTGCTGTTTTTTCCTGGTGCCACGGGAACGATCTACAAGCAGTTTGCGGCCACGATCCTGTTCTCGATCGGGATCTCGACCTTCAACGCACTGACGTTCTCCCCGATGCTCTCGGCGTTGTTGCTCTCACGGGAGACCAAGGAACTCAGCCGTCAGCAGTACGCCACGGCCGGTGTGATTCTCGGATTTATTTATGGCCTGCTCAGCGCCGGCAATGGTGCTGCGGCTGCTTTGGTGCCGATGGTCGCCGGGGGCGTGATTGGTTTTGTGGCGTCCACGATCACGGGGCTGCCGCTGCGGCTTCCCTTCGCCGCAGGTGGAGCGGCCGTTGGTCTGGTGATCACGGGGGTGATTTTCAGCAATCCCATTCCGGTGGTGTTGTTCAGCGTGATCGGCCTAGTGGTCGGCTGGTTCATTCCGGTGATTTTCACCAATTTCAACCGCCTCTACGGCAGTTTTGAAACGCGCTATGCCGCGATCCTGGATGGTGTGATGAAGGCCCGCCCGATGGTGATGGCGGCTCTGGCGGCTGGCATTTTGCTCACCGCCTTGGCCTTCACCCGGATCCCCGGTGGGTTTGTTCCGATTGAAGACCAGGGCTACGCCATTGGTTTTGTGCAGGCGCCCGATGGTTTCTCCAATGAGAAGACATTGGCGATCAACCGTCAGGTGGCCGAGGTGCTGCGCAGTGAAAAGGACATCGCATCAGCGGCGCTGTTCAGTGGAGCCAGCCTGGATGGCAACGCACCGAATAAAGGTCTGTTCTTCATTGGTATGAATCACTGGGATGAGCGCCCGGGCAAAGACCACTCCGTGGGTGGCATTGTCAAGCGGCTCAACCAGAAGATGGTCGGTGCGATCGATGCCGGTCGTGTCTTTGTCGTCGAGCCCCCCTCCATTCCCGGCTACGGCACCGGTGGTGGTTTCGAATTTCAGCTGTTGGATCAAAGCAGTGGTGCCTATTCCCTCGATGATTTCTTTGGCTCGGCCCAGCAAATCATTGCTGATGGCAACACCAACCCTGTGCTGACCGGGGTCCGCTCCCTGTTCTCTCCGCAGGCGCCCCAGTACAAGATTGATGTGGACCGCGAGCAGATGGCATCGCTGAACGTCGACTTCGGCTCGGCCATGTCGACCTTCAGCGTCAACTTCGGCGGTGCCTACGTCAATGACACCTTCCAGGAAGGCAAGGTGCGCCGGGTCTATGTGCAGGCCGATGATGTCAGTCGTGCTACTCCCCAACGGCTCGCCTCGATTTATGTGGCGAACCGACAGGGGGAACAGGTTCCTCTCTCTGAGTTCTTCACGGTTGAGAAGACGGTGGGTCCGAGTGTGATTCCCCACTTCAATCTGTACCGCTCGATCAAGATTGAGGGCACACCGAATGAGGGCAACAGTTCCGGCCAGGCCATCGGCGCGATGAAGCAGATCTTTAACCAGGGCAATTTCAAAGGCCTTGGTTTTGATTGGACCGGTATCTCCCGTGAGGAGGTCAAAGCCGGTTCGTTGGCTGTGGTGATCTTTGCCCTGGGAATCTTGGCGGTGTTTTTGGTGCTCTCCGCCCAATATGAGAGCTACACCGATCCGATCATCATTCTGCTGACGGTGCCCACGGCTCTGCTGGGGGCTCTGGTCTTCCTCGGTGCGGCGGGCCAGGTGCTCAACATTTATGCCCAGGTCGGTCTGGTGATGTTGATCGGTCTGGCGGGGGGGAACGCGATTTTGATTGTTGACCTCGCCAACCAGAAAATGGGAGAAGGGGCCTCCGCAGTGGAGGCTGCCACGTTCTCGGCCAAGTCCCGCCTGCGTCCGATTTTGATGACGGCGATTTCCTCACTCACCGGCTTCTTGCCGTTGATGTTGGCCAGTGGTGCTGGTGCCCAGAGTCAGTCGTCGCTTGGTCTGGTGGTGTTTGGTGGATTGTTGGTGGCGACGTTCCTCTCCACCTTGGTTGTGCCGGTCTTCTACGTCGTGATGAAGACGCTGCTTGGTGAGGCTGATGCCAAGCCGTCCAGCGCATCCACACCACAGCCTGGCTGATGGTGATTCACAGGCCCGATGCTGATTCTCCCCAACCCTTCAGCGGCATGCGTGTGCTTCTCGCTGTTGCCATTGGCTGTGCCTTGGGAGGGGCCGTTGCCTATTTTCTCCATGTGCTGATCGACAACAGCCCGGCCGAGATTGATCTGCGTCGGTTGCGGTTGTTTTATCTGATGGTGATCACCTCCGGTGGGCTCAGTGGCCTGTCGATTGAAACCATGCGCCAGCTGCAGGAGCAGGCCACCGATCCGGTGTATCGCCCCACCAATCCCTATCGCGGCCGGCGGCGGCGCTAAAAAAAGCCGCCCCTTCGGGCGGCTTGGCTGCTGAGCTGGGTTCAACCCGCAGGCTTCAGGTGATCACCGTGGGTGTGTCCATACCGGTCCGTTGTTGGATCTCGGCCAGCGCATTGATGCCTTGAATCATGTCAGCCAGGGCGATCTGTGGATCCTGGTTGAGATCGCCGCTCGTGGGCACGTAGCTCTCGAGATAAACGCGAATCGTGGCGCCCTTGGTGCCGGTGCCCGACAAACGCACAACGACTCGGCTGCCGTCATCGAGAAGGATGCGCAGGCCTTGGCCGGAGGTCACCGATTGATCGATCGGATCGGTGTAGCTGAAGTTGTCGGCTCCGCTGACACTGCGACCGGCGAAGGACTGGCCGATCAATCCGGGCAGCATGCCTTCGAGGCGGTCGTACAAACCATGGGCGGCATCGCTGGCAACAGCCTCGTAGTCGTGGCGTGAGTAGTAATGACGACCGAAGCGGGCCCAGTGTTGGCCCATGATCTCGGCGACGCTGCAGCGGCGTTCCGCCAGGATCTGCAGCCAGAACAGCACGGCCCAAAGACCATCCTTTTCCCGGACGTGGTTGCTGCCGGTGCCGAAGCTTTCTTCCCCGCAGAGGGTGATCTGGCCGGCATCGAGCAGGTTGCCGAAGAACTTCCAACCGGTCGGAGTCTCGTAGCAGTTGATTCCCAGCTCCTTGGCCACCACATCCACGGCGGCGCTGGTGGGCATCGAACGGGCTACACCGGACAATCCGCCGGCGTAGGCCGGAGCCACGGTGGCGTTGGCGGTGAGCACCGCCAGGCTGTCGCTGGGGTTCACAAAGCAGTGATGGCCCAGGATCATGTTGCGATCGCCATCGCCGTCGCAGGCGGCCCCGAAGCGGTAGCTGTCGCCTTGCAGCAACAGGTCAGCGAGATCGTGCGCGTAGGTCAGGTTCGGATCTGGGTGGCCGTTGCCGAAGTCTTCCAGCGGAACCCCATTGCGCACGCTGCCGGCGGGTGCGCCGAGCAGGCCTTCAAGCACCCGTTTGGCGTAGGGGCCGGTGACGGCATGCATGGCATCAAAGGCCAGCGGGAAGTCGCCGCGGATCAGGTCGCTGATGCGATCGAAATCGAACAGCTGTTGCATCAGCGCAACGAAGTCCTCGACGCCGTCAATCACCTCCACCTGCATCGCCCCGATGCTGTGGGTCCCGGGTGTCTCGAGGGGAATCGCCGCTGCCTCGACGATGGAGTACCGATCTAGGGTCGTGGTGCATTCGTACACCGCATCAGTGAACGATGCGGGGGTGGGGCCGCCGTTCGCACCGTTCACCTTGACGCCGAAGTCACCGTCCGGGCCGCCGGGGTTGTGGCTCGCCGAGAGGATGATCCCGCCGATGGCCTGACGCTTGCGGATCAGGTTGGAGGCGGCGGGAGTGGAGAGAACGCCGTCGGTGGCGACCACCACCTTGGCCAAGCCATGGGCTGCGCCCATGCGCAGAATCACGTCGATGGCCCGACGGTTGCCGTAGCGGCCGTCGCCGCCCAGCACCAGGGTTCCGCCCTGCACGCCGGGGAGGATGCGGAACACCGCTTCGATGAAGCTCTCCAGGTAGTGGGGCTCCTCGAACTGCTTGCTGCTTTTGCGCAGGCCTGAGGTGCCAGGTTTCTGGTCGGTGAAGGGGCTGTCCAGACGCACCTGGCGCTGGGTCGGTTCCGCTGGGGCCGAACGGGTCATCACGGTGGATGGGGCTCTGTGCGGAACGTAAACACGGGATTGCCGTCTACAGCTGTCGGCACGACCAGTTCTCACCGTTACCGTGACTGTCTGATGAATCGATCAGAGCCAATGCGCCGTTTGCTCCCCACGTTGCTCTGGTCGGGACTGTGCTGTTCCGCCCTGATGGGTGCTCCCCAGGGACAGGCCGCGGCGGCGGATAGCTGGCGGCGTGCAGTCCCCTACTCGCAAGCCACCGCGACCACCAAAGCAGCTGCTGAAGCTGTCGTCAGCGGGGCTGGATCGGAAGAATGTCTGCGGGGAAAGCTGTCCAACGCGCTGGTTCAGCTATCGAACAGCTGTGACGTGAACGGTCACTCCTCCTCGGCGTGTGAGTTGGCTGGACGGCTCTCTGGTCTGGACGCTGAACTCAGTGTTGGAGAGATGCTCTCCACGTCTCAGTCGCTGCTTCTGATGCTGGAGGACGAAACGTCAACCTCTGATTGATTTGTCGCTGCATGGCCATGGACATCGCCCATCCCCTGAATGAGGAGCAGCAGATTTTGCTCACTCAGTTCAGAACCAAGGTGGCCTCGAGGGTGTCGAACCATGGGCTCACGTCAGCGGATGTGCAGAGTTTTGTCGATGACATCCGCCATCACCCTGAGGTGAGTGTGCTGTTGATGAATCAGATGCGTGCTGAGCTGGCTCGGCTGTCGCCGGGCCAGCGCTTCAGTTTTGAGTTCGACTGAACGGCTGGTGCCCTGAGGCTCAGGATTGTTGCCCCGGGCCTCCAGGTCCGGGCTTGGCTTTCTTTTTGGTTGGTTGTGCACACACGGTGGAGATCCGGCGTGCGGGTTCGTCAATCGCGTCCCGTCGCCGGTAGTCGTTGGTCGCGGCCACCTGGGCCTGTTCGATCAGGCTCCAGACCACGTCTTTGCACAATCCCGGCAACCGCGGGTGATCCATTAAGGGGTCTGCCAAAGCCCTCGCCCGATCACAGGTGTCCGTGCTGTTCTCCAACGAACAGGCGTAGGCCGCCCGTTGGATGGCCGTGAGTTCATCCTTGCTGGGCCACCAAGCCATGGCAGCCTCTGCAGCACCGGCTGGAAGGGCGAGTGCGCAGAGCAGCAGCGTGCGCGGGAGAAGAGCTGAGGTCATGGCCACCATTCTG
>NZ_JBGKDS010000015.1:0-65113 GCF_042954325.1 Parasynechococcus sp. | reverse complement strand
TTGCTGGGGTCGGATAGCAGGGTCTTTTTGCCATCGCCTGGTGACCATGACTCGTCCTGGTTGTATTCCTCCATTGCTCTTTGGAGGATGTGTTGTATATCAACTTCGTTGTGATGCTGTTCGATGTACGGTTGGAGCTGTGCTGCAGCATAAGGAAACAGAATGTCGCCCACAAAGCTGACTGGGCATGTCGTTCCTTCGATGTCAAGTAGCAGGTTGCTAATCATCGTTTGGATTGGAGCAGGAGTTCATGCCACTGAATGTCGAGAAGGAATTCTGTGATTTCCGTGTGCCGTTTGGCTTCTTTAACTGAGGATCCCCATGTGTAGAGACCATGGCCCTCAACTAATAATGAAAATGGAGCATCCTTGACCATCGGACGGCTCACATTGCTCAGCCGATCGATGTTCTGATCATTGGCCAGGATTGGAATCTCGATGTGTTGGTCATGGCTCGTGATTCCGCGTAGTCCTTTCAACATTTCCAGTCCTTCAAGTCTGATGGCTCCTGATGTCGCGTAATGGCGCGATAGAACTGTCGCTTTCACGGAATGCGTGTGCAAGACAGACCGTGCTTCGGCTGCATCGATCAACATCAGGTGAAGGGCTGTTTCGGCACTTGCTTTCCCTTGCCCAGCGACGACAGCTCCGCTCTGATCGATTTCAATTAAGTCTGCGACCTCGACGGCTCCCTTATCGATTCCACTCGGTGCCATCAGGACGCGCAGTGGGGACACATTCAGCACGACGCTGAAATTACCTCCTGTGCCATCGCACCATCCACGTTGGGCAAATGCGTGGATGGTCTCGACCAGCTCTTGATGTGGGCGATTGTTGGATTGCAAAGACGTTCAGAGCCCCCATTCCTCTATACAGGATTGAGACGTTGCGGTGGCGATGGCTCTGCCTTCGAGTCTGGAGTGGACTGGGGTCTCGCTGAAGCTGCTCGACCAGCGTCGCTTGCCGCACCAGGAACACTTCCTGGATCTCACCTGTTGGCAGGAGGTTGCTGAGGCCATCGTCGCGATGGCTGTGCGCGGTGCTCCAGCGATTGGTGTTGCTGCCGCTTGGGGTGTTGTCTTGGCAGCACGGGATGGTGCCGATCTCGAAGCAGCGTTTTCTGGCCTACGGGCATCGAGACCAACCGCTGTGAATCTCGGTTGGGCTCTGGATCGGATGGCTCAGCTCTTGGCTGACTCCCCTGAGGCCTCCGTGGATCAGTTCATCGCCCTGGCGTCTTGGATTGAAGCTGAGGATCGCCGCCTCAATCAGGCCCTGGTGGATCACGGCGTTGCGTTGCTCTCGCCTGGGACCCGCGCTTTGCACCATTGCCACACCGGTGGAATCGCCACGGCTGGGGTCGGCACGGCGTTGGGTGTGATCGCTTCGGCCCATGCCCGGGGTTTGTTGCGCCATGCCTGGCTCGATGAAACGCGACCGCGGCTTCAGGGTTCGGCCTTGTCCGCTTGGGAGTTAGGTCATCTCGGGGTTCCCTGCACGGTCATTGTTGACGGCGCCAGTGGCCTGCTGATGCGTCGTGGTGAGGTGGACGTGGTGCTGGTGGGCTGTGATCGTGTGGCAGCCAATGGCGATGTGGCCAACAAGATCGGCACGTACAACCTTGCCCTGGCCGCACGGGCCCATGGCATTCCCTTGTATGTCTGCGCCCCTGGAAGCAGCATTGATCGTTGCACTCCCGATGGCGATGCCATCACCATCGAGGAACGTGATCCAGAGGAGATCACGTCCATGCATGGGGAGTCGATTACGGCCTCTGGAGTGCGTGCCTGGAATCCAGCCTTTGACATCACCCCTGCGCATCTGATCAGCGGGATCATCACGGAATTCGGTGTGTTGCGCGCGCCGTACCGATCAGCCTTGGCCGATCTGCCCTTGGCCGATCAGCGCTGACACTGCGGGCACCAGTGGGTGCTGCGTCCGTTGTGTTTCTCCCGTTGAATGCTGTGGCCGCAGACTCGACAGTCCTGGCCCCCGCGTCGATAGACCCAAGCCTGACCTCCGTAGTTCCCGTTAACACCTTCAAGATCCCGGAAATCGCTGAAGGTGGTGCCGCCGGCTCCAATACTGGTCTGGAGCACCTCCACCAGGGAGTGCTGCAGCCGCTGGAGCTGCTCCAGGCTCAGGCTCCCGGAGCGGGTCAGGGGATGAAGTCCGGCTTGAAAGAGGCTTTCGTCGGCATAGATGTTGCCCACGCCGGCGACAAGCGACTGATCCAACAGTGCGGTCTTGATCGTTCGTGCACTGCCGGACAGTTTCGCTTTGAGATAGTCGGCGTTAAATCCCGCCTCAAACGGTTCCGGGCCAAGGCGTGTCAGCCCAGTGATCACACTCTGCGACGGCTGCCCCGGGGGCACCCACCACATTTCACCGAAACTGCGGACATCGACGAAGCGCAGCTCTGCACCGTCGGGGTTCCACAAGCGAACTCGGGTGTGTTTGCAGAGAGGCGCTGGTTGGTCATGCCACTGGAACTGACCGGTCATGCGCAGATGCACGCCCCAGACACCTCGATCGGGCTCGAGGTCAGCCATCAGATATTTGCCGCGTCGCCTCCACGTTCCAACGGTGGCGCCGGTCAATCCGGAACAGAACGATGAAACCCCGCCGGGACTGGCGACGGCGCGCTCCCGACAGACTTCGATTTGGGCGATTTCAAACGAAACGAGACGATCCGCCAAACCTCGGCGGACCGTCTCGACTTCAGGGAGCTCAGGCAAGAATCAGGCGAGCTCGAGCTCGGATTCTGCGAAGTTATTGGTGTTGATGCCGCCTTCAGAACCGGAGAAACCGTTGTAGTTGACCTTCTCGAAGCGGACCACAACGGGGTAACGGATTCCTGAGGTGTCGATCGACGCCACCTTGCCGACTTCGTTGTACCAGTAGGACTCTGGGCGCTTGATGCGCACCATGGCGCCGCGGGTGATCGCCATTGCTAGGCCTTTAAGGATGCACTTGGGAGCGTATCTCCCGACCCGATGCAGGGACACGCTGCGTCACAGAATGTCGTCCCTTGTCGTGTTGCACCCCATTGACTGCTTCCGTTGTGCCTGACCAACCCGTGCTTGAACTGGATCTTCCCGATCCAGAGCAGGACGACATCAGCACGATGGAATTTCTGGCCCGACTGGAGCAGGCCTGGGCGGTGTGTGATCGCTTCGATCTGCAGACGGAGATCTGGCGTGGACGCATTCTCCGAGCGGTTCGTGATCGTGAAAAGCGGGGTGGTGAAGGCCGTGGTGCTGGATTTCTGCAGTGGTTACGTGAGCAGGAAATCAGCAAGACCCGTGCCTATGGCTTGATCCAGTTGGCGGAATCGGCGGATGATCTCGTCGGCGGCGGAATGCTGGAGCAGGAGAGCGTCAATCAGTTCTCGAAACGAGCCTTCATGGAAACCGCCCAGGCGGCGCCGGAAGTGCAGGTGATGATCTCCGAGGCCGCCAACGAGGGCCAGGAGATCACGCGCAAGCAGGTGCGTCGGTTGACCGATGAATTCACGGCAGCCACGAGTCCGCTGTTGCCGGAGGAGATCCGCCAGCGCACCCAGGAAAATCTGCTTCCGTCCAAGGCGGTGGCGCCTCTGGTGCGGGAGCTGGCCAAGTTGCCCGATGAACAACAGGATGATTTCCGCAAGGTGCTTCAGGACGAACCGGAGCTGGATCGGATCAAGGATGTGACCAGCACGGCTCGCTGGATCACCAAGGCAACGGAGGCCGGGATTGCGGTTCGCGCGTTTCAGCAGGGCGAGCTGAACCTGGAGAAGGCGATGCAGGAGGCTCTCCGTCTGGATGCCCTGGGTTTGCTGGCGGATGCCGTCGGTCAGGCGCAGGCCCTGGAAGCATCCGTCCTGAAGCTGCACACCTCCTGGCGTCGGTTGGGGGGCCTCCAGGAACGCCTTTGGGTGGAAAGCGGCAGCAGCACTCCGTACCTGCGTGATGTCCTCACCGCGCTGCAAAGTTTGAGTGGGGTGACCATGCGGGTCTCCCTCGGTGAGTTGGCGGGCGGCAAACGGGTGCGACTGCAGATTGTTGAGGAGTCGCCCGATCAGCTGGATCCCCCCCCGCTGGGATGACCCCAGATCTGGGGTCGTTAGTCTTGACCCACCAGGGATAGTGCTGTTTGGAGACCCTTGAAGCCGCCCTGCAGCAGCATTTCGGTTGGTCAGCCTTCCGCAGCGGTCAGCGGGCCGTCGTGGAAGCGGTGCTGGAGGGCAGGGATGCCTTGGCTGTTCTCCCGACCGGTGGTGGCAAATCCCTCTGTTATCAACTCCCGGCTCTGATCAGAGATGGGTTGGTGGTGGTGATTTCGCCCCTCGTGGCGCTCATGGAAGATCAGGTGCTGCAGTTGCAGCGCCGCGGCATTGCTGCAGCGTGTCTGCATGCGGGGTTGCCCCCGGAGCGGCGGATGCAGGCGCTGGCGAAGCTGCGCGACGAATCCTTGCGGTTGCTCTACCTCGCTCCGGAACGCCTTCAGGGGGAAGCCACCCGACAGATGCTCGAAAGCCATGCGGCTGAGGGGCGACTGGTGGCCCTGGCGGTGGATGAGGCCCACTGCATCAGCGCCTGGGGTCATGATTTTCGTCCGGATTACCGCCGCCTTGGTCAGATCCGCCGGTTGTGCCCTGGGGTCCCGATGCTTGCTCTCAGTGCAACGGCCGCTCCCCGTGTCAGGGCCGACATCATCCGACTGCTGGATCTGCGCAGTCCGATGGTCCAGGTCAGTTCCGCGCGCCGCACCAATCTTCGTTATGTGATGCAGCGACGGCCCAAGGACCCGATGCCCCTGGTGCTGGAGGCCCTGGCCGCATCCCGTGGTGCTGCGCTGATCTATGCCCGTACCCGTCGTTCGGTGGAACAGTGGGCCGAACGGCTCCAGCAACAGGAGATTCCGGCAACGCCCTATCACGCCGGTTTGGATCCGGTGGCCCGCCATCAGGCTCTGACCGACTTCCTCAGCCAGGAGCGTCCGGTTCTGGTGGCCACGGTGGCCTTTGGCATGGGCGTGGATCGTGCGGATGTTGGGCTTGTGCTCCACCTCGACCTCCCTTCCACGCCCGAGGGTTACCTGCAGGAGTCCGGCCGGGCCGGCCGTGATGGCCATCCGGCGGACTGCTTGGTGCTGTTTTCCCCCGGCGACAGGACCAGCCTCGGCTGGGCCATGCAGGCCTCCCTGCGCCGGGGCGGTGATGATGCGGAGCAGCGACGGCTGGATCTGGCCCAGCAGCAGCTCAGACGGATGGAAGCTGTGGCTGAAGGAGGGTTGTGTCGCGAGCAGGCCCTGTTGCTGTCGGTTGGGGAGCTCTCGGCACCTTGTGGACGCTGTGACCGTTGCACCACCCCGGCCAAGCGGAAGAATTGGTCACGCCAGGCGCAGACCCTGCTGAGCCATTTGGTTGAGCAGGACGGCACCGATATGCGTCGCTTGGGCGACTATCTCTCCCTGCATGAACCGGGTCGAAGTGATCGTTGGACCTGGTTGGCCAGGCGCTTGGTCCAGGACGAACTGATCCGGGAGAGCAACGATGGCCTGCAGCGGCTGTACGTCCGGGACAGTGGGCGTCGCTATGTGGACGATCCCTGGCCTCTCGACTACAGCGCCTGAGCTCAGGCCTTGGCCTGACAACGGTCCTTCAGCAGGTCCTTTTCGAAGGAGCTCTTGGGTCCAGACCACTGCTTCCAATTGCCGTCTGCACCGGTGGCGTTGAGTTTTCCTGCGGAGCAGTTCACCGCCAGGTACAACGCTTGCCCCTGGGCATTCAGGGTGGGAGCGACTTCACTGCCCCCCATGGTTTGCCAGTTGGCCCAGTCCACTTGAAGGGGCCCATAGGTGCGCCAGTCGGCTGATTTGGCGATCACCTGTTCGGGCGTTTTGGCCGGTTTCACGCGGACCACCTCAGGTTTGCTGGCCTGAGGCTTTGGCTTCGGTTGTTGGCGGGTCGGGGTGGCGGTGCTGGTGGGTCGTGTTGTGACAGCCACTCTGGTGGTGGTGGTGGTTGGACCGCTGGATGGTTCGGACACCGACACCGACTGCGACTGCAGAGCGGCGCTGGATGACGTGGAAGTGGGCTGACGCAGATACAGCGTTGTTCCCACCTCCACCTTGTTGGGGTCCCCGAGCTGATTGATGTTGATCAGGCTGGCCACGGGAACCTGATAGGCCTTGGCGATTTGGGTCAGGGTCTGTCCCTTGGCCACCGTGTGTTCCGTGGCTCCAGGGATTGGCGTGACAGCCACGGGTTTAAAACCGGGTTGTTTCGGTTGCGTTGCTGTGGTGGGGAGTTTGAGCACCTGACCCACCTCCACATGGTCGGCATTGCCCAGGTTGTTGACGCTGATCAGATCACGGGTGCTGATGCGATAGCGGCTGGCAATGCCGCTGAGGCTGTCCCCTGGGGCCACGCGGTGGCGTCCGCTCCCGGCCTCGGGACCCGGCACGGTCAGACGGCTTCCCGCTTCCAGGTAGTTGCCATTGCGCATGCCGTTCATGCGCATCAACGTGCCGACGCTGATGCCGTAGCGGTCCGCAAGATCACTCAGGGTTTCACCCGGTTTCACCGTGATGGTGGCCGCCTGCAGCGAGAGGGGCATCAGGGATGTGAAAACGAGAGCAGCCAGACCGAACCGGAACATGCGACTCCAGGAATTGCCCGAACCATACGGTGCCTGACGCAGAGTGCCAGGCACCCTCATCCCGCGAGTTGCCGCAGCACATTGAGGTCGATGCCGTAGGGGGGGTAGCGCAGTTTGAAATCGAAGCGGAATGGCCGTTTCAGGACGGACTTGGCATGGCTGAAGGTTTCGAAGCCAGTGCGCCCGTGGTATCCCCCCATCCCACTGGCACCGACGCCGCCGAACGGGAGCTCCGGAACACCGGCCTGCATGACGACATCGTTGAAGCACACACCACCCGAACTCGTGGTGTCGAGTGCCTGCTGTTGATCCCGTTCGGTACCGCCGAACAGATAAAGGGCCAATGGTTTGGGGCCCTGGCGGATCTCAGCCAGGGTGCTGCCGAAATCATTGAGCTCCAGCACAGGCAGCAAGGGGCCGAAGAGCTCTTCGGCCATTAAGGGATCCTCACGGTTCTCGACCTGGATCACGGTGGGGGCGATCCGCTGCTGGTCTGCGTTGATCTCGCCACCGATCAGGATGCGGCCGTCAGTCCGGGCCGTTTCCAGCAGGGCGGCGAGGCGCTCGAACTGGCGCCTGTTGATGATCTTGCCCAGCTGATCTGAGTGGAGTGGATCGTCTCCGTACATGGCGGTGCGGGCTGCCGCCATGGCGTTGAGCAGATCCGTTTTCAGCTGAGGTGCCACCAGCAGATGATCCGGAGCAATGCAGGTCTGTCCGGCATTGATCCCCTTGCCCCAGATCAACCGCCGGGCACTGACCTCTAAATCAGCGCCAGGAAGCACCATGGCCGGACTCTTGCCGCCGAGTTCCAGGGTGACTGGTGTCAGATGTGCTGCGGCGCCTTCGAGAACCTTGCGCCCGATGGCCCCGCCACCGGTGAAAAAGATGTGATCGAACGGCATCGCCACCAGGTCTGCAGCGACTGCGCCATCGCCCTTGATGACCGTCACCACGTCCGGTTCGAAGCATTGACCGATCAAGCGCTCGATCAGGTCGGCGACCGCTGCGGCATGTTCCGACGGTTTCAGCACGACGGTGTTGCCCGCCGCCAGGGCGCTGATCAGGGGCCGCAGGGTGAGTTGGAACGGATAGTTCCAGGGCCCGATCACCAGAACACAACCCAGGGGTTCCGGGATGACTTGAGCCTGTCCCGGGCGAAGCGATAACGGCACGGGAACCTTGCGCGGCCGCATCCAACGGCGAAGGTTGCGTCGGGTGAGTTTCAGCTCCTGTCGCAGAGCAACGACTTCAAAGAACGCTTCGGTGGGCGGCTTGCCTAAGTCGGTTGCCAGTGCATCCAGAACATCATTTTCATGCGTCTCCAGAAGCCCGAGCAAACGCTCTAATTGCTCTTGGCGCCAGGACAGTGGCCGGGTCACACCACGGCCCACGATGTCCTTCATCTGGGAGAGCTGGTGGTTGCTGAAGCTCACAGGGGCTGACGTTCTGGCCAGACGGGTCTAGCAGTGGTGCAGCGGCACCCGAGGGATGAAACCAGCGCTGCCGTGGTGGTCCGGGACCGTCATCTACCAATTGATCGTGCGGAGCTATTCCGACGGGAATGGTGATGGCATCGGTGATTTCAAAGGCCTGGCGGCCCGATTGCCCTACCTGCGCTGGTTGGGGGTGAAGACGCTCTGGCTCACACCCATCTACCCCTCGCCGTTGCGGGATGGGGGATACGACATCACCGACTTCAAGGGCATTCATCCCGACCTTGGAGATCTGGCCTCCTTTCATCGCTTCCTGACCGCGGCCCATGGACAGGGCATGCGGGTGATGCTCGATCTGGTGCTCAACCACACCAGTGATCTTCATCCGTGGTTTCAACGCGCACGCTGGGCCCCACAGGGAAGTCCAGAACGGGATGTGTATGTGTGGAGTGACGACCCCCAGCGCTACAGCGATGCTCCGGTCTTGTTCCGCCATTTCGAAGCATCGAACTGGGAATGGGATCCGGTTGCGGAGCAGTACTACCTGCACCGTTTCCTCAGCCATCAGCCCGATCTCAACTACAACAATCCCTGGGTCCAGGAGACGATGCTGGAGGTCGTGGACTTCTGGCTGGAACGGGGGGTCGATGGCTTTCGCCTGGATGCCGTTCCTTTCCTGTTTGAAGCCGAGGGAACCCGCTGTGAAGGGTTACCAGAAACCCATGCCTTCCTGAAGCGCTTGCGGCAGAGGGTGGATGCCCATGGCCGCGAAGTTCTGCTGCTGGGAGAGGCGATTCAGCCTGTGGAAGAAGCCGCCCCGTATCTGGCGGATGATGAATTGCATGGGGCGTTCAATTTTGTTCTGACGGCCCAGCTGTTTGCGTCGATTGCCAGCGGCAACACCGGTCCCCTGCGGACGTGTCTTGATCAGGCTCAGAAGGCGGTGAAGGGTCCGCGCTGGGCCTTGCCGCTCCGCAACCACGATGAACTGTGGCTGGGTGATGGGCACTTGATTCCCCAGGAGGTTATTCAGACGATTCGGGTTGGTTTGCCGCAGGGGCAGGGGCATTGGTTGAACTGGGGCATCAACCGTCGCTTGGCCCCGTTGTTGAACGGCGACCCACGCTCCAACCGATTGCTCCACGGTTTGCTGTACAGCCTCCCGGGGATGCCATGTCTTTATTACGGCGATGAACTGGGCATGGGCGATTGGCCGGGGTTGCGCGATCGCGATCCGAACCGAACTCCGATGGCCTGGACGCCGGCAAGGAACGGTGGCTTTTCCACGGCCCCTGATCCGCTGCTGGTTCTGCCACCGATTACGGCCCCTGGCTACGACTACCGCGTTGTCAATGTGGAGGTGCAGAAGCAATTGCCCGGTTCCCTGTTGAACTGGCACCGGCGCATGCTCACCTGCCGTCGTCTGCTGCCGGCCCTGCGTCATGGGGATCTGCGGCTGTTGCCGAGCTCCCATCCGGGGGTTCTGGTTTACGTGCGTTTCACCGAGGCGATGACGGTGTTGGTGGCGGCCAATGTGACCGCGGCGGGTGCCTCCCTCGGTCTGGATCTGTCGGAATGGGAGGGCCAGAGGACGCGCGAAGTGATGTGGGGGTGTGAGTTCCCCTTGGCCGGCGAGAACTGGTTCATCAATCTCCCTCCCTATGGCTTCAACTGGTGGTTAATCGGTGAAGTGGAGCCGGAAGCGACGCCGGATGCATGAACAGCGAGCCTTCTGGCGAGGGAGGCCACCGGTTCCAGTCGCTGGAGATCGGCATGGATCGCGAGGCAGCTGAGCCCAGGCTTTCCCGAGAGGGGTATCAGTTCGATGGCTGCGTCGGTTGGACGTTCCTGCTGGGGATGGATCAGCCAGGCATCGAGGATGCGGTCCTTCAGCAGTTGCGTGAGGTGTTGGGTGCGCTGGATGCGGGAGCTGCCGATCAGCCATCCCGGCGGCAGCGCCAAGTTGAGTTTCGAGCCCTCCTGCCGATGGGCCTCAAGTCGGAGTCGCCTCTGATCGCGAAGCCGTGCTGCCTGATGAACCTCACGCTCCAGCTGCAGTAATTCGGTGTCACCGCTGATGCGCCATTCGCCTTGGCTTTTTCCCACCTGGATGGCAAAGACATCAGCGCATCTGCGCTGATGTCGGCTCACGGTTGTTTGGTGCTGGGCGATCGTTTGGGCGACGGACTGCCCTGCCTGGAGCCACATCAGGCAATCCAGGCTGCTCAGCTGTTCGACCGAAACCATGGCTCTGACTGCCCCCGCTGATCCTTGGTGGCGGTGCTGTGTGACGCAATCCCCACTAATGGGGAGATGGTGGTTGTTCAGCGATGTCAGCGCGGCTTGGGCAGCACCAGCGCGGCTCGGGTTCCAGCTCGATTCGGATTGTTGGTGAGTTCGAGTTGGCCGTTATGGCTTTCCATCGCCGACCGAACGATGAACAGCCCCAGGCCGCTGCCTGCTTCTTTGCTGGTGGCAAGCGGCAGATCCGTGCTGATGTTTTCAGCCAGGCCAGGACCGTTGTCGCTAACGACGATCGTCCAATGGTTCGGTTGCTCGATCAGCGTGAGCACAATCTCTGGCTGGTCGATGCTGCTGTGGGAGTGGCTGAGTGCTTCGATTGCATTCTTGAGCAGATTGATCAGGGCGATCTGCAGCTGGATCGCGTCACCGTCGATCCAGGCCGGTGGTCCGTCGCCACCGTCCAGAGGGGCCGGCGCTGTGATCCATGTCCGGGCGACTCGAACATTCGATCGGATGTACATCAGGCTGTTTTGGATGACATCGCGGAGGTCCAGACGGACGTGCTTTCCGGTGGAGCTGCGCAGCATCGCTTTGATCTGATCGGTGATCTGACCAACCCGCTCGGCTTGTTCGTTCAGCACGGCGATCTGCCGCTGCATCTCACGCGGAAGGGCCTGCTGTCCCTCGGAGTTCTGCGGCCTCAGGAGGGACTGTGCAGTCAGTTTGATGATGCTCAACGGCTGATTGACTTCATGGGCAATGGAGGCGGCTTCCAGGCTGACCTTCAATTTGTTGCTCATGAGGGCCAGGGTCTGTTCGTCCTTGGCGTGCTGTTCGCGGTACAGAGTCGTGATCTGCTTTTCTTTCGCGGACAGGTTGTCGGTCAGCTCATTGAATGCCTTCACCATGGCTTGAATGGCGGTGTTGAGCTCCAGGAGTTCCTGTCCGCTGTCCGGGTTGAGCTCGCAGCGATAGCCAAGGTTCAAGGTCTGAGGATCGCCGTGTCGGCGGATCTGTTCTTCGGTGCTCTGGCTGGCCTGCTGTAGGGCCAGCAGCGGCTGAAGAATGCGCTGGATCAGGCGTCTGTTGATCACCAGAGCGCTGGCCAAGGCCGTCAGGCTGATCGCCATGGCAATGCCCAGATTGCGATTGGCTTGGCCGATGGCACGATCGGCGCTGATGGCGGTGAGCAGAACCCAGTTCAGACCGTGTTCTCCGCCCCAAGGGGTTGCCTTCAGCATGAACGCGGATCCGTCCTGATGATGCAGCTGTGGTGCGGTGTTGAAGGACCCTTGTGCCCCTTGCTTGTTGGGCGTGCTCTGCGATGGGCCGATCAGGCGATGGAAGGCCTGAGGCAAAGGCTTGCGGATCTCACTTAATGACCTGCGCTTGGGTTGGCCTGCGCCTTGGGTGACTGGGATGGCGGGATTTGAGCTGGCGATCAAGGTGCCATCAGCTTCAACAATCAGTGCTAAGCCCACTTCATTGCGCCAGGCTTGCTGGAGCCAGGTGCTGAGCTGATTGATCACCATGTCAACCCCAATGACACCCAGGAGTTGTTGATCAGGGTTGTAAATCGGAGTGTTGTATGAGATCGAATGGATCTCTGGTTGATCTTCCCAGGAGTAGACCTTGCTCCATGTCGATGTTCCTGCACGAACGGTATCGACATACCAGGCTTCCTCGTGCGTGGCGCTCATTCCCGGGATGATGGCATCTTTCTGGTGACGTTTGCCGTCCTTGGAGAGGTTGAACACCGTGATTTGTCCGCGTCCAAACCGTTGGCTATCTTCGTTGTGCAGGAGCTGATTGTCTGCTGTTTTTTCTAGGCCGAGAAAGGACCCATCGGTGGCGCCGTAGTTGATGTAGTCGACGGAGAATGAATTGAGTTGTCGCCAGAAGCGAAGCCCCAACTTGTCGAAGTCCTTCAAGAGTGTTGGGTCCGCTTTGATCGCCGCTTGATTCAGCTCATTGAGGTGGATGGGTTCCCTCAGTTTGCTGCTGAGTTTTTCGGTGATGCGGACCACAGGGAGTGTGGTCCGGTGGTTTTCACTGCGCTGCAGTCCACTGTTTCGACCGAGTGAGTAAGTCAGAACTCCCAAGGCGCTGGCGACCAGGATCAGTTGCAGGCCCGTCGAGCGTGAAAGCTGTTGGGCAAGGCTCAGGGGGGCCCGTGGGCTCATGGCTGATGAAGAATCTGTCGGGTGAGGGAGGCCTCGCGGACCAATTCGGCTCCGCTGAGCTTCAATTTCTGAGCAATCGCCTTGCGATGGGATTCGATCGTGGATGTGGCGCTCTCAAGGATTAAGGCGATTTCCTTGGTGCTTTTCCCTTGACCAATCAGCTGGAAGACTTCCTGCTGACGTGGTGTCAGTGTCTGATAGGCCGGTTGAAGAATGTCATGGAGGCACTCCCGTAGAGCCTCAAAAGAATGGCGTTTGTCGATCACACCTCGGATTGCTTTTTTCAGGCTGTTTGGACACAGAAAGGTGTCGGCTGAGCCCGAGAGGATGATGAGCTGGATGTTGGGATTGTGCTGAATCAGTGTTTCGCCAAAGTCGCTGCCATTGCCATCGGGAAGTTGCAGGTCGAGGATGGCAAGGTCCATGGGGTGTTGGCAGAGAAGAGCCCCGGCCGCCTCAACTGTTTCTGCTTTGAAAACCTGCGTGACTTCGGTGAATGAATTCACAATGGTGCTGAGCAGGTCCAGAAGAATGGTCTGGTCTTCAACGATGAGGCAGCGCAAGGGTTTGCTCTCCTTGTTTCACATTAGATCCGATGATTGGTGCGAAGCACGCACACCTCAACAGTTCAGGGTCAAGTTGATTCCCGTCTGGTCTCCAATGGGGAAGCCTGCTTCGTCGAGCAAGGTTTCAACGGCGGGGCTCAGTGCATCGGCTTCCTTTTGATCCACCATCGCCAGGCGGCATCGACGGGCCAGCACGTCTGTGCTGTTGCGGGCGTGCTCGTGCTGGATGGCATGGCGGACTTCCGCTCGGCAGACCGGAATGACAGCGCTGAGGGGCTCCAGCTCAGCGGCAGGCTGCCCCCCGACGATCGCGAGGGCTTCGAGTCCAAAGCTGCTTTGCAGATGGTCGACCTGCGCCGTTCGATGTGGGGTGTCGGGCAGGGCCTCCTGCAGTTGGAGGCGTTGTTCCAGGAGCCCCTGTCGGGTCAATGCAGCAGTTTCAGCACAGCCGAGCAGCGGCATCGCTGTGGGTGGCGGCAGTTGGCATGCCAATTGCTGTTCCACCGCTTGGAGGGTATCGAGGGCCATGGGCCTGCAGGTGGTCCATTTCCCGCCCATAACACTCACCAGGCCACAGGGCAGGGATTCCACGTCGTGTTCCCGCACCACACGGCTGCTGTCGAGGTCGGCTCCGGCGGGTTTCAGCAATGGACGTCCTCCCGCCCATCGACTGGTCACGGTGGGGTTTTGGAGCGTTGGGAACCACGTCTTGATGTACCCCAGCAGGTACTGCTCTTCTGCCTCGGAGGGGCCTGTGGCCTCCTTTACCCCGCAGGATTCATCGGTGGTTCCGATCAGGGTTCGTCCGAAAAACGGGAGCATGAACAGCACCCGTCCATCCGCGGTTGAGGGCACCAACAGCCCGAGGCCGTCGGGACATAACTCTTCGGCAATGACCAGGTGACTGCCGCGGCTGGTCAGCATCCTTGGCTTCGCGCTCGGGTCGGCCATGCCGCGGATGGCATCGGCCTGAATACCGGTGGCATTCACGATGGCGGATGCTGTCCAGCGTTGCCGCTGGCCGCCACTGTCCTCGCTGATCGCGGCGGTGAGCCGTCCCTGGTGATTGCGCTCAAAATCCACCACCCTGCATCGGGTCTTGAGCTGCGCTCCATGCCGTTCGGCACTGAGCGCCAGCAATAGGTTCAGCCGTGCGTCGTCAAATTGCCCATCGCTGTAGGCCACACCGCTTAAGCCAGCCTTCAGTTGTGGCAGGGCCTGGGCCATGGCCTGCCGCGATAACAAACGACTGGATCCGATGCCCTGGCGCCCGGCCAAGGCGTCATACATCCCGAGGCCGAACCGGTAATAGGCCTGGTTCCAAATCGCTTGCGTCGGGAGTGCCAGTTCCAGGCGTCGGGCCAAGAAGGGTGCCTGCTCCAGCCAGTGTCCCCGCTCAAGCAGCGCCTCACGCACCAGCCTGAGCTGGGAGAGGTCCAGTGTTTTAAACGCCAGCTCCAGGTAGCGCACACCGCCGTGCAGCAGTTTTGTGCTGCGGCAGCTCGTGCCTCCGCCGATATCCCCGGCTTCGAGGATGGCAACCGAGAGGCCGCGGCGGATGGCCTCATAGGCGACGCTGGCTCCGCTGGCTCCACAGCCGATCACGAGTAGGTCGACGGTCTGATCACTCATGCCAGTTGAGGCTGCGGGTCACGGCGTCACTCCAGCGTTGACACCAGGTTTGGCGTTGGTCCTGGTCGATGGCGGGTGTGAACAACTGGGCTCCGTCTCGACGGGCGCTGTTGAGGCTCTCCAGGTTTGGAATCACGCCGGCTTGCAGACCCGCGAGGATGGCCACACCACGGGCCGTGCTTTCCAGGCTGGCGGGCCGCCGGACGGTGAGTCCTGTGCTGTCCGCCTGGGCCTGAAGCAGGGGATCCGATGCGGCGGCGCCACCGTCCACCGCCAGCTCGCCGAGACCGTGGCCAAGGGCCGTTTCGGCCAGCGCGACGAGGCTGGCCACGGACAGGGCAATGCCTTCGAGAGCGGCCCTGGCGATGTGGGGCCTACGGCTGTCACGGGTCAGGCCGATCAACAGTCCCCGGGCCTGGGGATCCCAGTGGGGTGTGCCCCAGCCGGTGAACGCTGGCACCAGCATCACGCCTGCGCTGTCGGGAACCTCCATGGCCAAGGCATTGATCTCCTGGGCCTCATCAATGATCTGCAGGCCATCCCGCAGCCACTGAATCACGGTGCCGGCGTTGAACAAACTCCCTTCCAAGCAGTAGGTGGGGCTGCCGGTGGCATCCGTCCAGCCCAGCGTGCTCAGCAACCCCGACGATGACCGCCGAATCTGGTTGCCAGTGTTGATCACCAGGAAGGCGCCGGTGCCATAGGTGCATTTGCTTTCCCCGGGTTGCAGGCAGAGCTGACCGAGGGTGGCGGCCTGCTGATCCCCCAGCAGGGCCTGGATCGGCAGCCCTGCGAAGGGCAGTTCTGGGCTGATCTTCCCAAAGTCTCCACGGCAGGGCAGCAGCTCCGGAAGAGCCTCCGCGGGGAGCCCGGTGTGCTCTCTGAAGGCGTCCACCCAGCAACGCTGCTCCAGGTCCATCAGCAGGGTCCGGCTGGCATTGCTCATGTCGCTGGCATGTCGCTGCCCACCGGTCAGGTTCCAGAGCAGCCAGGATTCCACCGTGCCGAAGCAGAGGTCACCGGCCTGTGCTGCTGCGGCGGCCTCGTCGTAGTGGTCGAGCATCCAGCGGATCTTGCTGGCACTGAAATAGGGGTCGAGCAACAGCCCCGTGCGCTGGCTCCATTCCTCGGCCAGACCTTGCCGCTTCCAGTCCTCACAGATGGCTGCGGTGCGTCCGTCCTGCCAAACCAGTGCCGGTCCGCAGGGCTGCCCTGTGCTTCGTCTCCAGAGGATGGTGGTTTCTCGCTGGTTGGTGATGCCGCAGCTCACCACCGCGTCGCGTTGCTGCGGGCTGATCGCCGCGTCCAGATCGCGCAAGGCTGCGCGTTGACTGCTCCAGATCTCCAGCGGGTTCTGTTCGACCCAGCCATCGGCGGGATAGTCGATCGACAACGGAGCACTGGCGCTGGCCACGGGTTCCCCGTGGGCATTGAACAGGACCGCCCGCGAGCTGCTGGTGCCTTGATCTAATGCCAACAGCAGAGGCTGATCTGTCATGGCCATTCCCTTTGTCTACTGCTAGCGAGAGGATCGTCAGCTGCAAAGGCCATGGGTCAGCCAACGCCGTTTCAGGACCCGCCGGCGTGGGTGGCAGACGCTGTGATTTACCAGATTTTTCCCGATCGATTTCGCCGCAGCGGTCGGGTTCATGAACAACGGCCACTCACGCTTCAGGCCTGGGGGAGTCCGCCGTCGGACCAGGATTTTCAAGGAGGGGATCTGTACGGGGTCATCGAGGCCCTGGATGGGCTGCAGGCGATGGGAATCACCTGTCTGTATCTCACACCGATTTTCAGTTCAGCCGCCAATCACCGCTACCACGCTTACGACTACTTCCAGGTTGACCCTCTGCTGGGGGGGAATGCCGCTCTCGATGCTCTGATCGTCGCGGTGCATCAGCGGGGCATGCGTCTGGTTCTGGATGGCGTGTTCAATCACTGCGGCCGCGGTTTCTGGGCCTTTCACCATTTGGCTGAGAACGGAGCCTCGTCGCCGTATCGGACTTGGTTTCATGTGCACCGCTGGCCGATTCAGCCCTATCCATCGGAAGGCGAGGACTGTGGTTACGCCTGTTGGTGGGCCCTCCCGGACCTACCCAAGTTCAACCATGCCGATCCAGGGGTTCGGCAGCATCTGTTGGCGGTCGGCCGCCACTGGCTGGAGCGCGGAATTGATGGCTGGCGTCTGGATGTGCCGGCAGAGGTTCCTGCGGACTTCTGGGTTGAATTTCGTCAAGTGGTCCGTCAACAGAATCCGGAGGCCTGGATCGTTGGAGAGGTCTGGGGGGATGCCCGGACCTGGCTGCAGGGGGAGCACTTTGATGGTGTGATGAATTACCGGCTCGGCTGGAGCAGCCTCTGCTGGGTGGCGGGGGACCAGTTGCGACAGACCTATCGCAATTCCGAGTACCCGCTGGAGCCCCTCAGCACTGAGGACCTTCTTGATCTCTGGACCACGACGCTCGGTTGGTACCGGCCTGCGGTGAATCGCGCCCAGATGAATCTGCTTGATAGCCACGATGTTCCCCGCGCACTGCATTCCCTCAACGGGGATGTGAGGGCCTTGAAGCTGGCGCTGCTGTTGTTATTTCTGCAGCCGGGTGCTCCCTGTGTGTACTACGGGACGGAGGCTGGCTTGGCGGGTGGTCCGGACGGCAGCATCGCCACAGGACCCGGTCCCAACTCGCGGGAAGCTTTGTCGTGGCAGGACGACTGGCCCATTGACCTGCGGACCTTCATCAGCGAGTTGACGACGCTTCGGCATCGATGGCCTCTGATTAAGGAGGGTGGCCTGGTCTGGAGCAGTGCAGGATCCGATGGTCTGGTGGGTGACGCGCCTGGGCTGCAGGTGGTGATCAATCGGAGCCGGTCGGATGTTCTGGAATCAGTCCATGGCGAAGGCTCTGTGGTTTGGAGCATCGGGTCGCGTTCGGAAAGCGATGCCCTTGGACCTCAATCCGCTCTGGTGCGCACCCACAACGAGCTCAACAACAGGGAGGTCGTCGCGAGCTCTTGACGTCACACCCGGTGCCTGGGTGTGAATGAAGCCCTTGACGAGACTTGAACTCGTGACCTCTCCCTTACCAAGGGAGTGCTCTACCGCTGAGCTACAAGGGCATGTGGAAGGTGGGCCGGGTTGGATTTGAACCAACGTAGGCAGAGCCAGCGGATTTACAGTCCGCCCCCATTAACCACTCGGGCACCGACCCGAACCACACCCCAAGAATTTACCAGGGGACGTGTCCCCTCCAGCGCAATCCATACGATGGGACCAGTTGAAATGGGCTCCAGGTCATGCACCTGCTGCTGCTGAACGGGCCAAATCTGAATCTGCTGGGTCAACGAGAGCCGGGGATCTATGGGCGAGACACCCTGGCCTCCATTGAGGCAGCCTTAACGGCCGAAGCGGGAGACCAGGGAGCCCAGCTCGAGTGTTTCCAGAGCAATTTCGAAGGTGCTCTGGTGGACCGGATTCACCAGGCGATGGGAATCAGCCAAGGCATCCTGATCAATGCCGGTGCCTACACGCATACTTCGATCGCATTGCGCGATGCGTTGGCGGGGGTTGCCATTCCCTATGTGGAGCTGCATCTCAGCAACACCCATGCGCGTGAACCCTTTCGTCACCGCTCCTATTTGGCTGATCGTGCCCTAGGGGTTGTCTGCGGGTTTGGCGCGCAGAGCTACGTTCTTGCTCTTCAAGGCTTGATTCACCACCTTCGTCAGCAGGAATGACAGCGCTGCTTCCCGATAAGACCGTGGCTTCAATCCGGTGGCTTGCCGCTCCAACCAGCTGGAGTTGGCTTGAGCAAGCCAACTCCAACCTGATCAACCTGCTGATTGACCATGCTCACTGTGAGCGCAAGGCCGCAGGTTCGGCTGTTCAGATGATGTTCCGGTATCTCTGTGAGCCGGGATTGGCTGAGGTTCTTAGTCCAATCGCGCAGGAAGAGCTCGAACATTTCGATCAAGTCCTTGCTTTGGTTAAAAAGCGTGGACGTTATTTAGAGCCTCTTCAATCACCTGAGTATGGAGCCAAGCTGGCTAAATCGATCCGTAAAGGCGAGCCAAATCGAATGCTGGATTCATTTCTCGTCGCCGGGTTGATTGAAGCGCGGTCCCATGAACGGATGGCTTTACTTGCCGAACATTGTGAAGATCAAGAGTTGCGATGTCTTTATTCTTCTTTGCTGACGAGTGAAGCTCGACATTTTGGTCAGTACTGGCTGTTGTGTGAACAGCGTTGGGATCGTGCTTTGGTTACGGCACGATTAGAAGAACTTGCCATCATTGAAGTCGAAGCATTAACGGGATCTCTCCAGAATCCAAGTGATGTGCGGATGCATTCTGTAGGCGTTGAGCCAATCAGCTGACATCCTTTTGGGCTGGGCTTAGCATGGGTTAGTCGTATTAATCCTAGGTGATACATCTCGATCCTGATTTTCGTTCCTTAAGCCTGCAGCAGCGAGAGACTGTTCTTCACTCTCTTTATGCCGTTGCTGAGCATGGCAAGGCTGAACGCAGTTCAGGAGTCATGCAGCGTGATTTGATTCATGCGATTGGTTCAAGTCTTTTGGCTGTGCAATCGCAACCTGATCCTGGTGCAGACTCATTGGATGCATTGCAGGCTGCAGTTAAAGACTTGCCTGAAACAGTCCGACATCGACTGTTTCATTTGTTTGTTTTGTCTGAGGTGATTTTAGATCCACTGCCTGCTGAAGCGACAAAGGCTTTGAAAGATGTTGCTGAATTGATGGGTATTAAGGACGACTTTATTGATGTTGTACGTGACTATGGACAGGGTGCCTATGCGATTGCCGCTTCTGATTTGCATCGTAAGGGCTACCTGGGGACTCCTCATTTGATTGAGAAAGGGTCACACATGATGCGAGTCCATAAAACGCTGACCGATCCATTTGAACAAGATGAAGAAGACCCTGACCTGTTGAAGCAATGGCTTGATCTGGAAGCTTGCTCAGAAGGGAGCCTTGGTCGAACCATTTGGGAATACTATTTAGGCCGCGGCTTTACTTTCACAGGGCAACAGGGCAGTGTGAATCCATCGATTGCTCAGCACGATTGGATTCATGTTCTTGCTGATTATGCAACGACCATTGAGGGTGAGTTAGAGGTCTTTTCTTTCATTGGTTCCGCTATTCCTGATCTCAAAGGATTTTCTTTTCTTGTTGCGATTATTGGATTATTCGAGACCGCTCGTTTGGAGTCGTGGGGCGGCGGTGTGCTGAATGCAGATCGTGGACATTTGGAAATCCCTGGCATGCCAGAACGGGTTGCTGACGCTATTCGACGTGGTCGGATCTGTAATTTAGACGTTATGTATGGAATTGACTATTTTGATTATAAGGATATGCCGATTGATGAAGTTCGTAAAACCCTTGGAATTGTCCCTAAGTCAAGTGATCTCGATTCTCCAGGGGTATGGCATCCCGATGGGATCACGAGTTATCAAAGGGAGCATGGAGACTCCAAATATCAGCCGCCTTTATCGAATTAGCCTGAAAAGGTGCTATCGATCTTGTGAATTGCTGGGTCTGAGTGCCCGTGCTCGAGCAATTAGATGTGTCAGGATATGACCATGGCTTGGCTTAGTCATGGTTGGTAAGACTAATATAAATCGATTTCTCTTCCTCTAATGAATTTATTTAAAGTCTCGCTCTTTGCGCCAGTAGCGTCCGCAGCCCTGCTGCTTTCAGGGCTGACCCCTGCGTCTGCTGAGACTCATTCCGGTATTGAGGATTCGCAGGCCTCGATCACTGAAGTCAATCAATATGCATCGTCCTCGGACGACCAAATCACCTCGGTCACAGCATTTGGGGACGTTTACCCCACAGATTGGGCCTATCAAGCCCTGAAAAATCTTGTTGAGTCATACGGCTGCGTCGCAGGATATCCAGATGGAACTTTTAAGGGCAATAGAGCAATAACTCGATACGAAGCTGCCGCACTGTTGAATGCATGCCTGGACAATGTCACAGCAATTACCGATGAGATACGAGCATTGATGCGAGAATTTGAAGTTGAATTGGCAGTCCTGAGAGGACGTGTAGACGGATTAGAAGCCAGAATTGGTGAATTAGAAGCAATGTCGTTTAGTACGACGACCAAATTCAATATGTTTGCTGCATTTACAGTGAACTCAATTGATTACAGCGGTAGTTCGGCCGCAAAAGACTATAAAACAAGATATGGCGGCACAACAATGAACTATTCATTGTTGCCGATTTTGAGAACCAGCTTCAGCGGTAAGGACATGCTGGAAGTCTGGATGCAAGCCAGTAATATCGGCGATGGTGAACCTGCTTATACCGGTGGTGCTGATAACCCAACCTGTGCTGCCGGATATGGTGGCACAGCATCTGCTTATTGTATTCCTGGCCCAAAAGACAATACGCTTAGTATTTATCGGATCTTTTACAAGTTCCCCATTGGTGATGATTTTACGGTGACTGTTTCTCCGTTGATGGATACCTTTGATTATTTAACTGTTGGCTCTGCTGCATTGTCGCCAAAAGCAGGTAAGTGGGTTGGTTTGAAAAACCTGTATACCGATGCCATCACCATGACAAATGTCCCTGGTGTGTATCCCTATGTTGTCGGTGGTGGTGCGGCAATTAAATATTCTAAAAATGGCTGGTCCGTCGATGCCGGTTACAACTCCAAATCAAGCAATTCTTCTGACCCCGAATTTGGTCTCTTTGGTGAGAATGCTGCAAACAAATATGCCGTCCAGGTGTCTTATACCAGTGAGAGAGCAGGTGTCCAGGCAGCATGGACACGTACCAAGTTCAACGAAATGCAAATGGCTTCGACCCATTACTACAACATGGGTACGCCATTAACGAACAATCCGTTTACGAATAATAGCTTTGATGGAACCTCTGAGATGGTTCTCAACACGGCTGGATTGGCGGGCTATTGGTACATCACTGAGGACTTCTCCTTGAGTGGTGGCATGTATCTCGGTTTCTATGAATCGACAGTCGATACAATGTATGCCGTTGATGGCGATCAAGCTGAGTCCAAAGCTTGGATGACAACCCTGCAGTGGGAACGGTTCCTTTCGGAGGATACCACCATTGCATTTTCATTCGGTCAGCCCAACTCTGTTTACTCCAATGACAGCAATCTTGGATCTGACCCCGAGCGCCCTTGGTTCGCTGTTGGTTCTTTGACCTGGCAAGTCAATAACAACATGACAGTGACACCCATGCTCTATTGGATGAAGGGTTTAGGTGGCAAACATGATCCCGATGGTTCTGCTTTGGGAGCAACTGTCATGACCAGCATCTATTTCTGATCACGACGCGTACTGATGATCAGCCGGGCACATACCATGCCCGGCTTTTTTATGTGTTCGTGATGTCTAGATGTCAGGTGAAGGTGGTTGAACTCCTTTGAACGCTGCAATAATAGGTGCCGTATCACAGTAAGACTTCCAGCGTGTGATTTTCCCGTGTTGGATGGTCATCCAAGAGGCGAAAATAATCTCAAATGTGATGTCTGTTGAGATTATTCTTGCTTTATCTCTGACTAAGCCAACGGCTGTATTTCCTTCGCAAACCAAGCCAGCACTCTTGAATTCGAGGACCTCACACACTCCATCGCGTTTCGAGAATTGCTGTTGAACTTGTTCAAGACCAATAGCAGTCCCAATCCAGGGAATAATGTCGCTGCCTTGTTGGATTGGTGGAACATTGATCCAGACAATGTCTGGATCAAGTAGGCTCATCGCCTTGGCATAGTCTGCTTGATCTAAAGCGTCAAACCAGGCTTCGGCAATCCGTCGTGTTTCAGTCATCTTGAAATGGTGAGAATGTTGTAAATTTACAGCCAATTGATCTTAACTCTGGCCGCTGCCATTGATGCGATGTTTGATCTTTTGAGTTAGGGGGTGAGTTGTGCCAAAAACCTGGCATGCGACGTCATATTCATTTTTACCGTCATGGGCAATATGCCCCAATGTGCAGAGTGGGTGCTCCAAGAGGATCTGTGCACACTCTTCGAAGCCATGCCATAAAGCATCAATTAAAGGTGTATATCCATTGATTTGCCCTTGAACATTGACGACAGCTTCTGTGATCTTGGGTGACTTAAGGATTTCCTTGAGAACATCTGCTCGACCATTATAAGTCGCTTTGTGAAGAGGATAGCCTTTAAATACCCAGTCGAAGACATCAACTTCTGCGCCCGCCTCGACTAAAAGTCGAACAATGTCGAGATGGTTGTCTCGTGCTGCAATGATCAGAGGGTTATGTCCATCACTAAAGGTGTTGACATGGGGATAAACAGATTCGATATCCTCTTGCTTCTCAATCAGTGCATGTACGCAATCTGAGTCGCCCTTCTGAGTTGCAGCCATAACTGTTTGCGACTTGATTCTCTTTTGACAGTTCTCTTGATAGCTTTCAAGGGCTGCCCTTATCTCTGCCATAATCTTTTTGCCAGTATCTGTTGACTGCACATTTGTTTCGTAGTCAAGATGATCCCAGAGAGAAAAGCCGTAGTGCGTGGTTGTATTGAGGTTTGGCTCGCATTGAACCAGATGTTTCACTACATCCGGTGCTAAATACCAAAGTGCATCCATAATGGGTGTATGCCCCATCGTGGGAGTTACAGCATCGATGAAGGCTCCTGCATCCGTCAAGATCTTGACAATGGTTGAATTTTGACCTTGGCAAGCTTTATGCAAGGCCGTAGCTCCTGTTTTACTATCCGCTGTATAAATGTCGGCCCCATGATCAACAAGGTATTGAACGGTCTCCACTTGTGCACGGCAAGCGGCCATCATTAAGGCCGTCAAACCTGTCTTTGCATCACGTACATTCACATCAAGACCTGATTCAACAAGCGACTTGATAGCAGCCAAATTATTGTTTTCAATCTCATTGATAATTTGTTGAGATTGTATGCTGCGTCGACGGGCTAATAATGGACTCCAGTCGACATAGCCCTTGATGGATTGAACAAAGCCAGCGCTGATCTGGACGACCAACAACTCATCGAGCGTAACGCTTTGGTTGGTTTCACGACAGATTGCGGATGTTTTGATTTCCGCCGTTAGTCGATCACCATCAAAGACACTATTTTTGATGTCATAAGCTCTGATATCAATTAACTCACTTTTTTTATTGAGGCATCTGCCAATGGCTTCAACCCCTTGGTGGCGACCCACAAAAGCTAAGGTGGCGTTGGACGTATTTTGGGGATACTCCAGAATACTTTGCTCAGACAAAAAAACTGCCAGCTGTTGGCAGTCCCCTTGGGCCAGTGCTTCAAGAATGGGCTGAACTGTCGTGATCTCTGGATTGTTGGAATCTCGCATGGCATCCGAAGCAAGTGTGTTGAGACGGTCTTGTTAATCATTGAGTGGACCAACAATCCATTCCGAGCGCACGGCAAGGCTGACAACTCCCCACCATTCGCTGAGACCTTCCAGCTCGGGGTTGAGAAGTTCCTGAAACTGCGTTGAGGTCACCATGGCCTTGAGCTCAAGGAGGCTTTTTGTACTGAAATGAGTGACTGCATCAAAGGGGGGCCGCCACATTGCATTGTCATAAAAACGCTCTCGAGTCAGGCAATGTAAAACACTTGTTAGCTGTGGAATTTTGGCATCTTTAATTCTTCTCGCATGATCTTTGGTGTAACGAGATCTAAATGTTTCTAGGTCCAGATCTCTACTTTTCTTGTGAAAAAGCAAAATCTTATAGTCTGGAAAATCTTGATCGCTGATATCGTCACCAAATGTTCTCTCTGGGTCCGTGTCAATGACGAGTGTTTGCCACGATGCGGCCCAATTGGGCTCGTCTCGAAGTGCTCCATCCAGGTATTCGGATGTCTTGAGTGAATCAGCTTGTGTTTGTTCATTTTCCAGCCAAACCTCAGCAATTCCAGAGTAATGAATCTCTTTCTCTTGACCAGGAATATTCATTCGTGAGCCGATTTTGTATTGCGCGACTTGTGGTATCTTGCGGGCATATTTTAAGGCGTGTTGATATCTCCAGTAATCCTGAAACTCTTCTTCTGTTAAGCCTGGTCTGGGGGAAGCAAGGATGTGTTGGTGAATCATGGATTTATTGTGGATGTAGCAATTTTTTGTTCATAGCATGCCATTGAATGATTTCATGATGTTGTGCTTTTGCTCTGCATCGAGTGAATTGCAAAGCAGCATGGATTTTATCTTTGAGAAGAATGCTCGTTGACTCCGCCAGGTTGGGAAAAATCTCTGGAGGATTCATAATATGGACAGACTTTGAGTTGATTTTTTGATTTGTTAAGTGGTGGATTTATTTCTTGCTGTCTTTATCAGATGTATGTGCTGATAAAAACATGCATTCGCTCGCGTGATTGCCAAACACTTTTCTGCAGGAGCATTTGGCAAGGCCATTGAACTTAAAATGAGTCGGTGCCCGTTTTAGAGCTTGATCCAAACATTCATGGCCCAACGCCTCGACGAGCTATCGTTTCCCCAACGGGCCCATTTCACGTCAGCCAAGTCATCCTCATGAACAAACGGTAGCGTGTTAGCCCGAGCCTCCAATGTATCCACTGTAAAGTTGATTCCATACGATTTAGCGATATCAATAACTTCCTGTTGGCTCTGGACGGCTTTGATTTTTTCTTGTAGCTCGTTATCAGATGCCAGCTTTTTCAAAAAAGTGGCTAGATTTTGCTGATTCTCAGATCGTCCCTCATCCCACGTCCAGACCTCGCCATAGGCTGTCGATGTTGAGGGCAGGTCGACGGTGTCGGGACCTTGAGAAGATTTGCTCATTGCGAAGCCAGTGTGATCTCTTCCTTACATGCTATCCACGGCAATCAATATGAACAACCATATCATTGAGTGCTGACTTGTTTTGTTTTGTCTAGTTAACCCACATTTGCCTGATCGGCAGTTGTCTTTTCGAAAGACAGAGAGACAAAGTATCACATCATTTTAGATAATGCTTTGTGAAATCCTTTGTTAGTTTGGATGATTTTTAGTATGACGAGTACAGCCTTCCCAAGCCCCACTCCATTTGGATAAGGCCCCATCCTGGTGAGGTGATTTGTTCTCTATCTCATTTCTACTATGGCAAATTTCACAATGTCCGCGACCCTCAAGGCTAAGCCTGAGTATCGAGACAGGATCATAGAAATCATGAAAAGCCCCAAAGGGGTCGTCGTCGGACGGGAGGCCAAGGGAAATATCTTTTTTGATATCAGTCTCGACGATCAGGACCCCAACCTCTTTCATGCCTATGAGAACTGGCATACCAAAGAGGAATGGGAAGCCTTCATGCAGCTCAAGGATGGTGATGGTGTTCTAATCGCGACCCATGGAATTGATTTCGACTGGTTGTCGGAACCTCCTGTCTTTAATCCAGGAACATCTCTTGGCTGAGTTTAACGATCATTTCTCGTCGGCTAAAAAATTTTAGACTTGAGAAATAAAAAAGCACAAGGTGTTCAACCTCGTGCTTTTTTCATCTGTTTGTAGACGATTCAGCTCAGAGCTGGTGAGCTACGCCAAAGTGCTTGTAGATCTGCTCTCCTTTCATTAACCACGTATCGGCAACAGCCCATCGCCCCGTCTTGCTTGATGTGATGACGGCTTGAAAAGAGATGACCTCTTCGGAGTCTAAAAAATTATAAAGACGCTCAACACCAATCTCACCTTGATAGTCTAAGTATTTTGTAAATGCATCAATCAATGCCTCTGTGCCTGTGATCACATTCGGAGGTGGAAGCTCCAGGAAAGGAAAGGCGTTGTAGAGCGTTGCGTCAGAGGTGTAGGTGTCTCGGACCATGCCAGCCATGTCCTTGGCACCGATGTATTCCATGTGCTTGTCAAAAAATGCTTTACCGTCGCCTGGCTTGTAGGACATTTTGGTTGGCAAAAAAAGAATCCTTTTCCTAATCTAGTCATGGCGTGGAGTGCAGTTAGGTAATTCTCTAATGTGTTGCGGAACTTAATTCAATGTGTTGCTTAGGTGTTGGCTAGCCGACAAACTGCGCGCATCAAAAAAGGAGGGAAGCAAATGCTTAGCCCTCCATCATGAATCCCCTGAGATTGCAAGCTGATCAATCAATGGATTGGCTTGCGTTCATTCATCTGTGAAGCCTTGACTAACTTCAATGATTCTCCCGTCGGGATCTTTGATCCAAGCTGTACGCCAGCCAGGGATAAATGCATCAAAATCCAATGGGCCCAGGGTAATGGTTAGCGGTGTTATCGCCGCCAGCTTTTTGTCGACGTCATCAACTTTAAAAGCTAAGTGACGAAAACCTGGAAAGGTATGGCCATCATTGATGGCGTCATCAACCGGTGAGTCCTGATCTGCGGCGAAGAGCTCGAGATAAAAGGAGGAGTCAGCCATCTTGATGAAAATGATTTCATTCCCATCAGGTAGTTTGGCAACTCTGGCACGCCGAAAACCGAAGTTCTTGCAATACCAATCCTCGGTTGTTTTCTGATCTTTGCAGGTTAGGGCAAGTTGTGAAATAATCTGTAGCATCGTGAATCAAGCGACTGACCCGTCGGGATATTGAGTCATTCCTGCAAAGTGAATCTGGATTTCTCCCTTGTCGTTGAGAACCCAGCTGTCTGCAAAGCGCATTTTTGCTTCACCATCTGGTGTTTGCATCGTAATGGCTTCAACAATCATTAGGGTTGTTGGATTCTCTGTTTCTGCCCAAAAAGCAATCTCAGTGTCTAATCCCTGGATGCCGAGGATGCCCTGAAAGTGAACCTCAAGCTCTTTGCGCCCGCGAAAATATTTCGGGGTTTTTTCAAAGCTTGATATGAGTAATCCGTCCTCTGCATACTGGGCCAGCAGGCCATTGACATCCTTTTTGAGGATTAGATTAATGTGCTCTCGATACAAATTGCCAAGCTTGGACTCAGGAACGTTTTTCATGGCTGATGTGAGGTTTACTGCAAAGAGGTGGGGCACCCGAAGCTTTTAAAGCTTGCAAGAACCTGGCTCGTAGGTCATTCCATTCACAATATATTTGGAAACCGCCAATTTGCCATCACTGAGGCGTTTGACCTCCCATGTTTGATCGGCATCCATCATGAGGCGGGTGCTTCGTGCTTCTGGGGCATTCCAGATGCTGGCATGCCAGTTCACCACAACATGGGCTTCACAAGTGTTATCACTTTGCTTGGTAATATCGGCGACCTTCAGTGTGTGCTCTTCATCAAAAAAGATATTGATGACATTGTTGTACCAGCCTGTATAGCCTTCAAAGCCCGTCACTGTGGCTTCTGGAAAGACCAGTTGCACATCGTCGGTTAACAGTGGTCGAAAGCTTTCCAATGGAGCATGAATGTCGAGCAGACGATACCAATTCGCCGCAAAAAACCAGAGCTCAGGATGGGTCAACATGGAGTAGTGGTGGTGAAGTTCTGTAAAGAGTGGTGTGCGGTCGCAGTCCTTGTCTTGGTGAATGATCAGTGGCTAACGCCAACCCTCACGATTCAACAAGGTGTCATTGACCGGTGCCCTTGAGGGCATTTCAACCGTTTTCTGCGAGAGAAGTTTGGCTTTTGCCGATCCACACTTGTGGTGCATTTCGAGCATAGCCAGGGTTTTTCGATCGACCACTCCACCCAGCCTTAACCGGTCGTGCAGCTCTGCATTCCATGTGTTTGGGCCCGTTTTTTTGAGGACTCCTTCCTTTGCTGTCAACGCGTCGTGTCACGTTCCGCATCATTGCTTGCACTGTGTAGCGCCTTGATTGATCAGCTCTTTTGGCGGCTCGGGCAAGTCAACTTGTTTTCTCAATGTTTGTGCTACGGCCTTGCAGCTTTCTGCGCCTTGTGGTGCGCGCTGTGTAAATTTGTCGCCAACATTGTGGCGAATCCTTTTAGTGTGAATCTGCGGGTCTTATCGATCTCCCGTCAAGATTCACGATCTCATTGACTTGTCTCACTCCACCTCGCTGCTTGGTTGCCTGAGATTTTCGCTGGAGCAGGACCAACCGATTGCTCTGGCCACGGTGGTTGGGATTCAAGGTTCTGCTCCGAAGCCCCTCGGCTCCAGCCTTGTGGTTCGTTCTGATGGCACGGTCATCGGTGCCGTGAGTGGTGGCTGTGTGGAATCTGAGGTCGTACTGGCTGGAGAGCGTGTGCTGGCGTCCGGTCAGTCAGAGCATTTGACGTTTGAGGCTGCCGATGGTGATGACCCCTTTAGTACAGGTCTGACCTGCGGAGGGGTGATTCAAATCGTGGTTGAAAGGGTCGATGCTGATCGATGGCCGTATGCCAAAGAACTGCTTGATGCGATCGACTGTGATCAGCCATTGATGTTGGCAACACGGCTTGATCGACCTGGGCAACAATTGTTACTGACCCGTGATGGTAGTTATGGCTCACTCGAGCTTCCACAACTCGAAGCGCAATTAACAGATTCCTGGACCCATCGCCCTCGACCGAGTTTCTCGAGGTCATGGCCGAGCCATGCCTCTCTTGCGTTTGATGAGGAGGGTGTCACCGTTGTGATTCGTGAGTTTTTTCCACGTGCTCAGCTTTGGATTTTCGGTGCGATTGATATCAGCCAGTCTCTCGCACTCTTAGGCCGAGATTTAGGCTTCTGCGTGACTGTCTGTGATGCAAGACCTATTTTTGCCACGGAGGCCCGCTTCCCAATGGCGGATCGTGTCGTTTGTGAATGGCCTCATCACTGGCTTGAACAGCAGACGATTAGCGAGCAGACGGTTATTTGTGTGCTCACGCATGATGCCAAATTTGATCTTCCGATTCTAAAAGTCGCCCTACGCAGTGAGGCTCAATATGTTGGAGCAATGGGTTCGCGAAAGACGCATGCTGATCGGATGTCCCGCTTGATTGATGCTGGCTTGACTCAGGATGAGCTTGCACGATTGCGTTCACCCATTGGACTTGACCTGGGCGGTCGTTCTCCACAGGAAACTGCCCTTTCAATTCTTTCCGAGGTTGTGATGTTGCGTGAAGCACGCACCGGACGCCCTCTGATGGACATCCAGGGAACAATCCACTCGTCCATTGAATGACCTTGCACAATTTTGGATTGGTCTTGGCTGCCGGCTGTGGCCGTCGTTTTGGTCAGCCCAAGGCTGGTGTCATTTTTAACGGAGAGCGTCTTGTTGATCGTTCAGTCCGGTTATTGCATGAGGCTGGTTGCGACAGTGTCACCGTTGTTCTCGGCGCCTGGATCCAGCCGCTCACCGATTGCCATGTCGTGGTCAATGCACACTGGTCATCTGGCCTAGGGTCATCACTTCGCTGTGGCTTGCAGACACTCACCCGTCAGCATGGTGAACTTGAATCTTCATCTTCCAGGGCCGTTATAACTCTGGTTGATCTGCCTGGTTTGACCACCGCTGCGATTCAAAGAGTGTTGGATGTTGAGAGCGGACTCGTTGCGGCAAGTTACTGCGGCCAGCAGGGTCATCCGGTTGTGATTGGCCAGTCCCATTGGCCTGCCGTCATTCCATTCCTCGAAGGCGATCGTGGTGCCGGCAGTTATCTCAAGAGGCACCGTGATGAATTACGCCTGGTGGAGGTGAGTGATCTCGCTTCAGGGGAGGATTGGGATGAGCCTTGGCTTTCTCCTTGGGGTCGTGCTTAACAGATTGGGTGGCTTCAACGAAAGCCTTCCATCCCAGGCTGGCGCACCGTGTGCGACCCGGTAATTTGCTTAGGGGGGAGAGTGCTTTCAGTGGATGTTGCCCATGGAAGTGATGTGAATGATTGAGCATCTGTTGGAAGTTATGAAAAATTTGATGTGCCTGATCGATGGTTTTGCCATGAATGGCGTCAATCATGAGTTCTGTTGAGGCGATGCAAACGGCGCATCCCTCGCTCATATGGCAGGCTTCGCTGATGCACTCTTCCTCGTCAGACACCTTGATCGTGATTTCAACAACATCTCCGCATAATGGATTGATGGCATATCCTCGGCCTGTGTATGCATCCACGCGTCCGCGATGACGGGGGTGGCTCGATCGTTTACGAATGATGTCTCTGTAGTTGTTTCGTTCGTGTTCGGTCACTAGTCGTGAGGGTGGAAATTGACATCATGTTTCTAGTTCGGATTCTAGTGACATCCCCCTAAAATTCACTCTGTATTGAAGTCGTGTTGGATGTGGCTGTTTCCATGGATACCCAGGGCCGTCCCCTTGGTGTTTTGCGTTTATCTTTAACAGCTCTTTGCAATCTTGCCTGTCCCTATTGTTGCCCTGACGCGCTGGAACCACCTGGTTTACTGACGCTTTCACAACGCGTTCAACTCGTCGAAGCCTTCGTGGCCTTGGGAGGCCACACACTCCGTTTGACGGGTGGAGAGCCCCTCTTGTATCCAGATCTTGAGGCGCTGATCCGGGAACTGCAGCGTCTGAAACACGCGAGCTCTTCGGCAAGGTTACGAGAGATTGCTCTCACGACGAACGGAGTTTTGCTGTCGGAGCAGCGAGCGATTCAGCTTCGCGAGGCTGGTCTCGACCGGATCACGTTCAGTCTTGATGGCACAACGGCGGAGGCTGTGGCTCGGATGGCTGGTCTGAAGGGTGGAGACGCCGCTGGTCAAATTGTGCTCAACAAGGTTGTGGCTGCCATTGAGCATGCACGTCATGCGGGATTCGATCCTGATCGGGGACAGATCAAGCTCAATGCTGTGATGACACGTTCTGGGAATGCTGATCAGTTGCTTGGATTGGCGTCTCTCGCTCGACAGCGTGGTGTTGAACTTCGTCTGATTGAGTTCATGGATGTTGGCAATCGCAATGGCTGGAGTCCTGAGGGTGTTCTGACTGCTGATGAGATGGTGAAGACCATTGATCATCACTGGCCATTGGATCCCCTTGATCGTCACCCCCACGGCACCACCCTGCGTTGGCGATATCGGGATGGCCATGGCCTGTTGTCTGTCATTGCCTCAATCACGTCGCCCTTCTGTGGTGACTGCAATCGTCTTCGTGTTACCGCTGATGGCAAGGCCTATACCTGTTTGTTTGCCACTCCCGAGAGTGGTATCGACCTCAAGCCATTGTTCGATGCCTCTCTTGGTTCTGGAGCTCTACGGGACGGGTTGCTGGCTCTCTGGTCGCGCCGCCAGGATCGTTACAGCGAAGAACGGATGGAGCACAGATCTGATCACAGTGTTGAACAGTCGGCTGAACCACGTGCGGAAATGGCTTATCTCGGTGGCTAGTGATTCAGCTAAAGCGGTGCAAGACCTAAAAGCTTGATGGACGCAAAGACAAGCACAAGTGCGAGACAACGCCGGATCCAGGTCACGGGCCAATGACGACTTCCCAGACGGGATCCGATTGCTCCAGCAATCAAAACAATGATCACCCACGTCAGCAGGTTCTGACCCATCAGCTGCTGGAGTCCTGAAGGGTGTGCCAGCGACCAGCCTGTCAGGCCAGCGGCGGAGTTAATCAAAATGAACAGAACGGAGACGGCAGACGCTTCCCGTGTGGAACACCATCGGCACAACAACATCAGTGGAGTGAGGAACACGCCACCACCTGTCCCTGTACAACCTGCGAGAAGTCCCAGTGCCCCACCAGTGGCGAGCACAACTGATCGTGCAGGTCGGGTCAGCCGGATCGGATCCTGTACTTCGGTCCCGATCCGCCAGGCTGAAAGCAAAAGGACCCCGCCAACGAGGGGACGAAACCAATGGCTTGGGAGATTGATCCACCCGCCAAGAACCGCCATGGGAAGCGACAAAAGGTAGACCGGCCAAAGGTCTCTCCAGGGCAAGTGACCTGCCCTCAGAAAATTCCAACAGCCAACACTGGCTACCACCAAATTCAAGATCAATGCAATTGGTTTGATTTGCTCTGGTGTGGCATTGGCCAGGGCAAACACCGCAATGTATCCCGATGCTCCAGCATGTCCGACAACGGCATAGGCAAAGGCCACGATTGCCAACGCCATAGAAACGAGCGGCATCCCAATTTCTGATGGTGGCAAGAACCCTACGAGTGGCGTCGACATCAAAGCCACCACAGCTGAGATGATGACAGTTGTGAATGGAAATTTCGACTCATCCCCTGAGATTTCACGTCACGTTTAAGACATTGTGTTGGGATCAGGTCCAATACGCTGCCCCTTCTCAAGTGATTGAATCAGATTGAGGTCTGACTGATCCAATACGATCTGGCTCTCTAAATTCTGCTTGATTCTGCTTGGATGAACGGATTTGGTGACGGGTAAATTTCCTATTTGGTGATGCCAAGATAGGATGACCTGTGCTGTGGTGGACTGATATTTTTTGGCAATACTTTGAATTATTGCGTCTTCGAGGAGGCTCCCCCTTGCGAGGGGACTCCAGCTCACCGTTGCGATCCCGAGATCAGCATGATAATTCCTAAGGGACTCTTGTTGGAGCCATGGATGACATTCAATTTGATTGAGTACTGGGGTTTCTCCCGTGCTCTCAATGAGTTGCTTTAAGTGTTCTTGATTAAAGTTGGAGACACCGATTGATTTGACTAGTCCTTCATCCCTTAAGGCAATCATTTCCTTCCATGTCTCGATAAACAGACCGCGTGAGGGTACTGGCCAATGGATCAGCAGGCAATTAAGGTATGTGGTGTTCAGCTTCTCTAGGCTTTCAAGACAAGATTGCCTGGTTCTGTCACGACCTTGCGAATCATTCCATATCTTTGTTGTTATGAATAAATGATCTCGATGAACACCACTGCGCTTAATTGCCTTGCCCACACCTTGCTCATTTTTGTAGATCGATGCAGTATCGATGTGCCGATAGCCGATATCAATCGCCGATAAGACCGGATCCTCGACCATGTCATCGGGAATCAGGAAGACGCCAAACCCATCGGCTGGGATCTTATTTCCGTCTAGCAGTTGTCTGGTTTTGCCCATGGCTGAGAAGTGGTTAATTTAATTGACTTGCTGCATTGCTTTTTTGGTGAATGAACAGACAAGATTTGTCAGATAGTCGGGATTAGCCGATGAGTTTTTGATCGCCGGAGTTAATGCTTTGCCAACTATTTTCGGGTCGATTGAGGTTGCGCTTCTTGCTTCCTGGATATGCGTCTCGACTGCCGGTAATCTTGAAGGTATAATTTCCCGTCCATACACGATAAAGTTTTCAGCTTGAACTTGGCTTGGATTGCCAGATATCATTGTTGCGATTCCGCAAAGAGGTAAACGGCTGACTGGATCTGTAACTTCTTGGACAAATACGCTGCCCTGGTATTTCTGAAGGTGGATTGCCGTGAGAACGGATTGTTTGGGTTTCTGCTCCGGATGTGAGACTGTCATTGCCTCTTTCCCATTGGAGAATTCAAACGTGGCTCCATGGCTCAGAAGCACGGCAAGCACTCCCATGGAACTGCTTGCATAGGAGAATTCATCGCCGATGCTTGTTTGATTACAGTATTGACGGTTTCCTATTGTTCCAATCGCTTTCTTTAATGCGGGGAATGTTTTGCCGATAGAATGATGATCCAGAAGAGTTGCTAAAGAAACGGAGGATCCGATTTCGACTGCCCCGTCACCTTTCTCATTGATCAGTTTAAGGCTTTCGATGCGATCTACTGAGATAATTGCATCTGGATTAATGGCTCCTGACTTGAGCAAACCAATCAGAGAATGACCTCCAGACAGGATCGCCACATCACGATGAGTATGCAGTTCTTTGAACAGTTCCTTGATTGTTTGCGGTGCTTTGAATTGAAATTCGGAGGTGATCATGAGGTGTTGTTGTTGAATTCCTAGGATCTGTTTGTCGTGAATGAATTATGGTTTCGACTGCATCGCCATCCATACTTTTTCCGGAGTTAATGGCGTATCAATGTGTTTGACTCCAATGGCATTGCAGACAGCACTGACGACTGCTGGTGGGACACCATTGATGGCCACATCACCAGCGCCCTTTCCCCCATGTGGAGTATGTGGTGTTGTTGTTTCTGTCCTTGTTACATCAAACAGTGGGAGATGAGATGGGCGCACAGACCCGTAGTGCAACTCAAGAGAATTAATAACCACTCCATTCTTGTCGTGGACAATTTGTTCCATTAGTGCTTGTGAGAGGCCTGCGTAGATATTGCCATGGGTTTGCCCATCAACAATTCCCGGATTACAGACCTTGCCGAAGTCATCGACTGCGATGTATTGAACAACATCAACTTCTCCCGTGTCCTGATCGATTTCGACAAATGCAACATGACTGCCGAAGGGGAATGCAAAATCTTTGGGATCCCAGTAAGCAATCATTTCTAGGCCTGGATCGAGCCCTTCAGGCAGATCCCATGCATTGTGCAAAGCGTTTGAAATCTCAGGCAAGGTGACTTTTTTACTGGCATCTGTACGGACTGAATATTCACCTTGCTGATGAATAATGTCCTCTGCACGACAACCCAGCATATGAGCAGCCATGGTGGTTGCCTTTGCCTTCACCTTTTGGCAGGCAACGGCAACCGCTCCACCTTCAATTTGATAAGAGCGCGACCCATAACTGCCGCCGATGGGGAGATTCCCTTTGGTATCTGAATGAATCACTTCAATTCTGTCCAGATCAATCCCCAGTTCTTCGGCGACAACCTGTGAGAACACAGTCACGTGTCCTTGACCATGGGGCTGACTGCCGATGTGTAACTGTGCATCCCCACTCTGATGCACTCTTAAATGTGCCGTTCCATAGGTTCCTCCATTCAACCCAATGACGTTATGCATGTAGGGAGATGGACCTACTCCTGTGACTGCTGCATAGGAGGAAACACCAAATCCAAGTAATTTGCCTCGCGTGGCGGCCTCTTGACGCTTCTGTTCTATTTCTTTGAGATTAGCTTTGTCCAATGCTTGATCCAGTGCTAGTTCATAATTTCCAGAGTCATAGGTAAAACCAAGTCCATTCTTGTAGGGGAAATCGTCGTTTTTGATGTAATTGATCCTTCTGACATCGACTGGATCCATTCCAATTTCGTCGGCATATAAATCAATGAGTCTTTCGATGACATAAAGTCCTTCGGTTCGGCCTGCACCACGCATTGGTCCAACCATCTGGCGGTTGGAGTATGCAATGTTGACTTCGTAGAATGGATGCTCGATGGCATAAGCGCCCGTCACACTCATCCCCGTCAATGCAGCTGGGGCTCCGGGTCCGTTGAATGTGGAGTATGCGCCTAATGTGGCAAAGTTGCTGCAATAAAGCGCCGATATTTTGCCCGATTTGTCTCCTGCAATGGTTGCATCAACATCTGAACCCCTGGCATGGGTCGTTCGTCGATAGAGTCCTTCGCGTGTATCCACCCACTTGACTGGTCGACCGACACGCTTGGCCATGACCAGCGCAACGGCTGTGTCGTTGTAGATGTATCCCTTACAGCCGTAACTTCCTCCAACCTCGGGAACCACGACACGTAATTTGTTGAATGGAATGCCTAGGACCAGACCACAAAGTGCTGCTCTATTGATGTGTGGAATCTGTGTATTCGTCCAGAGGGTATAGTCTTCTGTGGTGGAATCGTAATCAGCAATAGTAGATCTCGTTTCGACTGGGCAGGCGCTGACCAATTGATAAGGAAGGTGGTGATTGACAACTACTTCTGCCTTCCCAATCGCTGCTTGTGCCGCTTCTTTATTGCCCCAGCTTACGTATTGGCAAACGTTATCTGGAATATTGTCGTGAACGATGGGTGCACCGTCCTTCAGGGCCGACCTGGCATCGAGCACATGCGGTAAAACTTCGTAGTCAACCTGAATGTTCTTCGCAGCCCTCTGTGCGGCTTCAAGGGTTGTCGCTGCCACCGCTGCGACTGTTTCACCAATATGTCTGACCTTATCAACCGCAAGAATTGTTTGCCCGGCAGGGAATCCCCAAGGATGTGGAGGGAATTTCCCTTTCTCACCCGCTGGATTCATTAAGACCGGCAGCGGGTTGTACTGTTTAATGTCCTCTCCTGTGATGATATCTAAAACACCCTCAATTGATTTTGCTTTGTCTAGATTTATTTTCTTGATCTTTGCATGAGCATGTGGGCTATCCAAAAAGACCATATGCACCATTCCTGGCATGCTCAGGTCAGCCATGAACTTGGCGGACCCATTCAGCAGAGCTTTGTCTTCTTTCCGTTTGACTGGAGATCCAAGAATTGGTGAGTTGGTCATTGCTTAAGAAACCGTCTTTGGATGGATTGGTCTTAGGAACTACCTGAATAATGCCGTGTTTACTGTTGGCCTTTGGCTGCATCCAGTGCCGCAAGAACAATGTTTTGAAAGCCAGTGCAACGACAAAGCACACTGTCCAACTGTTCTCGAACCTCCTGCTCCGTTGGTTGGGCGACACGGTCCAGTAGTTCTGTTAAGACGAGCAGAGCTGCTGGAGTGCAATATCCGCACTGAACGGCATGAAATGCTTCAAATCGGCTCTGGAGATTGTTTAGTTCTTGATCATCAGACAGGCCCTCAACGGTGATAATCGCTTTGCCGTCAGCCTGAACGGCAAGCATCATGGAACTTTTGACAGCCTGTCCATCTAATAGGACAGTACAAGCACCCGTCTGCCCAAAATCGAGTGGATTCTTGGTTCCTGTTAATCCAAGATCTTCTCGCAGAAAATCGACAAGAAGCTTGTTTGGTTCAACATGTGCCTCAATCGATTTGTTGTTGACTGTGCAAGTGATGTTCACCGTTTTAGAAAGCGGAAAGATTTGTTTGCTGTTGTCAATTAATTTGATGCAGCCAAGCTTCTCATCACATCTGACCTAGAAGGTTGCTCGCGTGATGAGAAGCTTGGTTTGATCTGCCGGCTGTTTAGCTATCGGCTTTTATGAGGTCAGCACCTTTTTCTCCAATCATGATGCAAGTTGCATTGAGATTGCAGTTGACAATAAATGGCATGATCGATGCATCAATTACGCGAAGACTGTCGACACCATGTACTTTTAATTTGGGGTTGACTACGGCCATTTTGTCGTATCCCATTTTGCAGCTGCAAGAAGGATGCCATTGGGTGAATGACGTGTCGCGGAAATACTCTTTCAGGCTTTCATCAGACTGTTTGTCTGCCCCTGGCAGCACTTCTTCCCCTCGAAGATGATCAAATGCGGCAGAATTGACAATGTCACGAGCCATCCTGAATGCCTTTAAGAGCACATTCATGTCTTCTTCACTCTCGAAGTAGTTGTGGACTACTTTCGGATTGTCGAATGGGTTTGAGGATGCGAGTTTGACACTTCCAGTGCCTTGGGCCTGGACCACTGCCGGAACCACTGTAAATCCAGGGTCTGGAGAGACGTCAGGGAACATGAATCCTCCGACGCAGAATTGAATGTCTGGAGATGCCGCTTTTTCGAGCCCTGCTCGTGAATAGGTGAAGTGCATATTTTCGCTAATAATCGAAGGAACATTTTGTGTGCTCAAGTCCACATTCTCGTTGAACTTCCATGCCATTCGACCAACGATATGGTCCTGGAGGTTCTGGCCGACCCCTGGGAGATCTTTCACCAGAGAGATGTTGTGCTCTGCAAGGTGATCCTTCGGTCCAATGCCTGAAAGCATCAGAATTTTTGGAGACTGATATGGACCAGCGCTAAGGATCACTTCTTTATTGACCCTAATGTTCTTGTACTCAGGAGTACCACGAACTTCTGAACCCAAGCGATCAAGGTTGCTTGCATATTGGATGCCAATTGCCTTAGCACCGTCCAGAATGATTTTGCTGACCTCACATTTTGTTCGCAACGTGAAGTTGCTACGATCCATTGCTGGATGAACATAACCAACAGCGGTGCTATTTCTTAGACCATCTTTTGTTGTTGCTGATTGCGTCAGTGTGGCAGTATTTCCTTGCTCGAGACTGTTGTAGTCGTAGTCAGTGGCCCCGCCATATCCTTGTTGTTTTGATGCTGCGACCCAGGCCAGGGCTGTGGGGCTTGGATCTTTCAACTTGGCGATATGGATCGGTCCTCCTACGCCGCGTGTTTCTGATGCGCCTCCTTCAAAATCTTCGAGCTTTTTAAAATAAGGGAGGACGTCCTCATAGGCCCAACCCTCATTGCCGAGATGTGCCCAATTGTCGTAATCACGTCGATGGCCCCGGACAAAAATACGTCCATTGACCGTTGATCCACCTCCAAGGACTCGGCCTTGAATCAGAGGCTTCTTGAGATTTTTGCAGTAAGGCTCTGGCTCTGTTTCTAGCCCCCAGCTCAATTCTGGCTTCCAGACTTTGAACAGGTCTGTGACCGCAGTCTCTTTGATCGCGGGGTCAACATCCATATCACCCGCTTCCAACAAAAGCACCTTGATGTTGGGATCTTCGCTTAAGCGACTGGCAACGACTGATCCAGACGCCCCAGCACCGACCACCACATAATCGTAAGTTTCGTCGAACTGAGTGTTGGTCGACATGTTACTTATGTTGAACTCAGCCTAAAGCTAGCCATGCCTCCTTTACCGGGCCTCATCCTTTACATTTTTATATGCTGCATTCAATATTTAGTGTTTTCTCGGCACACATTTGCCAACGTCTCTTATCCTTCGATCTCATTAAATAGCCGTCAAGTCATTGAAGGCTTGACGGCTTGGTTGGTTTTGTTTATCTAGATCCTATTACTGGCCGCAATGGACGCCGATCAGATCGGGTCGTACCTGGCCATCCAGCACGAGGTTGATTAGATACGGTCCGTCATGTGCCAACATTCTAGAAATGGCATCTTTAACCTGGTCTGGTCTTACGACTTGTTCCCCTGCTACTCCAAAGCTATTTGCGATTTCATTAAAGCAGATTTCAGGTTTTGAAAGATCAAATGCTATGGGGAAGTCTCTTCCCTCGATCCCTCGTTCTTGCCAGAATTTGCTGATATTCGCTTGCAGTAACCGGTAGGATCTGTTCTGACAAACTATAAACTTAGCAGCCACGTTATGCCTTGCGGCCGTCCATAAGCACTGAATGGTGTACATGCTTCCTCCATCGCCGGAGAAGCCAACAACGCATCGATCGGGATGTGCAATTTTTGCACCAATGGCTCCTGGGAAACCCGTCCCCAATGACCCCCCACGAGTCAACATTCGTTCACCAGGTTCTCGGCCGGGAAGGTATTTGTTGACGGGGGGGGAGTTGGTCAGTGCTTCATCAAAGATAATTCTGTTTTCGGGCAGCATTTCAGAGAGCGTCTTAATGAAATAGCCCGAACGCATTGATAGCTTTTTGCCGTCGTACTTCTCACTTGCATGTTGTGGGACAACTTCATAATTGTTGTCGACGTCATTGTTGATGACAGGGGATTCGCTTTCTAGTTTTTTTCTTCTCTCTTGTGCAGCATTGTGCCAGTTTTGTGGCAGCTGTTTGACCAGGGGAATTAAACCCTCGATCACAGTATGTGGCTCGGCGACGTATGAAATGTCGACCCGATGATTCTTGGCAATGTTGTTGACATCAGTGTCCACATGAATCACCGTTGCCTTTGCATCAAAGATGTCCCCTAGATGGGGAAATACTTCCGGTAGTAAATATGCTCCAAGTGTGATGCAGAGATCACACCCTTTCATGATCGGCAGGCTTGCATCCCCGAACATGTGACCTGTACTTCCGTAGTTGAGAAGGTGATCATCGGGAAAGTTGATCTCACCGCCGTCTGCCGAATATACTTTCGCACCCATTGTTTCAGCCAATTCCACCACGCGGTCGACTCCGCCGGTCCAGGCCACCCCGTCGCCTACCAGGATGATTGGATTGTTGGCCTGTTCAATCGCGGAGGCTAACTTCTCTAAATCATGATCCCTTGGCTTCGTTGCCAAGCTGGGCACATGGGCCGCGAAAATCTCTTCTGTGACCTCGGCATCCAGAATATCTTCAGGCAGGCAAAGATAGACCGGCCCACAGGGAGGAGTCGAAGCGATTTTAATGGCTCGTCTTACCATCCGGAGCAAGCTCGACGGATGCTGAACCATTGCAGACCATTTTGTGACGGGTTCCGCCATCGCCACAAGATCAGCGGCCATCTGGGCATCCATGGCCTGATATTTGATTCCTGCATCCCCGCCAATCACGACCAGCGGCGCTTGCCCCCGCATCGCTTGGTACAGATTGCCAATCGCGTTGCCCAGTCCCGGTGAACTGTGGATCTGAACCAATGCTGGTTTTAATCGTGCTCTCGCATAGCCGTCTGCACACAGGACCGCAATTGATTCCTGAAGGGTGAGGATGTACTTCATCTCTGGCACATCAGCCAGAGCATCCAAAAAACCCTGTTCGACAGTCCCTGGGTTCCCAAACATATGGTCCAGGCCATTGGCAAGAAACTGCCTCAGGATCGCCTCATGTCCTTTCATAATTGCTCGAGATGTGAGTGAAGAACGAGGCGCCTTCTAAGGCGCCCTTTTATTGTTTGGTTTACCAGCCGTAACGGCGGAGACCGTCTTCTAGAACTTTGCGCACCAGCTCTCCAACCAATGCAGAGTCTTGTGTAGAACGACCTGTCAGGAAGGGGTAATCAAGAATGGTTGACAGATTTTTGCCTACACCTCCGTGGTACTTGCCCTTGGGGCCAGTCGCATCACGAAGAATGTATTCCAGAGGGTAGAACGGAGGTCCGAAGTTAGCCGTTGTATTCATTGGCTCTCCATCAAATCCATACATTTGGGCAAAACCCGTATTCTCTTTGTAATCGTATTCTCTGGCATGTCCCGTAACATTTTTCCCCCAAATAATGCTTTTTCGATCTGTCCACTCTCTCGCAAATGCCAGACATGTCACGCAATAGCATTCCGCGGCAATCAACTTGTCTCGGTTGACATATCCGAGAATGAGATTATGCAACCTCTCATTGTTGACCATGTCTGCCATCGGTCCACTACCACCTGGCAGTAGTAGCGCATCGTATGGGTCAACAAATTCTTGCCAGAATTCTTCGCGCCTCTCATGAAAAGCTGCTAATTCGAGGCCGAAATTTTCGCCATTGAAGTATGGCATCAGAGAAATCTTCTCTGACAAATTAATTGGACTGTTTAGCAGGGTCGATTCATGGACCTCTGTCGTCCTTTTTGCATAATGTGCATCAGTAACAACTTTGTGCAGTGGTGGGTCGAAGTAGCCTTCCTCCATGCTCGGAGGTAATGCAGGTGGCTTCCGACCGAAGGGTGTCATGAAGTCGAGTTGGTACCCGGCCTTCGTCAGAACATCAAGGGGCCCTATGAGCTCCTCGCCCCAGTAGCCCCACTCTGAGAGCACAACTAGAATTCTTTTTGCCATAGTCAACCCCTGAAATTTTAGAGTGGTTGATTCACTCTTTTGGACTATAGGCATCCTGTCCGTCTTTGGCAGTCAATTGCTGTGCTTAGCGCTACTTCTTAGACTTGCCTTTATCTTTTCAGAGGCCATGCTTGGTTTATTTTTTCTTTCGTCTAACTTAACCTTCTGTTGAGTCTTGTGGTTGCGAAAAGTGTGTCATCAGTTGCGGTTTGGTGTCATTCCAGCTACTGATGGCCTACATGCAATTGGAGATCGTCCATGTTTCTGCTGCCATCTTTTCGCTCCCGCCATCTTGATGCTGATGCCATCGAGTCTGTGAGCTTACTGGGAACGATTCACCGTCGGCGTTGGAAGTGGAACCCATTTGATTCGGGTTTGGATATGGTTCAAATCTCTGACACGATTTGGCAAATCTCCCATCCCGTTGTTGGTCCTCAACCCCCTGATGTGAGTGGTCTCTATACCATTCGTCTTGTGGTTAACCATTCCCCAATGCGTCAACTTAAGACCTCTCTATCTTCCAAGTCTAATGGTGTTTGGGATCTTGAGGAAACGCGCGACGGTCGTTCCACTCGTAATATCAATTTCAAGGTTGACGTCAGTCAATCCCTTCTTTTTGAGTTTAATTCGTCGACGATGCAATTAACCATTATCCCTAGTGCAGGCGCTGAAACACTTCACCATATTGATGACTTTAGTTCCTTTCAGCTCAATGGTTTTCCATGGGATGACTTAGACATGTTCGAAAAGTTTGACTGTCGTATTAGAGGACGTGAATTCATTCAGTCTTCAGACGATTTATGGTCTATCGATGTGCCATTGCTCAAGACAGGAGGGATTGACTTCCGCGCTGATGGTGTTTATCAGTTTCTTATCCCTTCCAATCGTGACGAGGACTATGGCTTCTCTGGCTTAAATGATGGCACAAACTCTCTTGTTCAAGGTACTGGATTTGGAAGCAGTCATGGAACCTCTTTACACTCAGGCTGTACAATTAAAGTTTTTAGTGATGGCCTTTATCGTTTTAACTTACATTCTCCCAGTTCTTCCGATCCAAAATTCACTGTTGAGCCCTCTCCATCCAATCCTTCTCTTCCTACACCAAAGGTTCTCAATTTCCGTGATTCTTTTCAACTTTTAGGCAGTATCTTCCCTGACAACCAATTTGATCCTACGAATGCTGATCGTCAGATGAAGCCGCTGGCAGATGGAGTCAAGCATTCGCTTTCGACTTCCGTTCAAGCCGGTTTTCACGTTGTCAATGTTGCCATTAGTTCTGAGCTCTTCTTGGACACTATGGGCCTGGGGTGTTGGCTCGATATCCAGGATGGAGTAGCTTCAGATTCCATTGAATGTGTTACATGGCATGGAAAGCCACATGAACTCAACATTTGTTTTGAGCTCGATGTTGATTCTGACCTTGAGTTCATTTTTGACTCAAATACTGATCGACTATCCATCAAGGTTATCTCTGGTCCTGGCACCCTAAAACCTGTCTCTTCTATCTCAGAGATGTCACTCGTCGGTTCATTCGATGACGCTAAGCAAATGGATCCTTGGAATCCAACGTCATCTCTCAATTTAATGAATCCATTGCTCCCTGGATGTTTCGAGAAAGTGGTTCATCTTGTTGCAGGCAAAACCTATAGTTATAAATATGTCGCCAATCGATCTCCTTGGGCCTTGGTTTACGCGGATTATGAACTAGATTGTCATGGCTATGATTTTTCTGGAAGCATACCCGACGCTGCAGATCCTAGTAAACGTTCTCTAAAACGTTTCGGTCAATTGACCTCGCATGGAAATCCACCTGCACTCGAGTTCACGGCCACTCATACAGGCCAATATCGCTTTTACGTTGATGTTGTTTTTGGTGGATACTCGGTTAAGCCATTTGTCTAAGTTTTATACCAGATTGAAAGCAATGCAGATCCGCTCCTCATTGCTTTTGGTTGGTATCGTTTCATGTGCTAGATACGATGGGAACAAGACCACCATTCCTTCTTTTGGTGTGATTTCCAACGACTCATTGCAGGGGAAGACTAAATTCCCCTCTTTTTTTTGTCTCGAGCCTGTTTCTTCTGGAACCTTGATGTATAAAACACCACTGACAATGGCTTCCGGATGAATATGTCTTTTTTGGTATCCTCCCTGTTCTAAAATAACGGCCCAGCCACTGAGCTCATTCTTTAAACCTTTTTCTTGGCTAATCTTTCTCAAAACCGGTTTGTTAGCCATATATTCTTTTATTGTTCTTTGGAGTCTTGTCTTTGTTTCTTGGATAACACCTTCTTGGTTTCCCCTTAGTAATTCATATGTTTGACTTCCTTGGCGTGTTGGCTTGCCTGCACGATTCCACACAAGGCTTTCATGTCCTTTGATGGCGTCCTCAAGTTGGTCTAGTTCTGCTGAATTTTGTTCATAGATCTCTAAGCATTCGACCTGTTCATCCTTCTCTAGCTGGTCGTATCCCTCAACTTTGCTTCTGATCTCCTTTGGTAGTTCTTTGATCGCGGCCCAATAACGGATTGGTTCAATATTGCTTTTTTCTTCGTCTAGGATGGCAACGGCTTTTTCGTATCTGCCTGTCTCTATTGCTCCATAAATATTGGAAAGTTGGTTGCCTTGGTTTCGCTTTATTTGATTTAATTGATCAACCGCTTCCGGTGCCCCTGGCACGATTTTTAGACATTTCTCGTAGAAATATATCGCCTCTTTTGTTTCTCCTAATGCCGACAGAAATTGAGCATAGTTATAGTTGCTTATGAATGTTTCGCCATGTTCATCCACGAGTGTTTGATGGATTCTTCTGGCTGCTGTGTACTCACCTAGCTCACTTTCCGTGATTGCAAGTTGTGTTCTTACGCTGGGATCTTTGGGATTGAATCGAAGTGTCTCCATTAATATTCTTTTGGCTTCTCCTAGGCGCCCGCTTTTAATCAGTAACTGAGAATATGTGCATGTTGACTCTATATTCTCAGGATGCTTTGAGTGCAAATTTCTATAGCAATCCAATCCAATCTCTGTTGCCCCTGCCTTAATCGCACTTTCTCCTGCCATGTAAGTTACTTGTGGATGCAGAGCCTCTGCCGGTATATGTTGTATTAGTCTCTTGTATAGATCAAGGGCTTCGAGATGTCTCGATTGCATATGGAATAGACGCAGCAGGTTAAATCCCCCATTTCCCCAGTCGTTATCTCCATCTATGGCTTTTTTAAAGTATTTTTCGGCTGATTGCATGTCATTTTTCATCGCTGCTTCCACCCCTTTTCTCGTGTTGCTTTCTTTTGAATCGTTCATTTGATTTCAGTCAAAAAAAAGGCATGCGTCAAGCATGCCTCCATGTTATCTTGTTTTAAGTCGACTCTTTGTGGCTTAACTAAATTGTCGTGAACTCTTCATCTAGTTCTGCGTCTTTAAGTGATTGCGTTATCTCTGGATTCATCCCTTTTAAGGAGAGACTAAATTCTGCCCCTCTTTGTTGTTTCGTGAAGAGCAGGTAGTTCCAGCCTGTGTCGTCCACTGTTTTAAGGTTCGTCATATCCAGTACCATTCCTTTTAGCCCATTAAGCTTTTCCACCTCTTTTTTGAGGAGAGGTAGTTTGCAACGAGTTAGTTCACCATCGAGTGCAAAATTAACGATTCCATTTTCATAGTTCATTAAATCTGCACTGAATCCCAGCCCCGCGGGCTCAATTCGCACCCTTACACGCACTGCGCTCTCTGATTCTGGAAGATTAACGATTAGTTTCTTGCGGTCGAAGTCCGTATATGTTTTGTCATCGATCCAGACTTCGCTAAGTTCCACACTTCCTTCTGGTAGCAGATCGGGTGCCACGCGAAGTTTGTTGTCTGGCCATGCCTGTGGGTCAGGCTGGAAGTAGAAATCCATCGGCTCCTTATTAACCAGCAGATTCGAATAGATGGCTGCCAAGAAGCACAATTCAAAGGAATGATATCCAGCCATCGAGTGGCTGCCCTTTCCTCTTTCACCGCCCAGCGAATAGGGTTGTCCGTTCGCTAGAACATTGAAATAGATTCCACCTGCATCGTAGTCAAGGAACCAGCCGTTGTAGAACGCTGACCCTTCTCTTGCATAACGGAGATACTCTGGCTTGTCGTTGTAGACGCCAGCCATGATGTAGTAGGCGAGAATTCCCTGTTCCTGTTGCCACCAGGCTTTGCGATCATGCCATACACGCCGATAGTGCTCTTCGCCATCTTTTAGGGTTCGCTCCATCATGTCGTACCAACCACCACGTTGGTTGTCGCATCCAGCCCCTGGGATGGCATCTGCAATCTGGTGTGCAAATGTCTTGTAGCTCTCTTTCGGCATGAGGCTATGCATTCTGGTGAGGTTCCAAGCCACTTTCAGGTTGTGTCCGACAACGCATCGGGCTTGATGGATTCCCCACTTCAGGTCATGGGTCCAGTCCTCATAGAACTTCTCATTCATGAAGGGGCTGTATCCATAATCTGGAAAATGTTCGCAGATTGTGTCAAACGTATCTTCTAGGAACTTTGCATAGTCATCATCTCCTGTTGCCAGATACAAATTGATTAAATAGGCTGGAGCATGGTCACCAACAGAGTTCCAGTTCTTCTTTGCTTTGTTGACGCCTAACGACTCTGCTTTTGCATCAAAAGTGACAGGATCAACGTGCGAGTAATACCCTCCGTAGGGACCATGGTCCTTGTAATATCGATTAAGGAAGGAAATGGTGTCATCAATATCTTGCTTGATTGATTCTCCACCAATCAGTCTCCAGGTTTGTGTCGGCCCTGCCAAGGCATAAATTTGCTCGTAGCACGGAATTGCATTTCCACCTTCATCTCCCCCAGCAGTGGAACCCATATACTTCCGTACACTTCCGTCTTCCTGGATATCGATCTGGCTGTACCAGTAGCAAATCCCTTCGCTCTTGTTCTGATGCCTGAAATGACGTTGCATATATTCCGTGCCATTCTTCGCCGCTTCTAATGCTCTTTCATCTCCTGTGATCATATAGGCCGTCGCAAATCCGTAGATCAGCCGTGAGATCGTGTCAAGATTTTGGACCCCATCTTGTTTCTTGCCTTCAGCGCTCAGGTCTGTTCTGAACTTCTTGAAGTCAATTTTTTCGCCCTCAATGACTTTGAATTGTGCCTCCAAATAGAAGTTCAATAACTGTTGAATTTGATGTATCCACCAGTTCTGGTCTTCAAAGCGTAGATCTTCTTTCCCTCGGCCAAATAGAAGCATGTGTTTTGCTTCAAACTTGAGCCGATCACTCTCTGGATAGAAGAGACCGTAGACATGAATGAACCGATCTTCAACAAGAATTTGGCTTAAGTCTGGGGCCATTTGGAATGGCTCTCCCAGATTTCTTACCAGTTCAGCATATGCTGCATCGGTGACCTTAACTGTGTACATCCTGCCATCGGATGTTTCGAGTTCGATCTCTCCTTTGCAATCAAAAGTTTCGGGGTATGAGACACTTCTGATGTAGCCAGCAATCAGGTCTGAAAATGGGAAATTGACTTGGTTCTGGGTGGCCATGGAATTTTGGTTTGGTTTGGTGTGGTGTGTCTTGTACTTTGTGAAGTGGTTCCTAGATCATGTTGGCTTGCTGACAAGAACAACAATGCTCCTGCCTCCAACCGTATAGCTATTCCCGCTGATCCTGACCATATTTTCCCGCTCCGAGATATCGTTTGGTGATGGTTGCGCGGTATCGATTGAGCGATACCAACTCAGGCCCTGTAACTGCGGCAGTTCGAATTCAATACCTTCCCAATACATATTGAACATACAGTGGATATTGGCCGTTTGGTCTGTATCCTCAGCCGTATCTCCATAGGTCACAGCGAAGCACCGTGCGTCGGCATCTTGCCAACCTGGTTGATTCACTTTTGTGCCATGCCAGCTCACCTCACTTAATCCGTATTTATTTGTTTGACCAGTAAAGTACCTTCCTTTGAAGTGGTTGATATAGAGTGTTCTTTTTTTAATTAGCATTGACCAGAATCGAATCATTTCCTGGCTTGTCTCGTTCTGGATTTGATCCCAGTTGTACCAGTTGATTTCGTTGTCATGGCAATATGTGTTGTTATTTCCTCCCTGGCTGCGCATGTATTCATCTCCGCCAACGATCATTGGTACGCCCATCGAGAGCATATGAATCGTGGCAAAGTTCTTGTTTTGTTTCTTTCTCAGGTCATTGACCCATTGGTCATCTGTTTCCCCTTCTACCCCACAGTTCCAACTTAGATTGTCGTCAATACCATCATTGTTGCCTTCACCATTGGCCCAATTGTGTTTTTCGTTGTAAGCTGTTAGATCGTACAACGTAAAGCCATCATGTGCCGTGATGAAATTAACGCTATTGATGGGTTGCTCATGTCTTCCTTGGTAAAGATCAGCACTTCCTGTCATTCTGGATGACACTTCGCTGATGATTCCTGGTTCTCCTTTGATGAATCTCCTGATGCAGTCTCGGTACTTCCCATTCCATTCAGCCCATCGAGCACCTGGGAAGTAACCAATTTGGTACAACCCGGCTGCATCCCAGGCTTCTGCGATCACCTTGCTTTTGCCAAGAACATCGTCTAACTCGATTGCCCAGATCACTGGCGGATGTTCCATTGGTGATCCATCTTCCCCTCGACTTAAAACCGACCCCTCGTCAAATCTGAACCCATCCACATGCATCTCTTCAACCCAAAACCTCAATGAATCGAGGATCAGCTTTTCTCCAACTGGGTGGTTGCAATTGAATGTGTTTCCACATCCCGTGTAGTCATAGTAAAATTCTTTACTTCCATCGGGTCCAGTAAGGTAGTAGTAAGTTGCATTGTCAATTCCTTTGTAGCTAAACATTGGCCCCTGATGATTCCCTTCGTCGGTATGGTTGTAGACCACATCGAGAATCACCTCAATCCCCGCTCTGTGAAGGGCTTTGACCATATCTCTAAATTCCTTGATATGGTTGCCTGCTGTTTCGTCTACACAATATCCTTGGTGCGGTGCGAAATATCCCATCGTGCTGTAGCCCCAGTAATTAACAAGTTTCTTTCCATCGTGCTCTTTTAGGACGTCTGTGTGGTCATAACTGCAGCAGGGCAGTAGCTCTACGGCTGTTATTCCAAGTGATTTCAGATATGGAATCTTTTCAATCAGGCCCAGGTATGTACCAGGATTTTTGACTCCACTCGTTGGACTTTTTGTGAAGCCCCCTACATGCATCTCATAAATGACGCTGTCGGCCATATCTCGGTTCAGTGGTTCATCTCCCTCCCATTCATAATCATCTAAGTCGATGACGACGCTCCTCATACTCGTCTCGATATTGTCTCCTGGAACGCATGCTGAGCCTCGATTCCAAAGCTCTAATGAGTTTCCGTTTGAGTACGGGTCGACGAGAACCTTTTCCGGATCAAATCGATGTCCATTCCAGGGTTCCCGCGGTCCATCGACTCGATAGGCATAGCCCATGCCAGGCTTTACACCCTCGACATACGCGTGCCAGATGTTGAAGCTCCGATTATCACCTGGGTCAAGATCGACAACCTTGATCGGCTGCTTGTCACTTGGATTTGTAAAAATTAAAAGTTGAACGGCGGTTGCATTCGCGCTAAACAGTGAAAAATTTGTTCCCTCACTGGTCGGAGTGCTTCCAAATGGATGGGCCGAACCCCTGAATCGGCGGAACGGTGTTCCCGCCGGCTCCAGTGGACGACTTTTGAAACTTGTCTCTTGGGAGGCTTGAGTCAATGTCATGCCAGAGCAACGTTTGTCCAGTTGGTTAATATCGTCAGGAATTTCAGCTTCTAATATGTATCAAGGCTTACATGCCTCAACTTTAGTGCTGATCATTAACTCCCGACATTGTTTTCTAGCAACGCTGTTACCGCTTGCCGTGTTTTTTACAAGCCTTTACAGCCCCTAGGGTTTTCGGTGCTGTTTTTTAGTGCTGATTGGTTGACGAATGTGTTTACTTAAGCTTTTCTACGCATTTTTGTATTGCGGATTTCATGTTGTCCGTATATTCGCTGTTAATGCCCACCTTTTTTAGCCTCGCTTTCACTGCACTATTGTTGCTCGCAATAAAGCATCGCTGAGTATTTGATTCCGCCTCATGCACGATTCTCTCGATGGCTAGGGAGGCTGTGACTCCGACCCTTGGAACCTCGGTCAAATCCAGAATTAATGCCTTGTACTTTTTGATCAGACCCATGCGCGAGCTGATCCCTTTGGCCGCTCCAAAGCTTAACGGCCCCCTGAGCTTCAGCACCATAATATCTTCTTTGTAATCCTGCAGGAGTTTCTGCGATTCGTCCCTTGGGCCTTCTCGTCCGACACTTTCTGCGTTCTCTGGGTTGTCTTGCTCGATCCCTTCCAGTTGAACCTGCGTAATGCTGTCGACTGTCAATAGATTTGCAACGAACATTCCGATCAAGACACCCCAGATTAAATCCCAGAAGAGTGTCATCAGAAGAACGCCGTACATCAGTACAGCTGTTTTGGCTGATAGTCGGTGAGCTTTGAATAAAAACCCCCAGTCGATAATGTCTAGGCCAACTTTGATCAGGATTCCTGCCAACAGCGCCGTTGGGATCTGCTCGGCGAGCCGTCCTGCCCCGATCAGGATCACTAACAACACCACTGAGTGGGTCATTCCCGACAGTGGTGTTTTTCCACCCGATTTGATGTTGATCACCGTTCTCATGGTGGCCCCAGCCCCGGGTAACCCTCCCATGAAACCTGCGGCTGTATTGGCGATGCCCTGCCCAATCAATTCCTGATTGGAGTCGTGTTCCGTCTGTGTGATGTTGTCCGCCACCAATGACGTCAACAAGGAATCAATCGCACCGAGGAGTGCCAGCACCCCTCCTGCTTTCAGGATTTCCGTTGTGTGCCCTCGCCATTCTGGAAGACTGAATTGCAATCCTCCTTCAGGAATGCTGCCAATTCTTGCCACTGCTTCGTGGTCAAAACAGATGATTGAGACTGGTGTCACGATCAACAGTGCCAGCAGCGGTGACGGTATCCATTGCCTGACCCGTCCTGGTGTCAAAAAGACAATTCCCAGTGTCATCACACCGATTCCAATGGCCGCTCCATTGATTGATCCACTTGTGATTAATCCGTTGAGTGTCTGGATGACTCCTCCCGATGTCTCAATCCCTAGAAAGGGCCCTATTTGTAAGACCAATATGATGATCCCTATGCCTGACATGAAGCCTGAGACAACGGAATAGGGCACGAGCGTTATATATCTTCCCAGTCGAAATAAACCCAGGGCCATTTCCAGCACACCGCCCACGACGACAGCTGCCATGACGATTGGCAGTAATTCGCCGGCGTTCAGGTCTTGTGCAACACCCGCGGCCGCGAGGCTGCTGACCACTCCTGCCACGGTGACGCTCATTGGTCCTGTTGGTCCGCTGACCTGGGCAGGGGTTCCTCCAAAGATTGCCGCGACAAAGCCCGTGACAATTGCCCCGTACAGTCCATAAATTGCTCCGCCCGGCCCCAGCGCTGCGTTTCCGAACGCCAGGGCCAGGGGCAGTGCCACAACAGCGGCTGTCAGTCCTCCGAGTAGGTCGCCCCTCAGATTTCTGGTGCTCAACCTCTTAAGCAGATTCATTTTCCGTTCTTGCTCATCCATTCAGCAAGTTGATCGAGTTGTTGGAGGCCAACTCTCCGTTCGCCATTCGGCAAGATCCATGTTGGAACGGCGGTGATTTTTGATTCCTGGCAAAGCCGATGCTCTTTGGGTTGCTGCTTCGGTCGATCACATTCGATGTAGTTCACCTCTGCCCCGGCTTGTTTGCCAAACAAGCTCATTTGTTGAAAGCAAGCCGGGCATTTCCAGGATCCGTAAAATCTGGCCCCAATGTCTTTGAGTTGCTTGACAACTGTCAGTGCCTCTTGCGTTGAATCTCGAAGCGGTTCACCGATGCTTCCTGTCCATTCCTTGGCCTGCAGTTGACCGCAGCTCAGGGTGATCCCTAGACCAACGGCACACCACCACAACGGCTGAGTGCTCGTTTTTGCCACCGAGCGCTGGTCTTTCATCGCGACGTTCAATTTCAGCCTTGGACCGACGCTAGGTCGTGTCCCTGCGTACGGGCATCCCCCCATGGTTGTCGTGCCATCTCTTCGCGTCAGCTGAAAGACTGATTTACCTGTTTTCGTGCTCGTCAGACGCCATGGCCGGCAGTGGATATAAGGATTACTTTCAGGTTCTTGGTGTCCAGCGTTCGGACGACACGGACACGATCAAGCGCTCCTTCCGCAAGCTCGCGCGTCAGTACCACCCCGATGTCAATCCGGGTGATCGGTCTGCGGAGGCCAAATTCAAGGAAATCAGTGAGGCCTACGAGGTCCTGTCCGATCCCGAGAAGCGTCGGAAGTATGAGCAGTTCGGCCAGTATTGGAATCAAGCTGGTGGCATGGGTGGAGCCGGTGCTCCCGGTATGGATGTTGATTTCGGTCGTTACGGCAATTTTGATGAGTTCATCAATGATTTGCTCGGACGGTTCGGTGGCCCTGGTTCAGCCAGTGGCTTCCAATCCGGTGGATTTCCAGGTGGTGGGTTTCCAGGGGGCTTTGCCCGGAATCCTTCCGGAGCACGTCCTCCCGTGAATTTGGATGCAGAAGCATCTGTCAACGTTTCCTTTGCAGAGGCCTTTCGGGGTGGTGAACGCACTCTTTCCGTCAACGAAGAGCGCGTTCAGGTCCGCATTCCCCCCGGTGTGAAATCCGGATCAAGGCTGAGGCTCAAAGGCAAAGGCAACCTCCAGCCGGGGACGGGTCGTCGCGGTGATCTGTATCTCAACCTCACGGTGCAGTCGCATCCCATTTGGCGTCTTGATGGCGATCAATTGCGCGCTGATCTTCCCGTCAGCCTTGATGAATTGGCTCTCGGTGGTGCGGTCAGTGTGATGACACCCGATGGTGAGGCTCAAGTGTCCATTCCAGCCGGCACCAGTCCTGGTCGCAGTTTGCGCCTCAAGGGCAAGGGTTGGCCCGGTCGTTCTGGGCGAGGGGATCTCCTTCTGACGCTGTCATTGCGTCTTCCTTCCAGTTGGTCGGATGATGAGCGTCGCCTGCTGGAGCAGCTCCGCTCCAATCGCCGGGAAAGCCCTCGTCAAGACTGGCTTCGCTCCGCAACCCTCTGAGGGGCTCTCGCATTACGATCGGCTGCTCAGACCTGACATTGATGGAGCTCACGTACCGCCCCCGCCGCCTCCGGCGTACCCCCGCGCTCAGGGGAATGGTTCGTGAGCACAGCCTTTCAGCGGCCGATTTCATTTATCCCCTGTTTGTGCACGAAGGTGCCGATGTCGAGCCGATCGGCGCCATGCCCGGTGCCAACCGCTGGAGTTTGGCGTCTCTAACGGGCGAGGTTCAGCGCGCTTGGGATCTGGGTGTTCGTTGCATTGTGCTTTTCCCGAAGGTCTCGGAAGGGCTCAAAACTGAGGATGGAGCCGAGTGTTACAACGAAAATGGTTTGATCCCTCGAGCCATCCGTCAACTCAAATCCGAGGTGCCGGAGATGGCGATCATGACGGACGTCGCTTTGGATCCCTACTCCTGTGATGGCCATGACGGCATCGTCAGCGATGAAGGTGTTGTCCTCAACGACGAAACGATTGAATTGTTGTGCCGTCAGGCTGTGGTTCAGGCCCGTGCTGGGGCCGACCTCATCGGACCCAGCGACATGATGGATGGCCGTGTTGGTGCGATCCGTGAAGCCCTCGATGACGAGGGCTTTGAACATGTCGGCATCATTAGTTACACCGCTAAATATTCTTCTGCTTATTACGGTCCGTTCCGCGAAGCCTTGGATTCAGCTCCCCGGGCGGCGGGCTCAAAACCCATCCCGACGAATAAAGACACCTATCAGATGGATCCCGCCAATGCACGGGAAGCCATCACAGAGGCTCAACTCGATGAGCAGGAAGGGGCTGACATCATGATGGTGAAGCCTGGACTGGCTTACCTCGACATCATTCATCGTCTCCGCGAAGAGTCGGAGCTGCCGATCGCGGCTTACAACGTCAGCGGTGAGTATTCGATGGTGAAAGCAGCGTCCGAGCGCGGTTGGATTGATGAGCGGGCCGTTGTGCTGGAAACCTTGCTGTGCTTCAAGCGAGCCGGCGCTGACCTGATCCTCACCTATCACGCTTGCGACGCCGCCGCTTGGCTGCGTGAGGGGTGATCCATGGCATCCGTTGATCGGCTGGGACACGTTGCGATTCGCGTTCAGGACGTCAATCGCGCCGTTGCCTTTTACACAGGCCTTGGCATGCGTTTGGTCTGGGAAGCCTCAGATTGGTGTTATCTCGAAGCTGGCCCAGGCCGAGATGGATTGGCGTTGTTGGGTCCTGACTACAAAGCGGCAGGGCCCCATTTCGCCTTCCATTTCCAAGATCGTGCGGATGTGGATACCGTGCACGCCAAGCTGAAAGCTGACGGCGTTCACGTTGGTGCTGTCCATGACCACAGGGATGGCACCGCTTCCTTTTATTTGAAGGACCCGGAAGGCAATTGGTTGGAAATGTTGTATGAACCTCCCGGTGGTATCCCCTCCAATCACAGCTGAGGCCGCACTGGGCAGGGCGCAGGCGGAGCGGGAAACGCTCGATTTGCTGGAGTGGCCTCGGGTCTGCCAGAACCTGGCGGACTTCGCCAGCACCCGGATGGGTGGAGATGCCGCGCGCACGCTCTCTCTGCCAGCAACCCTGGCGGCCAGTCAGACCCTGCTCGCGCGCACCGTCGAAATGGCCGTGCTGGACGACCTCAGCGAAGGCGGACTCAGCTTTCGCGGTGTGCAGGATCTGACGGCTGTCTTACTGCGTTGCGTCAAAGGCGGTGTCGCGTCCGGTGAGGAGTTGCTTGGGGTGGCGGAAACCCAAGCAGCGGCCCGTCGGCTTCGCCGCCAGGTCGATGATCCTCAGCTGCGTCCGTCTTGCACGGCCCTGATCGAGGCGATGGTGACGTTGCCCGAGCTGGAGCAGCGCCTCAAATTCGCCATTGAAGAGGGTGGCCGCGTCGCAGACAGGGCCAGTCCCTCGTTGGCTGGATTGCGTCAGCAGTGGCAAAGCCTGCGCCAGGAGCGTCGCGACACCTTGCAGGCGCTGCTCCGCCGCTTGGCTCCCTTCCTTCAGGACACGGTGGTGGCCGAGCGACATGGTCGTCCCGTGCTGGCGGTGAAAGCCGGCGCCGTGGGGCAAGTGCCCGGTCAGGTGCACGACAGCTCGGCCTCCGGCAGCACGGTGTTCGTGGAGCCGCGATCTGTGCTCAGTCTTGGCAACAAACTCACGGCCTTGGATGCACGTATTCGTGAGGAAGAGCTTCGCGTGCTGGCGGAGTTGAGCGCAGCCGTCGCTGAGGATGCTGACGATCTTCGCGTCCTCGTGGACGTGTTGCTTCAGTTGGATTTGGCCTTGGCCCGCGGTCGCTATGGCCGTTGGCTTGGTGGAACAGCTCCCCACCTGGAGTCCGACCCTGAGGCACCGTTTCGTTTGAAGGATCTCCGTCATCCTTTGCTGGTCTGGCAGCAGAAACGCAGCGGAGGTCCAGGCGTGGTCCCCATCAGCGTTGACGTCACGACAGATCTCAGGGTGGTGGCCATTACCGGGCCCAACACCGGCGGCAAAACGGTCACCTTGAAAAGTATTGGTCTGGCGGCCCTCATGGCCAGAGCCGGGATGCTGCTTCCTTGCTCTGGTCAGCCGTCCTTGCCTTGGTGCGCCCAGGTCTTGGCGGATATCGGTGACGAGCAGTCCCTTCAGCAAAGTCTGTCGACCTTCAGTGGCCACATCAAACGGATCGGGCGCATCCTCGATGCGTTGAAACGGGGCCCAGCGCCTGCCCTCGTCCTTCTGGATGAAGTGGGAGCTGGAACCGATCCAAGTGAAGGAACGGCTTTAGCCACAGCGTTGCTGAGGACTCTGGCCGACCGGGCTCGCCTCACCATCGCCACCACCCATTTCGGGGAGTTGAAGGCGCTCAAATACAACGACGATCGTTTTGAAAATGCCTCCGTGGCTTTCAACGCTGAAACGTTGTCTCCCACCTATGAACTGTTGTGGGGAATTCCCGGTCGCAGCAATGCGCTGGCGATTGCGACACGCCTCGGCCTTGATGGCCAGGTGTTGGATCAGGCCCGCGACCTGTTGGCACCAGCTGGTGATGGTGAGGTGAACACCGTGATCCGTGGTCTGGAAGAGCAACGGCAACGCCAGCAGGCGGCGGCTGAAGACGCCGCAGCTCTTCTCGCGCGGACTGAATTGCTGCACGACGAGCTGCTGCAGCGCTGGCAGAAGCAAAAACAGCAAACCGCTGAGCGTCAGGAGCAGGGCCGTCAACGGCTGGAGCGCTCCATTCGTGAGGGGCAGAAGGAAGTGCGATCTCTGATTCGTCGCTTACGCGATGAACGGGCCGATGGGGAGACGGCACGACGGGCCGGTCAACGCCTGCGCAGCCTTGAAGGCAGCCACCGTCCGGCTCCAGAACGGCGTCAGCCAAAACCGGGTTGGCAGCCGGCGATCGGTGACCGCATTCGCCTGCTGGCTCTGGGGAAGGCGGCTGAAGTGTTGGCGATTTCTGAGGATGGTCTCCAGCTCACCGTGCGTTGCGGTGTGATGCGCACCACCGTTGATCTCACGGCGGTCGAAAGCTTGGATGGTCGTAAGCCGCAGGCACCACCTGCACCTGTGGTCAAGATCAAGGCGCGCGTGGCCTCGGGGGGGGCCCAGGTGAGGACCAGCCGCAACACATTGGACGTGCGAGGCATGCGCGTCCATGAAGCGGAGGCGGCCGTGGAGGAGCAACTGCGAGGTGCGACAGGTCCGGTTTGGGTGATTCATGGCATCGGCACCGGAAAACTCAAACGCGGACTTCGTGAGTGGCTCGACACGGTGCCCTATGTGGATCGCGTCACGGACGCCGAGCAAGGGGATGGTGGACCCGGCTGCAGTGTGGTGTGGGTGCGTTAGGGCAGCACCGGTAGTTGGGGGCCATCCTCTTCGGCATTCGGCTCGGGACGGTTGATGGCTTCTCCATCGGCTTCAAAGAAACGCCAACCGCTCGGATCCGGATCGAGATGCAAGGTTTCTCCGACGGTGATGGTCTGATCAGTCGCTGAACGAACTTGCACGAGATGTCCGCCGGCTTGAAGGCGGCAGGTGATCAGCTGCTCATTGCCCAGCACCTCGCAATGGCTGACATCGGCCTCCAGGTTGCGATTGGTGGCCGGTCCGATGCGCCAATGTTCTGCCCGTAGTCCAGCTGTGAGCGTGTCGCCCTCCCTTGCGGCCAAAGCGGCCGCAAGAGGTCCCTCCACGGGGAGACGGCGGTCGCCCAACAGCAGCGTGCTGCTTGCACCGACACGGATGGGCAGCAAGGTCATCGGCGGTGTGCCGATGAATTGCGCAACAAACAGATTGGACGGCCAGCGGTAGAGCTCCATGGGCGTTCCGAGCTGCTGCAGACGCCCCTGGTTGAGCACAGCAATGCGGTGACCCATGGTCATCGCTTCGACCTGGTCGTGGGTGACATAGATGGTTGTTGTTCCCAGATCGCGCTGGAGTTCGACGATCCGGGTTCTGGTGCTGTTGCGAAGCTTGGCGTCCAGGTTGCTCAGGGGTTCATCCATGAGAAACACCGCCGGTTGCCGCGCCATTGCCCTGCCAAGGGCCACCCTCTGTTTTTGGCCTCCGGATAATTCTTTGGGCAGACGATCCAATAAAGGTTCGAGCTCCAGGGCCTCCGCGACGGCTGTCACCCTGTGAGCGATCTGCTCCTCACGGGGTGAATGCAAGCGGAGGGGCTGGGGATATCGCTCGGTGAGTTGATGCAGTTGATCCTGCACCTGTTGCACCCAGCTGCGCTTGCGGCTTCTTCTGAGGCCGAAGCTGAGATTTTGTCTGACCGTGAGATGGGGATAGAGCGCGTAGCTCTGAAACACCATCGCGACATCGCGTTGTGCTGGTCGCAAGCGACTGATGGGTTGCGAGCCGATCACAATTTCGCCTGATGTCGGGCGATCCAGCCCAGCGAGCAGCCTGAGCAACGTGCTTTTACCGCAGCCTGATGGACCCACCAGCACGAGGAATTCGCCGTCTTGAATCTCCAGGTTCAGCGCGCGGATCACCTCCACCGCTGATCCACCTCGACGGCCTGGATACGACTTGCTTAGGGCTTCGAAGCGGACGCCGGCCAAGCGGATGTGTGCAGCAGTGAAATCTTAGGGTTGATGGTTGGATCGATTCGGCGGCGCCGTGCAGTTCATTGATCAGGCACGCATCACTGTGCGAGGCGGCCGAGGTGGCGATGGCATTGCCGCATTCCGCCGGGAGAAATATGTGCCTGCAGGCGGGCCATCCGGGGGGGATGGCGGCCATGGCGGCCATGTTGTTCTCGAGGCAGACGGCAATCTGCAAACGCTGTTGGATTTCAAATACAAACGGTTGTTTGCCGCCGACGATGGACGTCGTGGCGGGCCCAACAAGTGCACGGGGTCTTCTGGACAGGACTTGGTGATCAAGGTGCCCTGTGGCACGGAAGTGCGGCACCTCAAATCAGGGATCCTTCTGGGCGATCTCACCCAGGGGGGAGAGCAGCTTGTGGTGGCGTTCGGCGGCCGCGGTGGCCTCGGCAATGCCCATTACTTGAGCAATCGGAATCGGGCTCCTGAGAAGTTCACTGAGGGGCGTGATGGAGAGGAATGGCCCGTCCAGTTGGAGCTGAAGTTGCTGGCCGAGGTGGGGATCATCGGCCTGCCCAATGCCGGTAAAAGCACCTTGATCGCTGTGTTGTCAGCCGCTCGCCCCAAAATTGCCGATTACCCGTTCACAACTCTGATTCCCAACTTGGGCGTTGTGCGCCGCCCCAGTGGCGATGGCACGGTGTTTGCCGACATTCCCGGACTGATCGCTGGAGCAGCCCAGGGGGCCGGCCTGGGTCACGACTTTCTGCGTCATATCGAGCGAACGCGACTGCTGATTCATCTCGTGGACGCAGGGTCAGAAGACCCGGCCAAGGATCTGCGCATTGTTGAACAGGAGTTGGAGGCCTATGGCCACGGTCTGGTGGATCGTCCGCGCCTCCTGGTGCTCAATAAGCAGGAGCTTGTGCCCGACGATCTGATGCCTGAGGTCATTCAAGACCTGGAGTCTGCGAGCGGCGGTCGGCCTGTCATGACGGTTTCTGCCGCTATGGGGCGTGGCTTGGACACCATGCTCGAGGCGGTGTGGTCAAGCCTCGGAATCTGAAGATCCTCCGCACAGGCTTAAAGATGGTTGTTGGCACCTCCGGTCGACGCCATAACAGGAACAGCAGTCCTGTTGAGGAGCCATGACCTACTACACATGCTTCGACCAAGGCGGCGCTGTGATCGCTCGCTGCCAGACCGAACAAGACATCGACGTCTTGCGTCAGATGGGTCGTCCCATCTCAAAAATTCAAAAGATGCGTCAGGAGGAAGCTGTCGTCTGTTCGCTGACGGGAAGCCCTGCTGAATATGACGATGAGGTCTGATCATCACAGTCCTTAGCGGTGGTTGCCACCGCTAAGGACGGAATCACGACAATCAATCGTCGTAGACGCGGCACTCATCGGCATCGGGGTTCGCGTCGCAATAGAGCTCGAGCGGAGTGGGATCGTGCTTGTCCTCGGGGTTGTGCTCCTTGTACTCCTCGAGTGATTTGAGCTCCTCGGTGAAATGACGGACCTTGGCCTGATCACCAGACGCTTTGGCAGCTTCAATCTCGCCTTGGTCTTTTTTGATGTGTTCGTCGATGGATTTCATCAAATCGCTCAAAAAGCCGCCGCGAATACTAGAGCGAAATCGCCGAGAACAGTCGGTTGAGGAGCACTGCTGAGATCGGATCACCGAACGTCATGACCCAAGTCATGGATCCAGTTCGCTGAGTTCCAGCCAGCGTTCTTCTGCACTTTCAATGGTGGAGATCAGCTCTGCCAGTTCCAGGCTGAGTTGGGTGATGTCCTCGCCATTGCTGCTGATGGCCTGCTCGAGTGCCTGTTTCTTGGCCTCGTATTCCGGCAAGTCCCGATCCAGCCGTTCCAGTTCGCGCGCTTCCTTGAAACTGCGTCGTTTGCGCGCTGGGGGGGGACTGGTTTTGCGCTTGGCTGTCGGTTTCGCAGCATCGCTTGGCCCGGACGTTCCCGGCTGGGTGCGCTCCGTTTGACGTTGGGCGTCGAGAAATTCGCTGTAGTTGCCCTCGAACCGACGCAGACGACCGTTCTCAAAGCAGAACAGACGATCCACGGTGCGATCGAGGAAATACCGGTCGTGTGAAACGACGATCACACAGCCACGAAAGTCTTCGAGGAAATCCTCCAAAACACTCAGCGTCTGGATGTCGAGGTCGTTGGTCGGTTCATCCAGCAGCAGCACGTTCGGTGCCTGGATCAGCATCCGACAGAGGGTCAGTCGGCGACGTTCGCCTCCAGACAGCTTTGCTAAGGGACTGTGCTGTTGGGCGGGCGGGAAGAGGAAGCGTTCCAGCAGCTGAGAGGCGGTCACCTGCTCTCCACCGAGGTCGATTCGGCTGGCGGCCTCTTCGACGAAGTCAATCACCTTGCGTTCCATGCCTTTGCCTTCCAGGAAGGCTTCGGTGTGCTGATCGAGATAGCCGATGTGGACGGTTTCCCCGAGGCGCAACGCTCCATGGGTGACGCTGCGGCGTCCCGCAATCAAATCCAAAACACTGGATTTACCGCTTCCATTGGGGCCAATGATTCCCACGCGGTCTTCCGGACTGAAGCTGTAGGTGAAGTTCTCGAGCAGTGTCCGTCCTTCGGCTTGGCCGTCTGCCGTGACGCCCAGAGCTTCCGCTTCGATCACCTGTTTCCCGATTCGACGGCTGACACTCGCCATGGCCAGGGTGGCCTTCGGCTGTGCGGGCTTCTCCTCGCGCATGGCTTCAATGCGCTGGAGTCGTGCCTTTTGTTTGGTGCTGCGTGCCTTCGGCCCTTGACGCAGCCAGGCCAACTCGCGCCGCATCACGCCACGAAACTTGGCTGCTGAGGCGGCTTCCGAGGCGTCCTCATCGGCCTTGTGTTGGAGATACGTGCTGTAGTTGCCCTGATAGGTCCGGGCACGTCCTCTATCGACTTCGACCATGCGTTGGGTCACGCGGTCGAGCACGTAGCGATCATGGGTGACCAGCACCAGCGCACCGGGATAACGATCGAGCCAGCTTTGAAGCCATTCGACGGCCGCGGCATCCAGGTGGTTGGTGGGCTCATCGAGTAACAGCACATCTGGGCTTGCCACCAGTGCTGATGCCAAGCCGACCCGTTTGCGATACCCACCTGAGAGGGATTCGACCGGTCGTTGGAGATCGCTGATGCCCAGTTTCTGCAGCACTTCTCGACATTGCTGCTCCAGGCTCCAGGCCTCTTCCTCATCCATGCGCTGACTGAGAACCCCCAGCTCAGCCAGCAGAGCTTCGTCGTCGGGGTTCGCGGCAATCGCGTCGCTCAGTGCCGTGAATCGCAACAGAAGTTCGCGTTTGGTGCCGCAGCCCTCCAGCACTTGCTCGAGCACGGTCAACCCCGGGGTCACCTGGCTGTCCTGCCCGACCAGGGCCACCCGCAGGCGAGGCGAACAACGTCGCTCCCCGTGGCCCAGGGGTTCGAGTCCGGCCAGGACCTTCAGCAGTGTTGATTTACCGGCACCATTGGGTCCGATCAGGCCGAGACGCTCACCGTCGCTGATGTGCAGATCCAGATCGGCAAACAGGGTGCGGATCCCAAAATCTTTGGCCGCATCCACCAGGCTGATCAAACTCACGGGCCGTCGGCGGACACTTGGCCGTCCAGGTAAGCAAAGACACTTTTATCTCCCACATCTGCGGCCGCTTCGGTTCCGAATTTGCGGAGGGCCAGCACGACGAACAGGCCAGCAGCGATCAGCAACATCCCAAGGCTGGTTGCGGCATCAATCCACTGCAGCAGTCGTCCCAGCAAGGCGATGGGAAGCAGCAGGGTCAGACCGATGGCTTCCACTCGACGGAAACAGAAGAATTCCTTGAAGCCGATGCCGGCCATGGCCGCGAAGAGGGGGCCGATGGCGAGGATCCAGAGGGGTTGATCTGCGATGCGTGCCAACGCCTGCCCGGGACCGTTGAGGGCGATCAAGCCAAGCCAGCCCACACAGCCGAGCAACCAGAACAGTTGCAGGGCCCTGTGCAGGGGGCGGAGATAGATGTGAATGGTTTGCAGAGCCACGCCCAAGCCACCGCAGAGCGGCACCAGCCACAGCCAGGCCCATTCCCCCCCCAGCTGCCACCACTGCGTGAGCCCAGCACTGAAGGCCAGCCCGCTCATCAACAAAGCGAACCGGTAGGACTGGACGTCCTTCCGATCCGATGCCGTGATGGTGTAAGGGCCGTAGACGCCCTCGAACTGGGGATCGACTGCGCTGCTCATTGCGGGATCCGGCTTGTGACCAGTCTGGTCAACTCTGGAGCCGACGGAACAATTCCCCCTGGATTCAGGGGGAACAACGCTCCGAAGTAGTCCTGTCGCCAGGCCACCGCATCGCAGGTCTCCTTGACCCCTGGATGGTCGAAGAACCGTCGTCTCCAGTCCCAGAGCTGGGGGAATTGCCACAACGGTTGACGGCTGCAGCCAAACAGCGGGGCATAGACCGTGTCCCAGCGGATCAAGGTTGGAAACAAACGCACATCAGCCAGCGTCAACCGCTCGCCGCAGAGCCACGGTCCGCCTGTGCGCAGGCTGGATTCCACCTGCTCTAGGGCGGCGAACAGTGCTGATTCAGCGCGGTCGAAGGCGGCTTGATTGCGTGCAAACCCACAGCGATAGACGCCATCGTTGACGGCCGGTTGCAGCAGGTCCTGCCACGTCGCGATCGGTTCATGGAGTTCTGATGGGTTGAGGTCTGGCGCGGTCTCTTCCGCAGGCCACTGGTTGAGCACGTCCACCATCGGGGCGCTGTCGTTGCAGAGAATTTGCGGCCGGATGGGGTCGACTAACACCGGGACCGTGGCTCGGTGCGAGGGGGGGGCATTGCAGTGGCGATAGAGGTCCAGCAGGCTGTGACAGCCGTTCCAAGCTGGGGAAAGAACCCAACGCCCGCCGCGATGGTCCGCCGTCGCCATCAACAGGTTGAGACGGCCCTCCAGTCTCCGCAGACGGTGCACGAGCCAGGCGCGATGGGCCCATGGGCAACTGCGTCCCACGATCAGCAGGGGGCGCTCGTGCTCGTCTCGCCCCTCGAGCTCGGCCCGATCTGGAGCGTCATTGTTGAGATGGTCGCTGACTGGGCGTCGGTAATTGCCGTCGGCGTCGGCGGGCCCAAGGCCTCCCATGAGTCGCTGCCACTGCCAATGCCAGCCAGATCGAGCGGTCTGGACCACAACGGGCGGGATCGCCATCGCGCAGCTGTTGAGATACCACCACACTGACGCCCATGCTTCAGTCAGGCATCTCTTTGAACGGCACGATGGCGGACCCTTCGGTGCTTGTGGTCGCCGGAACCCATGGCAATGAGGTGAATGCTCCATGGTTGTTGGAGCAATGGCAGCAGGAGCCTTCCCTCCTTCAGACCTCCGATCTCAACGTGCATGCGGTGATCGGTAACCCTGAGGCTCGCCAGGCGGGGCGGCGTTACATCGACCGCGATCTCAATCGAAGTTTTCGGGCTGACCTCTTGGCGAGACAGGGTGAGGACATGGGCCCTCTCGAGGTTGATCGAGCCCGCGCACTGTTGGCGGCCCATGGTCCCGAGGGCCGTCTGCCCTGCTCCGTTGCCCTTGACCTACACAGCACCACGGCCGCGATGGGGAGCTGTTTGGTGGTGTATGGCCGCCGACCCGCTGACCTTGCCTTGGCCGCGCTGGTGCAAGGGGCGTTGGGGCTGCCCATTTATCTCCATGAGGCCGATGCCGCGCAGACAGGATTTCTGGTGGAGTCCTGGCCCTGTGGTCTGGTGATTGAAGTGGGTCCAGTGCCCCAGGGGGTCTTTGATGCGCGCATCGTGCGGCAGACGCGTCTGGCCCTGGAGACCTGTTTCACCAGTCTGGCTGCCGTTGTTTCGGGACGATTCCGTTTCCCCCATCAACTGGTGGTGCACCGCCATCTGAACAGTGTTGACCTGCCGCGTGATCCGGATGATCAGCCCAGTGCCCTTTTGCATGACGAGCTCCATGGGTCGGACTGGCGCCCCTTGGATCCTGGCCAGCCAATGTTTGATGCCTGGCCGCTCGGGTCCTCCGGCGGTGCCAAGGGCCCATCCCTGGAGGGACAGATCCCGGTGTTCATCAATGAAGCCGCTTATGTCGAAAAGCGCATTGCTCTGTCGTTGACACAGCGGGAGGTCTGGTCGGTTGAGCCGGGCTGGGGCCTGGCTTTGCAGAACCTCCTGAAGGACTGATTCCGGTCGCGGTTATCCGCAGGCCCAGGTGCTTTGCCCTTCCTGGTTGCAAAGCAGATCACTGGTTTGCCCGTCGGCCCAATACATCCGTAATCGGTCGTCCGTCGTTCCAAGCCGAAGGGTGAGCGACCGGAGAGGACCGGCGGGGGTTTTGTTGTCTGACGCAGGACCGCCTTCGACGACACGCAGCTGTTGTTCGAGCTGGTCGAGACGGCGTTCCAAGGCCCTGATTTGTTGGTTGGACTGTGCCTCTGGGGAGGGGTTGGTTCCCCGATCAGAGGCCATGCAGCCACTGATCGACAACAGAATCAGGCCAGCGACCCAGGGAGTGTGACGACTGGCCATGGTGGTGGATCACTGGAACACCTGAATTCAAGCGCGGGTGAGACGCTCGCTCCAATAGACGATGGCTCCCTGGGAAATCAGCTCGTTGTGGCGATGTCGAGCTTCGGCGAGGGGCACTGTGGCTTCCAAGCGACGCCCGTCGTGAAGCCAGCGGATCAAGACCAAAACACTCCCCTCGGGAACATTCAAATCTTAAATCTTCCTGAGCCCGCCAGGCCTGGACTGGGAAGTGGGCGCCGCCGTTGCGCAATGTGCGTTTACCTCCCGCAATGTTGCTTTACAATGGGTTCAGGCAGGGTTCCTGCCCTTCCTTAAACCGTCCTCTCGGGGACATTTCTTTCCGTTCTCATGACCACCACCCTCCAGCAGCGCTCCGGCGCTTCCAGCTGGCAGGCCTTCTGTGAGTGGGTCACCTCCACCAACAACCG
>NZ_JBGKDS010000014.1:0-4664 GCF_042954325.1 Parasynechococcus sp. | reverse complement strand
CACCGAGTTGGGCCGGCGTTTCGCCGCCCAGGTTCATCAGGGCGAAGCGGGTGGCGTTCCAGAGCTTGTTGGCGAAATTGCGCGAGGCCTCCACCGTGGCGGAGGTGTCCTTCTTGCGGTCGTAATCCAGGCGGATGTCCTGACCCGCACCGGCCACCTCCCGCACCAGGGCGAAGCGCAGGGCATCGGTGCCGTAACGCTCGATCAGCAGCAGCGGATCGATGCCGTTGCCGGCGCTCTTGCTCATCTTGCGGTTCTGCTCGTCCCGCACCAGGCCGTGGATGTAGACGTCCTGGAAGGGCATCTCGCCGGTGAAGGCGCCGGCCATCATCGTCATCCGGGCCACCCAGAAAAAGATGATGTCGAAGCCCGTCACCAGGGTGCTGGTGGGGTACCAGCGCTGCAGATCAGCGCTGCTCGCATCGGGCCAGCCCAGGGTGGAGAAGGGCCACAGGCCACTGGAGAACCAGGTGTCGAGCACGTCTTCGTCCTGCTCGATCTCTGCCGCGGCGCCGTACTCCGCCTTGGCCTTCTCTAAGGCTTCGGCTTCGTTGCGAGCCACCACGTACGGGGTGGTGTCGGTGTACTTGCCGTCGGTCTCGCTGATCACGAACCAGGCGGGAATGCGATGACCCCACCAGAGCTGGCGGCTGATGCACCAGTCGCGGATGTCGGTGAGCCAGTCGCGGTAGACCTTCTCCCAGCGCTCCGGGATGAAGCGGGGATCCTGCTTCTCGAGGGCCTCACGGCAGCGAGCCGCCAAAGGCTCGGTTTTGACAAACCACTGGGTGGAGAGCAGCGGCTCCACCGGCACCTTGCCGCGGTCGGAATAGGGAACGCTGTGGCGGTAGTCCTCCACCTTCACCAGCAGCCCCAACTCCTCCAAGCCGGCCACCACAGCCTTGCGGGCTTCAAAGCGATCCAGCCCCTCGAATTGGCCAGCCTCCTTATTCATAGTGCCGTTCTTGCGCATCACCGTGATCTGGGGCAGACCGTGGCGCTGGCCGATGGCGAAATCGTTGGGATCATGGGCCGGCGTCACCTTGACGCAACCGGTGCCGAAGTCCTTCTCCACGTGGTCGTCGGCCACGATCGGGATCTCACGACCCACAAAGGGCAGCGTGAGGGTCTGACCCACCAGATGGGCGTAGCGCTCGTCGGTGGGGTTCACCGCCACCGCCGTGTCGCCCAGCATCGTTTCGGGGCGGGTGGTAGCCACCTCGAGATGACCGTCGCCGCTGCTGAGTGGGTAGCGGAAATGCCAGAGGTTCCCATCGACCTCCTTCATTTCCACCTCCAGATCACTCACGGCGGACCCGGAGGCGGGGCACCAGTTCACCAGGTATTCCCCGCGGTAGATCAGCCCCTGCTCATGCAGGCGCACGAAGGCTTCCTTCACCGCCTCACTCAGGCCCTCATCGAGGGTGAAACGCTGGCGTTTCCAATCCACGGAATACCCCAGCCGCCGCAGCTGGCCCACGATGCGACCACCGCTTTCGGCCTTCCACTGCCAGGCCCGCTCCAAAAAAGCGTCGCGGCCAAGGTCGTGGCGGGTCTTGCCCTCCTCCTTGAGCTGCTTTTCAAGGATCGTCTGCACCGCGATCGAGGCATGATCGGTGCCCGGCAGACAAAGGACGTTCTTTCCAGCCAAGCGCTGGTAGCGAACGATCGTGTCAATCAGCGCGGTGTTGAAGGCATGACCCATGTGCAGGCTGCCGGTCACGTTCGGCGGCGGGATCACGACTGAAAACGGTTCACCGGGCGCCGTCGGGTCGGGATGAAACGCCCCCTGGTCCTCCCAGGCCTGCTGCCAACGGGCCTCCGTGCCAACCGGGTCGTAGGTCTTGGCCAGCTCGGACACGGAAGCGGTGCAATGCGTTGGCCATGCTCTCAAAGCCACGGGCCAACACCAAGAACCAGCCTTAAGGTTTGGCGAGCGGTTCAGATCGATGTTCCGGACCTGGTTGCGATGGACGGGTTGCTGTGCTGTAGGCCTTCTGATCGGGGGATGCAGCATCGGCTCAGAAACAGGAGGTCCCCCGGTGGTGGTGAAGATCCTGCGAACGATTGACAATGCTGAGGTGGTCAGCTCCGAGGACTACGAGCGGCTGCAACGGGTCAACGAGTCGATCCTGGAGCAATTCGCCAGCGTGGACCCCTCGGTGCGGCCGCAGCTGACGCTGTCGACCCGAAAACATTTCGTCGATGAGGTCGCACGCCAGACCGCAAGCGGTTTTGGCCCTGACCTGATCCTCACCGACAGCGAAACAGCCATGGAGTTGTATCAACGCAGGCTGCTGGATCCGGTCACGCTGCAGGACGCGGACGAGCAGGACATCCCAAGGGCAGTGCTGCATCTGGCGACCGCGAAAGACGGCCAGCTGGTGGGTCGGCCGGTGAACCAGTTCATGCAGCTGGCCTGTTACGACAAGACCAAGGTCAGTCAATCGCCGCCGACGCTCCAATCCTTGGAGGCCACGAGTGACTCAGCCAACTACGGCTTTGCCCTGCAACTCAAGGATCTGTTCTGGAGCGCCGAAGCCTTCGGGGCGTCGGCAGCCATGGAAGCGGCACTGGATAACAAGACACCGACGGCCGAGGAACAGCAACGGATGACCCGCTGGCTGCAGTGGTTGAAATCAGCGAGCTACCAACAAAACATCCGCTTTCTGAACAGCCAGGCAGCCCTGAGGAAGGGCCTCTCCAGTGGTGAACTCGACTGGATCACCTGTTGGAGCAGCAGTCTTCCGGAGTTGCGCGACAAGCTGAAGGACCGGCTGGGCATCGCAGGTTTACCCATCGGGCCGTCGGAGAAAGCGATTCCCACCACACGCCTGCAGGTCTGGGCTCTGGGCAAGAACTCCAGCAGCGCCCAACGCCAAAAAGCCCTGGCCATGCTCGACTTCATTGGCAAGCCCTGGGCACAGAAGACCTTCGCCCTCCAGGCCCGAACATCGATGCCGGTCAACCAGAAAGCGGCGCCGATCGTGGCCTCGAAAATCCCCGGCGGCCTGAACACCTTGCAGATGTATCTGCAGACGAGCGACAAAACCAAGCGGGACAAACATCAGGCCAAAGCCCGTGTGTTTCGGGATCCCGCCCGATACGAGGCGATCTCAACAGCTCTGCTGGACACCATCTACGACATCCACAGCCCTGAAGAAGCCACCAAGGAAATCCTCAGCAGCCTGAAAGACAGCCTCTGATGCTCACCGCCTTCATCAACGAAGCCACCACCTGGTTGGGCTACCTCCAGCGTGGTTCCGTCCTGATCCAAATCGCCTTGTTTGTCGTGGCTGTGGCTGCGGAAACACGCCTGAAATCGCGCTTGCGGTCGCCGCTGCTCTCCAGTGCCTCCACCATCGCGACCCCGCTGCTGCTCCTTGTGGTGAGCGGGGTGTTGCTGGCTCTGCAGATACCAGCCGGACTCCTGCGCTACTTCTCTCTGCTCTGGTTGATCTGGCGGGCTGTCGAGCCGTCCAAGCATCTGCTGCAGAAACGCTTCCCGAAGGCACCGCTGGATGAAATCGACAAGAACTTCTTCCGGCCGGTGTTGTTCGTGCTCAGCGTGCTCACCTTCTTCCAGATGCTGGGCAGCCGACAATCCCTCTCCTTGATTTCCCTGGGCGACGTCTTCGGGGTGACGCTGACGGTGGGGAAGCTGTTCACAGCGATCGTCGCGACCTACCTGATCGTCGCCCTGGCCAGCCGTCCCGCCCATTTCGTGGCCTGGATCAGCGGCATGTTCTTCGGCGTCAAACCCCAGGGACGACGGGCCTTGGAAGTGATTGTGCGCTACTCCTTGGTCGGCTTCGGCGCCATGAGCGTGGCGTACTACATCGGCATCAACGGCACGGCCCTGGTCGCCGTGGCGGGAGGCCTTTCGGTCGGCATCGGCTTCGGAATCAAGGAAATCATCTCGAACTTCATCAGCAGCATTTGGTTGCTGTTCGAAGGGTCCGTGCGTCCGGGCGAAATCCTGATGATCAACGGAGACCCCTGCACGGTGCGCAAACTCGGGCTCCGAGCCACCCAGCTCCGCCGCGGCCGGGATGGTGCGGAGCTGCTGATCCCCAACCAGAACTTCTTCACGCAGGAAGCCGAGTCGTACACCGCAGAAGAAACGTCCCGACGGGACGCGGTGATGGTCGGCGCGGCTTATCACCACGATCCGGCGCAGGTGATTGCCGTTCTTGTGGACGTGGCCCAGAAGCACGAGAAAGTGCTCAGCTATCCGCCACCGCAGGCCTTCACGGTGGAGTTCGCCGACTCCTCGATCAACTACAAGGTGCTGTTCTGGGTGCGCAACCCTCTGGAGGCCTTCGCGGTGGGCAGCGACCTGCGCCAGCAGATCTGGACGGCCTTCGAGGAACACGGCATCGGCATTCCCTTCCCCCAGCGTCAGGTCTACCCGATGGAATGGCCGCCCTCCAAAGCCACATCCCTGCGTCCGCAGGGCCTGCAGGCGGAGCAGCCCATGCCTCCTGTCAACGGGCCAGACGCTTCAGATACGCCTCCTGACAGCCAGCATTGATCCAACCGGTGGCGATGAGCTTGCTGGCGCTCTCGTTGACCCGGCCCCGGTGAATGTGGGACGGCCCGGCGGGAAAGATCACCAACTTGCCCCGCTCCGCCGGTTCGTGGTGGTCCTGCCAGTGAAACTC
>NZ_JBGKDS010000013.1:0-11055 GCF_042954325.1 Parasynechococcus sp. | reverse complement strand
CCGTCCAGACCAAGCCTCGGCATAGGCACGGTTGGCCGCCTGTTGCTCTGGATCAGTGGTGTCCAGAGGATGCGGCATTGTGCCAGCGATCGCACCATTGGTCACGCAGAACATCGACTTCTGGAAGCTCACACAAATCTGGACATGCACATCGACCTGGCCCCGTGCATGGTGGTCGTACCAATCGCTCAACTCCTCCGGAAGATGGCGGTACATATCCTGCATGCAGAGACTCGGTGGGATCCCGGCCCCCATGCTCGGAATGGGGTCAGCGTAAAGAGCTCCGTACTTGAAGTCACTGATGTCCGGTGAGATCTGACGGGCCTGGGCGTTGTACGACACCGTGCCGAGAAACGGCATGCCACGGAAAAACACCGCCTCGACATAGGGCACAGCCACATCGACAAGGAAGGTGAGGCCTGCCTCTGGGGGAAGCACCCAGATCTCCTCTCCACCCACATTCACTTTGTACGTGATGGGATGGCCGGCGGCTGTCACCAGACCATCACGGATGTGATGCACCACATCGTTGACACAGGTGACCTCCTGAATGGCGTAACGGCGAGCGAGGTCCACAAAGATGTCACTCATCACCCGCCAGAACAGACCCAGGCAGTAGATCGTGGTGAGCGAACGAATCGACTCGGGGGCAAAGCCCGGATACAAGCGATTGGTGAGAGCGAGCAGCGGGTCACGGCTGGTTTTGCGCTGAATGATCCGCTGACAGGCTTGTTCAAACGCCTCACTGTCGAGATACGCATCGAGCCCACCGGTGCCATGCCAGAACATCGCTTTCTGGCAGTACTCGGCGTACTCAAAGTTGATCCGATCACCAAGCAGGTGATCCCAGAGGCGCTTCAAAGAAAAGCCCTCATGGAAGAAACGCATCACCGGGAAAGGGTTCAGCAGCTGCTTCTCGCCTTGATCGACCAGATTTTTGCTGTAGGCATCCAGCACAAGGCCATAGCTCTCAAGCACGTTGACCACCTGGAGCAAATGGTCAGGGGTATCGGCCAACAGAGGCGTGTCGCTGAGAAGGCGACGGATCAGTTCCTCTTGATCGGGCAACACCGGGGCTTCGATGGAGGGAAGGGTTGCAGTCATGACAGGGCTCCTCCGATTTGGCTCAGGCCGGTGGTGGCGGCTTCACTGAGATTGGACAACAGGGCTGGGACAAGACCGAGCACCAACACTCCCAGGCTCAAAGCGATCGCAGGAACCTGCTCACGGAGAGCGACCCGATCGAGGATACGGGGATTGGCGACATCACCGGGGGCAATCGCCAGACGTCCGAAGAAGGCCCGGTTCACCAACAGCAGGAAATACACAGCGGTGAGGCCGGAGCCCACCATGGACAGCAATGTCGCGACGGGGAAGGGCTCAAGACTGCCGCGGAACACCAGGAACTCGGAGATGAAGCCAGCCATTCCTGGGATCCCAGCACTCGCCATCACACCGATGATCATCAGTGAACCGGTGAGCGGCAGACCACGCTGGGGATTCAGCAATCCACGCAGCACGGTCAGATCTCGGGTGCCGGTTCGGGCGTAAACCACGCCGACCAGAAGGAAAAGAATGCCGGAAATCAGGCCATGGCTAACCATCTGGAACAGCGCACCCATCAAACCCAGCGGGGTGGCTGCAGCTGCAGCCAGCAAGACATATCCCATGTGGCCCACAGAGCTGTAGGCCACCATTCGCTTCATGTCGGTCTGGGCAATGGCAGCGAGGGAGCCATAGAGAACAGAAATGGCAGCCCATCCCGCCAACCACGGGGCGGCCACTTGCCAAGCCTCCGGGAACAGGCCCAAACCAAAGCGAAGTAAGCCGTAGGTCCCCAGCTTCAGCAGAACGCCGGCCAGCAGCACCGACACCGGCGTGGAGGCCTCGGTGTGGGCATCTGGCAGCCAGGTGTGGAAGGGGAAGAGCGGAATCTTGATGCCAAAACCGATCAGCAGGGCCACCAACAACACCAACTGGCTGGCCATGCCAAGTTCGCCGGCCAGCACAGGACGAAGGCTGAAATCCATGCTGCCGGTGACAAACGCCAAGCCAAGGAAAGCCCCCAGGATCAACACACCGGAAATGGCGGTAACGATCAGGAACTTGGTGGCGGCATAGGCACGGTTCGCTCCACCCCAAACGGCGATCAACAACCAAAGTGGGATCAATTCCAGTTCATAGAACAGGAAAAACAGCAGCAGGTTTTGTGCCAGGAAGGCGCCATTGACGGCGCCACTGATCACCAGCAGAAGAGAGAAGTAGATCCTTGGCCGGTTCTCAATCGAACGGGAGGCAATGGCGGCGACCAAACACAACACCCCGTTCATCAGCACCAACGGCAGGGAGAGACCATCCACCGCCAGGGCGTAGTCGAGCCCGATGGAATGGACCCATCGGGCCTGCTCCACCAGTTGCAGGCCTGCATCCGAGGGATCAAACGGCACCAGCAGCGCAAAACTGGCCACACACTGCACGCTGAGCAGAACGATCGTTCCATCCCTCAGCCGTGCACTGGTCGGGGAACCGGGCCACAGCAGGAGAGCAAAGGCCCCAAGGAAGGGAATGAGAAGGAGAAGGGAAAGCAACATCGCTCAGGTGATCAGGTGAGGAACCAGCTCACCGAGGTGAGGAAGAGAAGAATCGCCACAAGCACCGTCAGCACATAGGACTGACCTTGCCCACTGACGCTGAGCTTCAGACCCTCGGCACTTTGCATCGACAGACGCGCCACACCGTGGAGAACACCGTCGACAACGTTGCGGTCGAACCAGAAAGCCAAGCGGGAGAACCCGGCCACAACATTCACGATGGTGAGGCGATAAAAGCGCTCGGTGTAGAAGTCGTAGGCCAACAGGTCCTGACACCAGCGCAACACAGGGTTGAGTGAGCGAGACCAAGCCTTGCTGAGAGGAACCACTGCTCCAGCAACCAGCCCGAGCAATCCACTGCCGACAACCAGAGCTGCCGCCCAGAGCGGGAACGAAAGCAAACCATCCAGGGACTCAAGCCGGACCAACAGCACAGGGGTCAACAGAACAACCACCGACAGGGCCACCATCGGGAGGGCCATCTGCCAGTTGACCTCCGCTGCCCGTCGCGACTTGATCAGCGCATCACCCATGAACACATGGCGGAACACGCGAACCAGCCCAATGGCCGTGAGGGTATTGGTGATCAGGAAGACCGCCATGAACGGAACAGAACGGACACTCAGCAACTCGATCGACTGAGCAAAAGCCAAAAAGCCACCGAGCGGGAGGAAACCAACCAGCCCAGCACTGCCCACCAGAAAAGCCGTGGTGGTGGCTGGCATGCGGCTACCGAGGCCACCTAGTTCAGTGATGTCCTGGCAATTGGTCGAGGCAATCACTCCACCGATGCTCATCGACAGCAACGCCTTCGAAACCGCATGGGAGAACAGAAGCAGCAGCGCAAGCACTGGAATCTGTAAGGCGATGGCGATGAAAACCAGGCCGAGGTGCGCTGTCGTTGAGTAAGAGAGTGTGCGTTTGATATCCACCTGGGCCAGTGCCACCAAGGAACCTCCGATGGCACTGATCGAACCGATGACCAACATCACCGCCAGGGCGATCGGTGACAACTGAAGAATCGGCATCACCTTGAGCAGCACAATCGCGCCGCAGGTGACCACCACCGAATTCCGCAGGATGGAGGCCGGATTGGGCCCTTCCATCGCCTCGTCCAACCAGAGGTGCATCGGGAACTGGGCACACTTACCGGTTGGCCCTGCAATCAGGCCCAGACCCAGCAGAGTGGCGGCAAGGGGGGACAAGCTGTCCTGGGCGGCCCAGGCATAGAGATCGCCGAAGCCCATCACCCCGGAATAGCTGCAGAGGGCAACCACACCCATCAGCAGCAGCACGTCACCAACCCGCTTGGTCAAGAAGGCATCACGCGCGGCGGTGACCACCAGCGGTTGGGCATACCAGAAGCCAACCAACAGATAGGTGGAAAGTGTGAGCATCTCCAGCAGGAAATAGCTCTGGAACAGGGAGTCACTGAGCACAACCCCACTCATCGCACCCTCGAAGAAACCCAGGAGGGCGAAGAAACGCGCCAGGGCCCATTCCTTGTCCATATATCCCAGCGAATACACCTGGGAAAACAGGCTGAGCCCGGTGATCAACTCAAGGGCGACCAAATTGGTCAGGGACAGATTGAAACTGATTTCGAGATCGAGATCAGCAACCGTGAGCCAGGGGTAGGAGAGGTCAACGGGTCCACCCTGATAGACCTGCTGAAGGATGAAGCTGCCATGCACGAAGGCAAGCAGCGTCAGAAGAATATTGAGATAGGCAGCGGGTCTGTGCGCCTGACGGCGAAACAACCCAATCGCCCATGGCATCGAAACCAGCATGCCGATGAACCCGTAGAGGGGGATCAGCCATGCGGTTTGAAGAGAGAGCTGCAGGTCCGGATTCAAAACAGCAAAAGGAATCGGAATCGGGCTTGCTAAGAACTGGCCGGTGAATCTAAGTGGAGACCCCCTTGTTCAGGAGGTCGTCGCGAACCCTTGTGACCAATTCATGCGTCGGTCAACTGCGGCGCAGTGCACCACTGGACACCAAGGCGGGCTCCACCTCCTGGTGAGGGCGGGCAATGATGTGGGCGGCAACCAGACCGTCACCAACACGCTCACAGGCATCGGCGCCGGCACGAACCGCAGCATTCACAGCACCGGTCTCGCCACGCACCATCACGGTGACGTATCCGCCACCGACATATTCACGGCAGATCAACGTGACTTCGGCCGCCTTGGTCATGGCGTCAGCCGCTTCGATCGCCGGAACCATGCCACGGGTCTCGATCAGGCCCAACGCAATTCCAGTCACAGGAGCGGGAGCCGAAGCGGCAGAAGGGGTCTTGGCAGCGATGGCACCACCGGTTCCACCGGCTTTGTTGGAGGGTGACGACGACGAAGCCGATTTCACTGCCGGGGCAGACGTCGAGGACGTTGAGGCCGCTGGAGTGGAGGCAGCACTGGCCACGGGCTGCACATCAACGGTTTTGTTGGCAGCGGTGCTGCGGCGGCGGGGGGTGGAGGAGGGAGTGGCCATGGGGAAAAGAGAGTTGGAAGCGAACGGAAGCGGCGGAGGGGATGGGGCCCTATCCGTCCGGCGTCCAGTGGTCGATGATCCCACCGATCGTCAGATCGGTGAGGACGGTGTTGTCCGGGCAGGCGTGGCGGGCGGCGGACCCGCTGGCTGTAAAAACCCAGTTGCCTTCTCGGGCACCAACCGGGTCAACAGCGACCAATTTCTTGCCCTTGTTGTTCTTGAGAATCCGCAGGTGCATATGGTCCAGCCCCGCCACGCGGAAGGAACAAACCAATGTGCCCATCACCTGCATGATTTCCATCAGCTCGACGCGCCCCCTGCGGGTTTTGCAGCAGGCTGCGGCGTCACCGCCGGGGCTGAGGACGAGGGTTTCGGGGGGTCAGGTTCCCAGTGGTCAATGATCCCGACAATGGTGAGATCACTCGGATAGGACTTACTGCCGGCGGCTTCACGGGCCGCGGAACTGCTGACGCAGATGCACCAGTCCCCAGGCTTGGCACCGACGGCATCAACAGCAACTTTTTTGGTGCTGCCATCGAGAACGACTTGAAGATGCTTGTGCTCGAAATCGGGAATCCGATTGGTCGAGACAAGTGGCTTGACGACCTTGACGATGAGCATGATCAGTGAGCCTCCGGAATCTGAGGATCGAGGGTCGAGCCAACGACCTCGGCAGGGGTGGTCTGGTGGCGATCGCGCACCGTGAGACAGGTGTGCAGGAGGCCATCCTGAATCAAGTCGGCATAGCGCGAGGCAATGGCGTCGTTGACTCGGTGGCAATCGGCGATGGCACGGTCACGGGCCCCGGGGACACGGCCGGAATAGTCGAAACGCACCACCACAGGAATCGGCAGATCACGGCTGACGTTGAGGCCACGGAAGATCTTGACGCCGACATCGAGGTCAGGCGCACCTTCTTCAACGGTGTCGAGATGGGCGAAGTAGGTGAGGTTGCGCAAATGCACTTCCTTGAAGCCAATCCCCACACCAATGAACCGCTCGGCATGCCCGGCATCGGGATAGGGGCCGCGATGTAGATCCTGGACGTAATCGATCTGAGAGCAGTTGTTGGCGATCAAACGAGTGATGAACCGCACCATGCCGGATTCCATCGGTCCCGGTGCGGCCGCTTCAACCGCGTCAGCGATCTGACTCATCGCCTGATCCGCACTCATCGATGCCGTGGCGGCGTGAAGCTCTCGAGCACAAACCCAGTGATCAAGCACCATCGCGCTGTCACGGGTAGGAGGGTGCACGCGAATCGCATCGGTATCGGTGTCGAGACCGATCAACAGCAGATCGACGGACGCACCGCAACAAAAACTGTTTTCGACCGCTTCGCGGAAATCAAGCAGGCGTTGATGGCCTGCAGAGGCCGCCAAGGCGTCGTTGCTGCCATGGGCCGCACACCCCTGATGCAGGGGATCAATCGAACTGAAGTGGTAGGTCACCACTTTGAGGTAACGCGTCGGCTCGGTCGAAGGATTCGGAAGACCAGCGCGATAGCGGCTGTGCTCGGTCTTGACCCAGCGGTTCACCGTGTTCTCAACATCGAACATCGCTCCAGCGTGGGAACGGCGGCGAACAGCACTGAACGGAATCCTCAGGGCATAGGCCACGCCGTGGGCGAGGCGACCATCAGCACAGGGGCTGAGGTCGAGCAGATGGAAACCGCAGTCGAGAAGAAAGCGTTCGAAATCAACGGAACTGGGTTGATCGACACCCCCTTGAAGCGGATCATCTTGGAAAAAATGATCACTGAAGAGTCGATGCGACTCAAACACACACCATGCGAACAGAGCGCGCATGTCCAAGGGACGAACCCAGGCACGCTCAAGAATGTGATGGGGAAGGTCAAAGCCGAGCTCAGCACGGGTCAGACGCTGGGCCTGAGCAATGAAATCAGGCTGGTGCTGAAGGGCTGAGACCTGCTGAAGCAGAGGAACAATGCGATCAAAACGTCCCTTGATCTCCTGTTCATAGGAGCGCAGACGGGCATTCGTGGCGGCATCCGTCAAAGGATGCTGCTGGGAGGAGACCGCAAGCGTCGAACGGCTGAGATTGAAGGGAACCGTGGTGGCACTCCCTTTCTTGCGCTTGACCCATCCGGGTTGCTGAGGGGCGGGGCGTCGGCTGTCCTGACTGGTGCGGATCCGACCTGCAGCAGGGGACCCCTGGGTGAGGACAGCCGCTTTACCAGCCGTGGTCAACGCCTTGCGGCGCGCGAGTGCACGATCGCGGGCGGTGGTGGTGGGAGAGGCAACTGCAGCAGACTCAGAGCTGGTCTCGGGCTGAGCCGAGACCAATTGCTGGAGCTGTCGGCGGGTCGGGGCCGTGGGCGCCTGAGCTCGCCCGCCGCGGGAAGGCTTGGAGCGAACCATCAGCAGATCAGCCCCGTGCTCCGCCAGAGACGGTGATCAAAGAACCCTTCTCCGTGTTGCCGCTGGAGCCGGTCACGCGGCTGACAGGCCATTCGGTTTCCTCGTTGCGCTTGCGCTCGAACGGGGTCATGGCACTCATCGGGCCGGGACGGGTTGGATTGCGGCGGCGTGCAGAGGCACCTTCGGTGCCGGTGACATGCTCACCACGATCCCAGTCATCACCGGTCACCTTGGTGGAGGAACCCTCACCGGTGACGCGAGATGCGGGCTTGGCAGGTGCCTCGACCGCTGCTTCGACTGCGGTGGGTTGAAATTGACGGACCTGGAGCTGACGGTTCTGGAATTCGCGGTTGTCGAAGCGAAACTGCTCCGTACCGGTCACCTTCCCGCCAGCCATGTCAAAAGGGCCGGTAATCCGTTGGCCGTCCTCCTCATAGGTCGTGCCAGTGACGGACGACAGTTCATCACGCTTCTGCTGAGCAGCACGTGCGGGGGACATCACACTGAAGCGTGTCCAGGGGGCTCCTTCAGGGGCCTCACCGTGGGTGTCGGAACCAGCGGGAGCCTCTTGACCGCAGGCAGCGGCCAGTTGATCACCACCGATATAAGGCGTGCCGGAAATCATCTCGCAGGCACCACGCTCGGCACCGGTCATGACACCGCCGATGCCGGGCTGAATTCCGGTCATTGCGGCAGCAGGGGTCCCGGGACGGACGGGTGTGCGCTCACGGATGGCTTGAACGGCGGGGGTTCCGCAGTACTGGCCGGCTTGCTCGAGTCCGGCATAGGGGGTGCCGGTCACCGCTTTACACGTTCCAGGCTCATCACCGGTGACGCGTTCGGAGCGACCCGTGCGGGTTCCGCTGACCACAAGGTTGCGGTTGGTGATGCTGAAACCGACCTTGGGGGCCTCGGCCTCAGGCTTGGCGCCACAGAAGGAGTTGACTTGCTCAGCGCTGATGTACTGGTCTCCGGTGACCCGGTGACAGGAGCCGAACTCATCGCCGGTCACGGCGGAGGAGCGGCCCACCATCGTTCCGGTGACTCCGGTGCCGGACAGCGTGCCGGACACACCGACCTTGGCCGCTGGACGACCGTCAGGCAGGGGATCAGACCCTAAGTATTGATCACCGGTGAGATTGCGGTTGGCACCGGCTTCATCACCGGTGACGCTGGAGGAACGACCCACCATCACGCCGCTGACGGGTCGACCCTGTTGGGTCAGGCTGTGACCAACCTTGCGGGGAGAGACGGTCCCACCGCCGCAGTAGGCAGCCGATTGATTGGCCGAGATGTACTCGGTGCCAGTCACGGACTTGCAGGTGCCGGGCTCATCGCCGGTGACCTTTTCAGAGCGACCGACTTCGTTGCCGGTGACGCGGTTGCCATGGCTGGTGGCACTCACCCGAACCTTGGCGGGAGTTGTCGGCTCAGGGGCGGATTGACAGAAGGTCTGGAAGACCTCAGCACCCAGGTATTCGGTACCGGTGATGGAACGACAGGTGCTCGCCTCGTTACCCGTGGTTTTCACCGAGCGGTTGGCCTGTGTCCCGGTGACGGTCTGGCCGGAGGTTGTGGTGCTTTCACCAACCTTCCAATGGGCATCGGCCGCAGCAGCCTGCTTGGCGCCGTGGCGATTGGGACCTGTCGGACGGGTCACACCTGCGCTCTGCTTGTTGCGAGCACCGGCCTTGGCACGGAGTTCACGCACCTGCTGGGAGAGCTCACGGCTGGTGAGATCCGGATTGGCCTGGCGGGCGACAGCGGCGGCACTGGTGGGCTGCTTACCGGCTGTTTTGCCGTGCTTCGCCATGGCATCACGACGGGCAAGAACAAGTGCACGACTTGGATTCTCGATGGCGCGACGCTTGGGAGATGCGGAGCGGCGTTCGGTGCGGCCGCTCAGCTGCAACGTCGGAGCAGGGCGGGAGGACAGCTGGGTTTTCTCAGCAGCACGCTTGCCACCGCAACCACAGGTCTTGGTCTCCTGAGCAACAGAAGCGGCAGCAGGTTTTGACTGCTTGGCCACCTCGGAGCGGTTGCGATCCTTGCTGGTGTCGGCCGTTTTGCCACGGCGGGACAGGGCTTCACGTCGGGCTAAGACGAGATCACGGCTGGGATCACGCTTTTGCTTGACCTGGGAGCGGACAGGCGCTGCGGAGGGGGTCAGTGTTGCCATGCGTCGCGGAGCAACAGCGACGGGTGCGGCTTGCACAGCCCCATCCACCTCTTCGGCATTGGCGTTGGTGCGCGTCGCTCTGGCATCAGAAGCGGTACGCACACGATTGGCACCGGCAGTAGCGGCGACAGAAGCTTTCTTACCGGAGGTGGTCAGCGCCTTTCGGCGTTCAAGTGCGAGTTCGCGACTGGAGAGTCTTGCCATGTCCGCCCGAGGATGTCGACGTGAGTTGAAGGGACACCAGTCCCTTCGGAAAAAACTTGAGCCCTGATCAGATCAGGGCTCGGAACCAAGTGATCCGAAGATCAGCGGCCTTCGAAGACCACGAAGCAAGCACCCTGGCTTTGGGTGTAAGCGTCGTAACCAACGATGCGCACGTGGTGGTCGGGGTAAGCGCGATGGCAAGCCTCGAGCTCGCTGACCACAACGTTGAGATCCTTCTCACCGAAGAAAGGCAGCTTCCAATACGACCAGTAGGTGGCCATGGAGTTGCTGGGGTGGACGTGCTCGACGAGCGGGCTCCACCCCTGGGCAATGATGTAGGCGATCTGGTCGTAGATCTCGTCCTGGGTCATCGGCGGGAGGAAGCCGAAGGTCTCCAGGGTGGCGACTGTTTGATAGTCACCCACGGTGCTCTGGAAAGGCATGGGGATCCTGGGTGTAAGAAAAAGGGGTGGCCGGTTGCATCAACCGGCCGTTGAGACGATCAGTTCTGGACGTCGAGCTTGTCGACGGTGTCGAACTCGAACTTGATCTCCTTCCAGGTCTCGAGGGCGATGGCCAGCTCGGGGCTGTGCTTCGCGGCTTCCGTGAGGATGTCGCGGCTCTCTTTCTCGAGATGACGGCCGGCGTTGCGTGCCTTGACGCAGGCCTCGAGGGCCACACGGTTGGCAGCAGCACCTGCAGCGGAGCCCCAGGGGTGACCGTGGGTACCACCACCGAACTGAAGAACGGAGTCGTCGCCGAAGATGGTGACCAGGGCGGGCATGTGCCACACGTGGATACCGCCGGAAGCAACGGCGAACACGCCAGGCATGGAACCCCAGTCCTGATCGAAGAAGTTGCCGCGGCTGCGGTCTTCGGGCCCGAAGGATTCGCGCAGCTGGTCGATGTAGCCGAGGGTGGTCTGACGATCACCTTCCAGCTTTCCGACCACGGTGCCGGTGTGGAGCTGGTCACCACCGGACAGACGCAGACACTTGGCGAGAACGCGGAAGTGGATGCCGTGCTTGGGGTGACGGTCGATCACCGCGTGCATGGCGCGGTGGATGTGCAGCAACATGCCGTTCTTGCGGCACCACTTCGACAGACCGGTGTTGGCCGTGAAGCCACCGGTGATGAAGTCGTGCATGATGATCGGCATGCCGAGTTCCTTGGCGAACTCAGCGCGCTCGTACATCTCCTCGGGAGTGTT
>NZ_JBGKDS010000012.1:0-168023 GCF_042954325.1 Parasynechococcus sp. | reverse complement strand
TCTGCTGAAGGGGCGCCGCGGCGATGACGTTCTGTATGCCGGTGCATCGGGGCCGGATCGTCTCAGGGGAGGGCCAGGACGCGATCTATTCTGGGTATCTGCTGAAACTGGATCGTTTGTCACCATTCTCGATTTTGCGGCTCAGTCGGATCTGCTCGTATTTGATCAGGATTTGCTCAGGGTTGAGTTCGCCGCCGGTCGCCGTGGAACTGACGTTCTTGTCGACGGTGTTCGCGTGGCTTTCCTGGTCGGCACGGCCGGCTTGACGATCGCTGAGCATGCCGTGGCTCAGCCCTTTGAACTGCCTTAAGGACGCGTCACTGTCTCGGTGTTGTCGTCCGCGATCGGACGCCGCCGTTGTTCACAGGCGCGGCATTCCTGGCTGTCTAGCCCAAAAAAATTGAGAGACCGTGTGTGTCCACAGCTGTCACAGCGACGCGTCTCTGCTGGGGGTGATTCATAAGCCATCAGAGCAGGGCACAGACGTTCCACAGGTCACTCTTGCAGCGGAGCGACGACCTGCTAAAGGTCTTAAGATGAGATTAAATCTGGACGACTGCGTCAGGAGTTTGTGCTCGGCGCACTCTTGGATTTCTTTCGAAGAATCCAGGGTCCTGCTCCTGGACGCCTACCGCCGTTTTCGGGGTCAAGCCAAATACGGTGGAAATATCGTGCAAACCCTGCTGAGGATTGAAATCTCGATCCTTCAGCGTGCTTCTGAGCAGGAGCTGAAGCAACGCTTGGCTTTGGCGCGCGAGTGGTTCTGATGTTGGCGTCCCTGCTTTCTTCTGTCCTGGCGTGGTTGATGGTGTTCCATTTCGCCGGTCCGATTCCACAGGATCTCGGAGTGGATCAGGGGCATTTGCGAGCCTGTGCGCAGCCGCAGCACTGTGCACAGCTGAGGCTGACGAGTGCAGATCCTGTGGGGCTGTTCATTGCATTGCGGCAGAGCCTTGATGCCATGCCCAGGACGCAGCGTCTCAGTGCAACAGAGACCTACGTTCATGTGGTGGCAACCAGTGTCGTCTTTGGCTTTGCCGATGACGTGGAGCTTGCCCTCGATCGGCGTTCGGGTGCTGTGGAGCTCCGCTCTGAGTCGCGGCTCGGGGAAAGTGACTTTGGCGTGAATCGTCAACGCCTGAATGGACTTCAGGAGCAGGTGCGTGAGTTTCTTGCTTGAGGGTTTGGATCCTTTCTGGATCATTCGAGCTTGAATTTTGCCCACAAGGCGTATAAAATTTTGCTTGAAAGTTTTGATTGCAATGACTAAAGCCCTGCTCGGTCTTGGCGTTCTGATGTTGTTGCTCCCTGCTGAATCTCTCGCTCAGAAGCGAATTCCCAAGGCTCAGGGTCACGATCAATGCCCTCTGGGGTATGTGAATACGTTGAAAACAACTTGCGTTTCCCCGGTTTATTACGAGATGAAGCTCACCAATGGCGAAGCTTGCGACAGCGGTTGGATGAATGTCGGTGCCGGATACTGCCGTAAGAAGTGATCGCTAACGGCTTCCTCGGCACGTCAACTCAGTGAAATCAAGGTCTCAGTCGGATCCTTTCTGGATTGGAGTGAGACCTTTTTGGTGGTCAGGCGTTGATCAGGTTGTCACCAAGATCGAGTTGTCACCAAAAAGGGGTGTTCCTGGATGCGTTGTTCGACCACAGTCCCCAGTGACGGGGCCTTGGATGCCTCACTCTCCAAAAGAACGATGAAAATCGACACCGCCCACGCCGAACCCATGGGAACACTGATGGTCGAAGGATCTCACCGACCCTTCCATGCCTTGGCCTGTGCGCTCCAGCCATCCACTGTTCGCATCAAGCACAAGATCCGCTCAATGGCCGCTCAATGAGCTTGGTTGGTTTGAAGCGGCTCTAACCGCATTCACCACAGCCGAAAACTACTGGTGTCGATGGGCCAATCATGCAGTTTTTGGCTCATGGCGATGCCAATCATGCAGGGTGCGATGAGTGTGCAGACAACCGCCGCCATCCATCGGTGTCTGGGTTGAGATGCGTACGTGGATTGGTGGGAAAACCCGTTGATCGCGTTCGTCATGGCTCGGTCCCTGCTCAGCAGACTCTCCTGCTGCAGTGCATCAGTTGCCTTGACGTTGGCTGAGACATTCCAGTGAAGGGTCTGAGGACGCTTGATCGCCGCAGACCGTCTGGGAAAAATGCACGCCCCCTGATGGATTCGAACCATCGACCGACTGCTTAGAAGGCAGTGGGTCATTTGGCCAAGATTCCTTTTGCTGCAACGCTTTTGGGTTTTCAGAATCCCCTCAACTTGCATTTTTAGTTGCAAATTGCAACTGGCGAAGCCAGTGCCTCCGAGGCAGTTGCTCTCAGTCCTCCTCGAGCAGGCCGGCCGTCATGCCGCACTTCACCACCGCATCGGTGCGGAACATGATCGCCAGCTGATCCATGGTGTTGGCGAACGTTCTGAGTTGCCACAGTCCTGCTGCATCACTCCATTGTGGTCACTCCTAAGGAGTGCTATGGCTCCGCTCCCTGAATGCCCTGCCTTGCTTCAAGAATAAGATTAGAGATAAAGCAATCATAGGGAGAAAGATGAACAAACCGTAGGATGCCTTTGTTAAAGAGTTTGCCAAATCTGGCGGAGATGGGACAAGAGCTAAAGCCCATATAAGAGCGACAAAGCGTATGCTCAAGCCGGCGTCACGGGCCCTGCGGATATCAATAGGCACAAAGAGGGCAAAACCAACGACGTCGGAATTGTGTGCTTTTAAGGCGAAATTAAGGGCGTCGCTATGGTCAAGTTCGGATGCCAGGCCATACATATAGTGCAATCCCTTGCTGAATAAAAGGAAAAGAGCAAGGAAAGCCATCCTGTAAATCACGGATTTTAGATATTCCAAGCGCGACAACTCACCCCGCCAGTCAAAAAAAGCTGGGACTTTTTGCATTGGGTGAGATCAATTACTCATAGTCTGGACTCAATGGCCTCCGGCAACAACCCCTAATTGAGCGATTTATTCAGCGGGCTTATCCCCTTCCGGGTCGCAGTTGCTTCGGCTCGATCAATCTCTTAAATGATCTTGAACAGATCCATGTCACGGAACAGATCGGCGTAGCCCTCACCGCGGCACACCATCGCCCCAGCGCCATTGACCCGTGTGGTCTTGGATCAGCTCATGTGGGTTGCCTCGCCAGCCGAGCAGCTTGCTGTTGGTTAGGTCCTCCAGGGCCAGCGGTCCCTCCACGCCATAGCGCCGGCACTTGTTGAACAGGGCCACCACCTGCAGCTCCTGGGCGTACCGGGTTGCTGATCGGGCCAGACGCTTGGCATCGAGCTTGATCAGATACCTGCTGCAGGCCAGCCAGCAACGGGCCTCCTTCACTCCCAACTCACCGAAGACAAGGGGTCGGCATCCACCACGGACCTGCGGTCCAACTCAAGAGTTATTGAGAACGCTGAGAAAGGCAGTGAGAGACTTGTTTTTTGTGACGCCCCCTGATGGATTCGAACCATCGACCGACTGCTTAGAAGGCAGTTGCTCTATCCAGCTGAGCTAAGGGAGCAGGACCCATGCAGTTTGACAGCTGAATGGGGATGGCAATGGGGTCCGTGGCCTGGTGCCACTAAGGTTAAAAGCTGTGCAGAGGTAGCGAAGGGATGGCACCGCGTCGTCTCAGTGACAACGACAAGCAAGAGCTTGTTGGTCGCTACAAATCGGGTGAGAGCACGGCGGCGTTGGCTGACGCCTTCGGCTGTAGCCCCAACACCGTGACCCGGACAGTGAAGGCTCTGTTGCCAGCAGAGGCTTACGCCGCTTTGAAAGTCAGTCGCCAGCGGATGCCCGTTGCTGTGACCACGTCGCCCGAATCCGAGCCCATCCAGGCTGCCGGTGATCCAGAGGATGCCTCCGATGAGGACACCCTCGCGGACGATTCACCATCCAGTCTGGCCTTGGCAGATGCCGAGGATTTCGGCGGTGAGTCTGCGGATGAGGAAGACAGCGAAGACGCTGCGGACATCGAACCCGTTGATCCCGATGCTGTAGCGACAGCCTCCGATCCTTTCCTCGAGTTGGTGCCTCTGACGTTGGACCAGGGCCTGGGGGACCATTCCGAGGCCAACCCCATTCCTTTATCGGTCAGTGTGTTGCCGACCAGTGCCTACATGCTGGTCGACAAAGTCGTCGAGCTGGATGCGCGCCCTCTACGAGAGTTTCCCGATATGGGATCACTCAGCGCCGCTGAACAGGAGCTCAAGGGGTTGTATCTCTATGCCAGTCCTCGAGCGGCCAAGCGCCAGTGCAACCGCAATCAACGGGTGATCAAGGTTCCTGACACGGAGGTCTTTGTTCGGACCAGTTCTTTCTTGCTTGCACGGGGGATCACCCGCTTGGTCCTGGATGGCACCTTGATCGCCCTCGACTCCGATCAGTCGTCCTGATTGGGCATCAGGACTGCGGCGCTGCTGCCTGCGCTGATCACACCGATCACCAGCGATACGCCGATCAGGAACCCGCTGGGTAAAGCGACAGAGCGCATCGTGCCTAGCTGCAGTTGATGGCGGTCGTCGAGATTTTGAGCTCCCAGACAGAGCAGCGTCAGCAGGACAACACCACTGCCAAGGCTCAGCAGCACAAGACGGAGGCGCAGCAGCATCCCAATTGCAATCCGATTGTTCTCAGTCTGATCCCTGCTGGTGCAGCAATCCATAGAGCTCACGTTTGGAGAGCCCTGTTTCTTGGGCAACATCTCTGGCGGCATCTCTTGCACTGCTGCCCGCATTCAGGCGTGCCTTCAGAAGGCTCAGCAGTTCCTGTTGCGATGGTGCTTCCGATGGGGCAGGCGGAGCCCCACCCAGAACCACGGTGAATTCACCCTGGGGGCGATGGGCCTTGAAATGCTGGATCGCCGTCGCGATGTCCGGGCCGATCTGTTGTTCATGCCGTTTGGTGAGTTCGCGGGCGACCTGAATGGCGCGATCCCCTCCACATAAAGCCTCGAGTTCCTCAAGCAGTTGAAGCAGCCGATGGGGGCCCTCGTAGAGCACGGAGGTTCTGGCCTCCTGGGCAATGCTCTTCAGGCGAGTGTTCCGATCCCGGCCCTTGGCTGGCAAAAAGCCTTCAAAACAGAATCGACCACTTGGCAGGCCACTGCTGACCAGGGCGGTGGTGGCGGCACAGGGCCCGGGCACACAGATGACTGGATGTCCGGCGGAGCGGGCCGCCGCAGCGAGTTCTTCCCCTGGATCGCTGATGCCCGGTAGGCCGGCATCGCTGATCACCGCCAGGCTTTGATCCTCCGCCAGCAGCGCCAGCAGTTGTGGCAGGCGCGTGCGGGTGTTGTGCTGATGGAACGACAGGCGCTTGCCGTGGGCGTTCAGGCTGCTGAGCAGTTGTCCACTGTGGCGTGTGTCTTCACAGGCGATGACATCGACTGTGCTGAGCAAGGCTTTGGCGCGGGGTGAGAGGTCCCCGAGATGACCGATAGGTGTTCCCACGAGATACAGGGTTCCGGCAACGGGTTCCTGGCCTTGCTTTGGAGACACCTGTGCCGGCTCAGTGGGACTCCCTTGATTGTGGCTTCAGGCGATCCATGTCGGGCGTTCCATCACAATGGCCATCCCCTTCAGGTGACCCATGGTCAGCTCAGATGTTCTGCCCGCCGGTGTTGATCAGGAGGATCTGCTCGCTGAACTGCGGCGTCTTAGCTGGGGATCAGCGGATATCCTCCGGGCCTATGCCCGAGGTGAGCAGCCCCCCCACGGGTTCCCGAAGGCGCTCAGTGTTGACGATGGTGGTGAAGGGCCCGTGTCTGCCGCGGATCTCGCGGTGAACCAGTGGCTGCTGGACGGCTTGTCGGCGGCCTTCCCGAATGCCGGTTGGACCTTGCTCAGTGAGGAAACCGCTAAGGAGCAGCTGACCGAGGGGGAGGCTTTGCCAGCGGAATGGCTCTGGATTCTCGATCCGCTTGATGGCACCAAGGACTTTCTTCAGGGCACAGGGGAATACGCCGTGCATTTGGCTCTGGTGCGGGGTCAACGTCCGGTGCTGGGCGTTGTGCTCCTACCGGAAGCGGATGAACTCTGGTTTGGTGTCGTCGGGCAGGGAGCCTGGTGCGAAGACCGTCAGGGTCAGCGTTCACCGGTGCGGTTCAGTGAGCGCACCGAGTTGTCTGATCTGATCCTGGTCGCGAGCCGCAGCCATCGCGATGATCGCTTGGAGCAACTGATCACGGCCCTGGGTCTGGGGGGATCCAAAGCGGTTGGAAGTGTGGGCTGCAAAGTGGCCACGATCCTGCGGGGCGAGACCGATCTGTATGTGTCTCTGTCCGGCCGTAGTGCTCCCAAGGACTGGGACATGGCTGCGCCGGAAGCGGTGTTGCTGGCCGCCGGCGGACGCTTCACCCACGCCGATTCCAGCGCCCTGACCTACAACACAGGCGATGTGCGACAGGCTGGTTGTCTGATTGCCAGCCATGGAAAAGCCCACGTCGCACTGGGTGAGCGTGCGACGCGGGCGATGGCCGAGATCGATCCCGGCTTCCAGGTCTGATCAGGTCAGCGGTGCCACGGGGGTGGGCTGAGGCTCAGGCTCTGTGGCATCGCCGCTTTGGGGGACACCGCGGAGGGTGAGGTTGATGCGTCCGCGATTGTCGATTTCGCGCACACGAACGGTGACCTCGTCTCCGACTTTGACCACATCTTCGACTTTCTCGACCCGGGCTTCGGAGAGCTGGGAGATGTGAATCATTCCTTCCTTGCCCGGAAGAATCTCGACGAACGCACCGATCGGGATGATCCGTGTGATCGAACCGGAAAACACTTCGCCCTCGTTCACCTTGCGGGTCAGCCCTTCGATGATCTTCTGAGCTTCTTCAGCGGCGGCGCCATCGTGGGAAGCGATGGTGACGATGCCGCTGTCTTCGATATCGATTTTGGTGTTGGTGCGTTCCGTGATCCCTTTGATCGTGCGACCGCCGGGGCCGATCACGGTGCCAATCAACTCGGGGTCGATTCGGAAGCTCAGCAGGCGAGGGGCATGGGGGGAGAGCCCTTCCCGCGGGGTGTCGATGGCTTCGAGCATCTTCTCGAGGATGTGCAATCGGGCCGGTCGGGCCTGATTGACCGCTTCAGCGATGGTTTTCACCGACAAACCGGTGATTTTCATGTCCATCTGAAGGGCGGTGATGCCTTTCTCACTGCCAGCGACCTTGAAGTCCATATCGCCCAGGAAGTCTTCGATGCCCTGGATATCCGTGAGGATGCGGACGTCATCGCCTTCCTTGATCAGGCCCATCGCAGCACCACTCACGGGAGCCTTCAGCGGAACGCCGGCATCCATGAGCGAAAGGGTGCTTCCGCAGACTGAGCCCATGGAGGTGGAGCCATTGGAGCTGAGCACCTCGCTGACGACACGCACCACATACGGGAAGGTGTCTTTCGCCGGAAGCACCGGGAGAATCGCCCGTTCAGCCAAGGCACCATGACCGATTTCGCGACGGCCTGGGGAGCGCATCGGTCGGGTTTCTCCGACGGAATAGGGAGGGAAGTTGTAGTGGTGCAGGTACAGCTTCTCAGTGTTGGGATGGAGATCATCCATTTCCTGAGCATCGCTGGGGGTGCCCAGGGTTGCGGTGGACAGGACTTGGGTCAGCCCACGCTGGAAGAGTCCCGAGCCATGGACGCGACGGGGAAGGACGCCAGCAAGGGCGCTGATCTGACGCACTTCATCCAGTCCCCGGCCGTCAACCCGCTTGCCATCCTTAAGGATCTGTTGGCGCATCAGTGTTTTGGTGAGCGCCTTGAAGCTGTTGCCGAGCAGCTTCGAGTTGGCGGACACCGCCTGCTTCACAGCATCGTCATCCTTGAGCCCTGCGATGGTTTCGGCGACCTCTGACTTGATGACATCAAGTGCGCTGTCGCGCTCTTCCTTGGTCTGTTCGAACTTCTTCAGCACGCCACCGATGGCCTTGCTGCATTTCTTGTCGAGGAAGCCAGGAACTGTGTTGTCCAGCTCAGGGGTTTCGACCTTCACTTGCTCGATGCCGAGATCCTTGAGCAGGTTCTGCTGCGCTTTGATCAGTTCGCAAATCGCTTCGTAGCCGAAGTCAATCGCTTCAATGACATCCTGCTCGGGCAGCTGGTTGGCACCGGCTTCGACCATGACAACACCGTCAGGGGTGCCAGCAACGACGAGGTCGAGATCGCCCCGTTCAATTTCGCGGTAGCTGGGGTTCAAGACAAAGTCATCACCCAGCAGGCCAACCCGAACCGCTGCCATCGGTCCGTTGAACGGAATCTTGGCCAGCAGGGTTGCAATGGATGCACCTGTGACAGCCAGGACGTCGGCGGGAACCCGCTCATCCAGGGACAGGCATGTGGCCACAACCTGGAGGTCATCCCGAAGCCAGCTCGGGAACAAGGGACGCATCGGACGGTCGATCAGACGCGCCGTCAAGGTGGCCCGCTCAGGGGGACGACTTTCCCGGCGCATGTAACTGCCTGGAATACGTCCTGCGGCATACAGCCGTTCTTCGTAGTCGCAGATCAGCGGCAGAAAATCAATTCCTTCTCGCCCGGAAGAGCGTGTCGCAGTGACCAGAACAGCGGTGTCGCCGCATTCGACCAGAACGGATCCCCCCGCCTGGGGAGCGAAACGCCCTGTGGTCAGTCGAATTTCGCGTCCATCAAACGAAATCGACTGGGTTTGTCCTTGCACGTCGGTTTATGTCCCTTTGTCAATTCCATTTTTGCATTTCATCGCTTCCATTCACAACAAAAAAGGGGACGGCTTTAGGCCAATCCCCCTTTTGTTTGTCTTGTGCTCAGATTTCAGTGGGTCCACCGAATCCGATGGATCACCAGCTGGACTTCACTACGCCGGGAAGTTCACCTTTGTGGGCCCGTTCGCGAAGCTGGTTACGGCACAGTCCGAAGTCGCGGTAGACGCCACGGGGCTTGCCGGTGGCCCAGCAGCGGTTACGAACGCGATTGGGGGCGCTGTTGCGGGGTAGAGCCTGGATCTTGCGGTGAATCTCCAGACGATCCATCGGATCCTCAGCTGCATTGAACGCCTCCATCAGTGCAGCGCGCTTGGCGGCAAAACGCTCCACCATTTTTTTGCGCTTCACGTCGCGGGCGATCATCGACTTCTTGGCCATGCAGCTCTCAGAAACGAATGGACGAATAGTGGAGTTTACAGGTCGACTGACCCCGAAGGGCATCAACGGTTGATCAAGTTCTGGACGGCGGAGAGTTGGCTGGTGTCGCGCACGATCAGCACCACCGTCAGCCCAAGCAGCAGCAGAAAACCTGACTGGGCGAAGGCCAGTTGAAACCGTTCGGGGACAGGGCGGCCGCGCAGGGCTTCAATCGAGAGCAGCAGCATCTGGCCTCCGTCAAGCAGTGGAAGGGGCAGTGAATTCAGCACCGCAAGGTTCACGGAGATGAGTGCCATGAACAGCACAAGACCGGAGCCTCCCTGCTCACTGAGCTGCGCTCCCATCTCCACAATCTTGACGGGACCGCTCACTTGACCGGCGGTTGTCTGGAAGTCAGTGATCAATCCGCCATATCCACTGATGGTTTGTTGCACAAGACGGGCGAACTGGGTGGACGTGTGACCGATGAGTTCGCCAGGACCGTTCACGGGCCGGGTGGCTCCGTTGAGGTTCGTCTGCAGTTGCGCTCCAATGCGCCCCTGCCCCGCCATGTCGTCGGGCGTCAACTCAATGCCACCGGCCTGGCCCTTGCGCTCACGGGTGATCGCCAGGGTTTGCGCTGGTGCCGCTTTCACCAACCGAACGATCTCCTGGACGCCGGCCTGACCAGCCTTCAGGGCTGTTTCATTGACGGTGAGAATGAGATCTCCGGACTGCAAGCCCGCGCGCTCTGCAGCACCACCGGGCTGAATTCCCACCACGAGGACACCGGGGTCGGGATCGGCTGGCAGGCCCACGACAGCAGCCTGTCCAAACAGAACGACAAAGGCGAGCAACAGGTTGGCCAGGACCCCCGCTGCGATCACCAAAGCCCGTTGATGAATCGGCCTGTTCTTGAGCAGGTCTGGATCATCACTCGCAATCGTCGAGTCTTCGTCGTCATCGGGGAAGGCCACAAAACCGCCCAGGGGGAGCAGGCGAAGGGCATAGGTCACCCCCCGTCGCTGACGTTTGATCAGCGCTGGACCGAAGCCGATCGAGAAGCCGCTCACCCGAATGCCCTGCAGTGTTGCGGCAAAGAAATGCCCCGCTTCGTGGATCACGATCAGCAAGGCCAGAACCCCAAGGGCCGCAAACACATTCATGGGCATTCGATCAAAGACTTCGGCTCATTCTGGCTTGAGCTGCTCCATGCCGACGTAGGGCACCAGTGCTTCAGGGAGGCGGATGCTGCCATCGGCTTGCTGACCGTTCTCCAGTACGGCCGCCATCGTCCGACCGACAGCGAGTCCGCTGCCGTTCAAGGTGTGCACCAGGCGGGTGTTTTTCCCTTCTTTGGTGCGAATGGAGGAGCGACGCGCTTGAAAGTCACCGCAGACGCTGCAGCTTGAGATTTCGCGATAGGCCCCAGCGCCAGGCAGCCAGACCTCAAGGTCGTAGGTGCGCTGTGCTGAAAAGCCCAGATCCCCGGTGCAGAGATCCAGCACCCGGTAGGGCAGCTCAAGGGCCTGAAGCACGGCCTCCGCATCCGCGGTGATCTGTTGATGGGCCTCCGCTGAGTGATCCGGGTGCGTGAACCAGTAGAGCTCAACCTTGTTGAACTGATGCAGACGGATGAGGCCACGGGTGTCACGGCCATAGCTTCCCGCTTCCCGGCGGAAGCAGGGGCTGTACGCGGCGTAGCGGAGGGGGAGTTGGTCGGCGGGGATGATTTCATCGCGATGCAGCGATGTCACGGGCACTTCCGCCGTTGGCGTCAGCCAGAGGTCGTCCTCGGCGCAACGAAAGCTCTCATCGGCGAACTTCGGCAGCTGCCCGGATCCGGTCAGGCTGGCTGTGTTGACCAGAACGGGGGGGAGAACTTCCCTGTATCCCTTGCTGGTGTGGAGATCCAGCATGAAGTTGATCAGCCCCCGCTCCAGACGAGCGCCTTGGCCGATCAGGGTGACGAAGCGACTTTGGGCAATCCGAACGGAGCGTTCTGTGTCGAAGAGGTTGAGCCGTTCGGCGATCTGCCAATGCTCTTCGAGACCGTCGTCCTGCCTGGGATGACCCCATCGCCGCACCTCGATGTTGTCCGATTCGTCCTTGCCATCCGGACATTCGGCAGACGGAAGGTTCGGGAAGTGGAGTAGCTGATCCTTCAGCTCCGTGTTGAGCTGTTTCTCCTCGTCTTCAAGGACCGCAACCTTTTGTTTGATGGCATTGCCCTGTTTGCGCAGCTCTGCGATCTCATCGCCCTTGGGATCAGCACCGGCTTTGATCCGTTGACCAACGTCCTTGCCGATGCGATTGCCTTCGGCTTGGAGGTTGCTTCGCTTCTCTTCCAGGCTGCGTTGTTGCTGGGCAATCAGCTGCAGGCGGGTGAGGTCGACGGCTTTTCCCCTGCGACCCAGCTCCTGGGTGATGGCATCGGGATTGTCACGCACAAGGCGCTGGTCGAGCACGGTTCCGTGGGCATCAGCGCCGGCAGCCTATGGCAGCTTGATCAGATCACCTGGCCGAGCATCACGGCCGCGACGGCGGAAAAGACGGTGATGCCCAGTGCAGTCAGGGGGTTTTGACCTTGGGCCACGGCGACGGTGGTAATCACTCCGGCACCGAGGCAGGCGACAGCGAGCTGTGCAGTGAGGTCACTCGGACGGTTCATGGAAGCTTCTCTTCTGGCGCTGAGCGGACCGTACGTAGCTCTGCCTGTCGCGTCTTTCGCCAAGGCTGGCTTCGTTACCTGGGTTCAGGGTTCGTTACGTGTCGCAATGGAGGCGGGTCGGGCCCGACCGCTGCTCGCCCAGTTTTTCAAGGCGTCCAGCTGTTCGCGTGCGGTTCGCGATAGGGGGATCAGCTGGGCGGCGGCCAGGATCAGATCCATTTCGCGCAGCTCTCGGCTTTCGGCAAACGCCAGGTGCATGGCCTCGATCACCACCTGCTCGAGTTCGGCGCCAGAAAATCCCTCGCTGCGACTGATAACGGTCTCGAGGGGCAAATTGAGCCGAGGACGTCGGCGGTTGAGGTGAAGTTCCAGGATGCTGCGACGCTCTTCAGTGCTCGGGAGGTCGAGCAGGAAGATTTCATCGAACCGCCCTTTTCGCAGAAGTTCGCCGGGAAGCTGCTCAACCCCATTGGCGGTTGCCACCACAAAGACCGGCGATTGCTTTTCAGCCATCCAGGTCAGGACACTGGCCAGCACGCGCTGACTTGTGCCTCCATCGCTGCGTCCATCCCCGCCGAAGCCTTTGTCGATTTCATCGATCCAGAGGACGCAGGGTGCCATGGCTTCCGCGCGCTGAATGGTTTCTCGCGTCCGGGCTTCGCTGGCTCCGACTAAACCGGCGAACAAGCGTCCGACATCGAGGCGCAACAACGGCATCGACCAGCTGCGGGCGATCGCCTTGGCGGTGAGTGATTTCCCGGTTCCCTGGGGGCCGACCAGCAACACACCTCGAGGGACGGGTAAGCCAAACCGCCGTGCATCCTCCGAAAAAGCACGTTGGCGCTGATCCAGCCAGGCCTTGAGAGCATCCAGGCCACCGATCGCTTCTGTGCCGGTTTCGGTCGCGCAGAACTCCAGCACTTCGCTGCGGGCGATCGTTTGGCGTTTTTCTTCGAGAACCTCAGGCAGGTCCTCGATGCCCAGTTGCCCCCGTTTGGCTAAGGCTCGGGCGGCCACCTGGCGCACGCGCATGGCACTCAGACCGCTGCAAGCCCGGGCCAGGGCATCAAGCACCTCCGTGGTCAGCGCATTGCCACTGCTGCTGGCGATGCTGCTGATCAAGGCGCGTAGATCTGTGCCGTCCGGTAGGGGAAGGTCCAGAAGGGTGAGTGCTTCCTCGAGATCCGTGGGTGGGGTCCAGACGCCACTGCAGAGCACCAGGGTGTGTGGAGTGCTGCGAAGACTGCTCGCCAGATTGCGCAGCATTCGGGCGATGCCGGGGTCGTCGCAGAAGCGATGGAAATCACGGACCAGCAGCAGCGTGGGCGTCGACGGATCGAGTTGCTCGAGCCACTGCAGGACGGCCATGGGTTGGCGGCTGCCCAGTCCTTCCTGGTTCAGCACGCCGCTCAGACCGCTGATGAAGTTCCAGTCGCAGAGCCGATGCTGAAGTCTTCGGCAGGTCTGCTCGAGGAGCTCAAACACCCGTTGCTCTTCGGTGCTGCGAACCCAGATCAGGGGGGTTCTGGCCCGGATTAACAGGTCGAGATGCTCACTCCATTCGGCGCTGCTCATGATGGTTCGCTGAGTCGCCGCAGCGCATCCCAGCGAGGGTCGATGGCCGCTTGTGGCGGGGCTTCAGCGGTCTCGCGCAGGGGAACGCCAGGCCCAGGACAGTGCTTGCCGCAATGATTAACCACGGGCAGGAGCAGGTTGAGCTGCTCGAACACCCATTGTTCTGGGTCAAACAGTCCACGGGGGTCGAGGGATTCGACCAGTCCATCCATGGCCGCGATGTCTTCTGATTCCTGGAGATCGCTGTCGGTGGGGGGGGCATCCCCCAGCCAGATCAGTTCTGAAGGCTGACAATCCAGCTGCTGATTGAACTGGCCAAGACAGCGGTCGCAGGTGAGGGTGACGATCGTGGACAACTCCCCCTGCACCGACAACACATTGCCTCGATGTTCGGCACTCATCTGGCCGCGGACGGGGGTCAGGGTCGGCAATGACTCGAGCTGTCCCTCAACAGTCCAGGCCTTGGCTACGCCCAAGGCCCGCAGTTCCTGTAAAGGGATGGGCTCGAGTCCGTCAATCATTTACCGCCTTTGGGTTCGAAGGGCAGGCGATTGTCAGACACCACTCCAGCTGATGTTGCCGTCGCCGCCACCGTTTTCTGCGTGAGCTGCTGATCAAGAATCTGCTGCAGATTGTCGGGCAGCGGTTCACGACTCAGGATGAATGTCTGCAGAGCCTGGAAAATGTTGGCGATCACCATATAGAGGAGAACACCGGCCGGCAGAGGGAAGAACAGGAACATGCCGGTGATCATGACCGGTGTGATCTTGTTGGCTGTCGCCTGCTGGGGGTTGGCCGGCATGCCCATGCCAGACAGGAGCTGGGACAGGAAGAGAGTCAGGCCAAACCCACCAACAAGAATGGCGATATCCCAATTGACGGCACCGTCGGCATAGAAGCCAACCTGGCCAAGAGCTTTGATGAAGAGGAATCCGCTACGGGCGGCGAGCCCAGGGATCTTGGCTTCCACCGTGGCGTCACCGGCACTCAGGGCTGTGATGGTTCCGTCCTGACTGACGCCGACGACATCGTCACCCTTGGTGATCGTCCAGGTCGGCGCGAAACGACTGGCGTCGTCCAGTTCTCCGAGAACTTCCGAGAAGGGGCGCCCATCTTTGGTGTGGAGATTGACGGTGGCGCTGTCCCCGACGCCGAATTTGGTGCCGCGGGGGAGGCTGGCAATCACCGGCACGTGGTCGGTTTCGCCAATGAAGATGGAGTGGCTGGCGCTGTTGAACGGCTTCGGTTCCACAGCCGCGATCTGATCGGCCGGAAGAACCTTGAGATTCAAGGTGTATGGCACGTCCGCGAACGGTGATCCACGCAGGGTTGCGAACAGCGCAAACAGGATCGGCATCTGCACGAGCAGAGGCAGGCAACCCGCCAGGGGGCTGCCGAACTCCTTCATGACCTTGCCCAGCTCCTCCTGCTGCTTCTGCATGTTGTTGGCATAGCGAGCCTTGATGTCCGCTTGCCGTTTCTGCATGACCGGCTGGGCGATCCGCATGCGACGGGCGCTACGAATCGAGCCAGCACTCAGGGGGTAGAGGGCGACACGGATGACAATCGTGAGTGCCACGATCGCCAGTCCGTAGCTGGGAACCAATCCGTAGAAAAAATCCAGGATCGGGATCAGCAGGTTGTCGGAGATGTATCCGATCACGTTGGTTGTCCCGTTGTTGGAGTCGTTGTGGGGCCAGTGTGCAACAGCATCCGCCTAGGCGGCGAAGCCTTCGACCGGCTTTTCGGAAGGCGCTGCAGCCCGTGCTGCGATTCGCTCGAGGATGAAGGCTTCAATCTCCCGGAAATTCGGCAAGGACCGCATCTCCAGTCGTGCCCCGTCTTTAAGCACCAGCACCATGTCACCCCAGGCGCCGAGCCCCCGGGGAACCGTGCGCACTTCCTTGATCTGGCTGTAGACCACTTGAGTCTTGTCGTTTCCTTTCCATCCGCCGCTCACAGACACGCGACGGTTGGTGATCCGGAAGCGAAGCCAAAAGGCACGGACAACGGCACCGATCGTGAAGGGAATTCCGATCAGAGTGAAGCCCAGAAGGATATTGAAGATGAGATCACCGCGAGCGGGCCCCCCCTCGTAGTGCACTTCTTCCGGAATGCTGCTGGTCATGGATGCAGGCCGGCTGACGTAAGAAGACTGTCGCATTCTTCGAGCAACTGCGCGGGATCAATCGCTGAAGCGTCTGGTCGAAGGCTGATGAGGAGCCATTGACCTGAAAGTTGTTCGCAGGATTCGAGTCGTTCCCGAAGGTGGGCATGAAACAGCCGCCGTAAGCGGTTGCGTTTCACCGCGCGTTTGCTCACCTTGCTGCTGATCACGATCGCGCAGCGGCAGCGTTGCAGCCGTGCGGAGCGCAGTTCAGGACGCAGCAATGTCGGATCACCTTGGATGGTGCGGAGAACCATCCATCGGCCGTGGTGCCGCTTGGCGGAGCGAAGCAGCCTGTTGAAGCAGCGCTGCCCCCGCAGTCGCATCGAGGCTGGGAGTGCCATCAACCGGAGCACAAGCAGAACGACATCGAAAAGCAGAACAAAACCCCGAACTGCCTTGGCCACTTAGGGCATGACTGTTCGAGGTTGGTGATGTTCGGCTGAGCTCAGCTCAATCAGGCTGCTAGGCGTGAACGGCCGCGCTTGCGGCGGGTGCGAATGACCCGACGACCGGTGTGGGACCGCATGCGGACCCGGAAACCCGACACGCGTTTGCGCTTGCGACTGGTTCCACCGAGGGTGCGTTTGGTCATGGCGTCTGTGTCGTCCGTCCGATCAGAGCTAACTAATTTATCAGTCAGTCCACGTCGATCAGCCAGCTGCCGGCGTAACCGGACATCGGGACGTCGCCAGGCGCTTGGATCAGCGCATTCAGCTGATACATGCGCTTGCCGCGTGGATTGAACAGCTTGACGCGCAGGGAGTAGTCACCGTCCATGGGTAGCGGCTGATCCGGGAACACTTCGATCGCCGTTTGCGTGTCGTTGACTTCGATGGTGGCTGGGATGGTCTCCAGGCACTTCGTGCGGCTCATCATGCTGCCGGCTGTGGTCCGGCAGAGGCTCATCCGTTTCGGCTTCAGCTTCGCGTCGAAATAATCCGGGATGGTGACCGTGAGTTTTAAGACGGCGGTTTTGCGGTCCTTGGCCCGAAGGGTGAGGTACCACTCGGATCGATCGCTTTCGAGTGTTGAGGTTTGGTAGTAGTACAGCTTCCGGTAGTTCCGGTCGGTATCCCAGCGGAATTCCATCAGGCTTGGAGTGCCCTGGGCCCGTGCCGCTGATCCTTGGGAGATCAAGTCGGTGGGGACCACCAGAGCCAGTCCGGTCATGGCAGCGGCGCCGATCCAGCGGCGCAGGCTTTTGCTCTGAATGGGCATGGACGAGACCGTGGGGCGTTGTCTGGATTCTCCTGAGTCCCATGCCGATGCGAGAACGGTCTGGGCCGGCGTCTGATCTGTCAGTTGTGACTGGATCGGTCTGGTCGCAAACGGCTGGCCGCCTCGAGGTAGGGATGTTGTGCGTTCTGACCCAGCGGCAGCCACGCATGGGCGAGAACACGGATGCAGCGCTCCAGATCTCCTTGCACCGCCATCTGCTGACAATCCAGTAAGGCGACACCATCCCAGCCATCGCGGCGTCGGGCGACGGCGGCTGGGAAGCAGGCATCAAGGTCCGTCGTGACTGAGAAGGTCAGAGAGACAATCCGATCCGGGGTGAGTGCATTGCGCTCGACCAGCGCATCGATGAGGTCTCGAACGGCCTCCTCGATGGCCGTCAACGAGTTCTCGCGGCACGTGGTTGCCCCGCGTAGGCCAACCAGATGCAGGGATGGGTCAGTCATGGTCTGTAGAGCCACAGAACCTGGCCATTGCCCATCAATTCAAGACTCACGCGCGTCTGGAGTTGATGCAGGACCGCCGAGCCCGGCAAGAGGCCACTGAACTTGCGTCGTTCTTTTCCCAATGTGATCGGGCGGCTTTTCTCCTCATCCAGATCGGCGATTTTGGCGGCGAGTCGCCGGGCATGCTCCTCATCGCCGAGTTCATCCACCAGGCCTAGGGCGAGGGCTTGCTCACCACTGAAGACGCGGCCATCGGCAAAGCTCTTGACCTGGTCAGTCGTGAGTTGTCGTCCGGCGGCCACAACACCCACGAACTGTCCGTAACTGCTGTCAATGAGCTGCTGAAGCAGTTCACGTTCATCGTCGCCCAAGGGCCGATCGGGGGAAAGGATGTCTTTGAACCTCCCACTTTTGACCGTGTCGAAACGGATCCCAATCCGTTCGAACACCCGTGACAGGTCATTGCCTCGAAGGATCACACCGATCGAACCGGTGATCGTGCCTGGATTGGCCACGATCCGATCGGCGGCAACTCCGATGTAGACGCCCCCTGATGCGGAGATGTTGCCGAAGCTCGCGACAACTTTGCAGCCCTTGTCGCGCAGGCGCAGCAGAGCGGCATGGATTTCCTGGCTGTCGCCAACGGTGCCTCCGGGGCTGTCGACCCGCAGCAGCAGGGCAGGAAATTCACGGCGTTCGACTTCACGAAGTGCCTTGAGCACCCGTTTGCGCGTGCTTCCCGAAATCGCGCCCTCAACAACGATCCGCGCCATGCGGCGGCGTGATTTTCGGCGCCACGGCCAGACCATGTCTCACAACTGTGTTCTTTCGGATCTTAAAAAGGTCTCTGCCCCCGAATCGCATGTCACGTCAACTCCTGTGGCTGCTGATGGTGCTGCCCTTTGCGCTTTGGGGAACCGCCATGACGGCCATGGCGCCGCTCATCCCCAGTGGTGGACCTTGGCTGGTGGCCGCACTGCGTCTCTTTCCGGCAGGGCTGGCCGTTTTGATTTGGCTTCGTGCCACCGGTCGTTCCACTGGCATTGACCGTCGCGACCTCGGCTGGTTTGCCTTGTTCACGCTGGTGGATGCCGTGCTCTTTCAGGGGTTGCTGGCGCTGGGTCTGGCGGGGACCGGCGCTGGCCTTGGCTCGGTGTTGATCGATTCACAACCGTTATTGGTTGCCCTGTTCGCTCGAGGTCTCTTTGCCGAATCGATCAACCCCATCGGCTGGCTGGGCCTGGGCCTTGGTTTGGCTGGGATCCTCTGCCTGGGTGTCCCCGGTGAGTTGCTCGGGCACTGGTGGTTGTTGCGGGATGCGCCGGGGCTGACTGTGGTGTTGCAACCGGGTGAAGGTTGGATGTTGTTAGCGGCGCTGGCGATGGCCCTGGGCACGGTTCTGATCCGTTATGCCTCCCGGCACAGTGATCCGGTTGCCACAACGGGTTGGCACATGCTCATCGGCGGATTGCCTCTGTTCGGTTGTTCTGTGCTGGAGCGCGGTTGGACCCTGCCTCCGTGGCACATCACCGATTGGATGCGGATGGGGTTTGCGAGTCTTTTGGGCAGTGCAGTGGCTTATGGGTTGTTTTTTTGGTTTGCCAACCGTCGGGATCTCACCAGTTTCAGCAGCCTTGGCTTCCTGACCCCCGTCTTCGCTTTGGCCACGGGAGGATGGTTCCTGGGTGAGCGATTGGATCCCCTGCAATGGGTGGGCGTTGGTCTGGTCCTGGCTTCGGTGATCTGTGTCAGCCAGCGGCGGCGCCTGTGGGAGCAGGCCGCCGTGTCTGAAGCGATGGTGTGATCGCCATGGATCATCGAAGCCTGCATCTGGTGTTGATCAACACCCCGATCGGTGCACTTGGGAGTGGCCGTGGTGGAGGGGTCGAGCTGACCCTGCGTTCTCTCGTCCAGGGGTTGTTGGCCCGTGGCCATCGCCTCACCGTCGTTGCGGGTGCTGGATCAACATTGCCGTTCAGCGATTCCCGGTTGGATCTGCTCGAGGTCAGTGGTTGTGATCAGCCGAGTTGGCAGCACAGTGATCACGCGGCTGACATCACCATCCCGGCCGATGGGATGCTGCCCCGGCTGTTGGAACGAGCCCATGCCCATGCCCGACAGGTTGGGGCGGATGCCCTGCTGAATTTCGGCTACGACTGGCTGCCCCTGTGGATGACGCCGTATCTCTCGGTGCGCTTGTTCCATCTGATCAGCATGGGACGTGAGTCCGCAGTGATGGGCGATGCGATCGAAGCCTTGGCCGGTTGGGATCAGCGTCGTCTGGCGTTTCATACGGCGCGTCAGGCGGCTGATTTTTCGCTTCCTGCAACCCCACGCGTGGTCGGCAATGGTTTCGACCTACAGCACTACAGCTTCCGTCCGGTGGCGGACGGTTCCCTCGGCTGGGCGGGACGCATTGCTCCAGAAAAGGGCTTGGAAGATGCCGCGGCGGCGGCCGCTGCTTTGGGAGAGCAATTGCTGGTTTGGGGATTCCGTGAGGACGCTGCCTACGCCGAGGCTGTCGAGGCCAGTGTTCCCGCCGGAACCATTCAATGGCGGGGATTTCTCCCCACCAACCAGCTGCAGAAGCAGCTCGGTGGCTGTCGTGCCCTGATCAACACGCCGAAGTGGAATGAGGCCTACGGCAATGTTGTCGTTGAAGCGCTGGCCTGTGGTGTGCCGGTTGTGGCCTACGACCGAGGTGGGCCGGGTGAACTCATTCAATCGGGCACCACCGGCTGGTTGGTGCAACCGGATGACGTCGCTGCGTTGACCGATGCCTTGAACCACCTGGATCAACTCGATCGAGCGGCCTGCCGCCAATGGGTTGAAACCCATGCGTCCTGTGATGTGTTCGCGGAGCGCGTCGAGACCTGGCTTTTGGAGGGGCTGGCTGGCGGAGATGTCAACATCTCCACCAGGTCTTGAGTGAGCAGGCGTTGGAGAAATTGTCCTGCCGCAGTCGACGACGGGTGCTGGCTCTGGTGCTCGGTCTTGGTGTGTTGATCGCCCTTTGGCGGCTTGGGGCAACGGGCTTGATCGACGAGACCCCCCCTCTCTTTGCTGCGGCCGGGCGTGCCATGGCGGAAACCGGTGACTGGCTCACACCGCGGGTGAATGGGTTGCCGCGTTACGACAAACCTCCACTGGTTTATTGGTTGATGGGATTGGGCTACGCCCTTCCGGGAGATGGCCTGTGGGATCCCCTGGGCAGCTGGGCAGCGCGACTTCCTTCGGCGTTGTCCTGCATGGCTGTGATGCTCGGCCTGGCTGACACGTTGCTGCGCTGGCCGCAGAAGCATGATCCGCATCCCCACTGGACCGCGGTGGCTGCGCCCCTCAGCTTCGCGTTGTCCCCGTTGGTGTTGATCTGGAGCCGCACGGCGGTCAGCGATTCGTTGCTTTGTGCCCTGCTCAGCTTGAGTCTGCTGCTGCAGTGGCGCCGTTTTGCTGATCCTGATGGTCAGCACTGGTCTCCCGCCTGGGTTGTGCTCGGATTGGCGGTGTTGGCCAAAGGTCCCGTTGCTGTTGTGCTGTCTGGGCTCACCCTGTTGGCGTTCGGTTTGTTGCGCCACGAGTTGGGATTGCTTTGGACCCGGCTGCGTCCCCTGCCTGGTCTATTGATCACGGCCTTGATCAGCCTGCCTTGGTATGCCGCGGAACTGCTGGTGGAAGGTCAGCCGTTCTGGGACAGTTTCTTTGGTTATCACAACCTTCAGCGTTTCACGTCGGTCGTGAATAACCACCTCCAGCCCTGGTGGTATTTCCTGCCCCTCATGCTGATTGCAGCGCTGCCTTTCACGGCATTTCTGCTGTTGGGTCTGGCGCAAATTCGAAGGGCTGGATCCAATCCACAGCAGTCCCTGCAGCAGTTTGCGGCCTGTTGGCTCGTCGCAGTGCTGTTGTTGTTCACCACCGCCGCCACCAAACTTCCCAGTTACTGGCTGCCTGCGACGCCCGCCGCTGCTCTGCTGATTGCCCTGTCGGTGCGACGGCGATCGCCTGGGGTGGCGATCGCCAGTGGTGTGACGGTTGTTCTGATCGCCTTGTTATCGCTCGGCTTCTGGTTGTCCGGCCAGTGGATTCCCCTCATTGAGGATCCGGAAATGCCCACGTTGGTCAACGACCTTTTGGCCAGCGGCCTCGTGTTGCGGGCCGCGGGGTGGTTCAGCGTGGCGGGTCTGTTGGGGGTGCTGTTGCTGCGTCGATCACCCATTCAGCGGGTGATCGCCATGCAGTTGCCTCTGGTTCTGTTCCATCTGACCGCACTGATTCCCATCGCGGAACTCGCCGATCAATTGCGCCAACGTCCGGTGCGGGATGTGGCGGAGCAGATGCTTCAGCAACGGCGTCCCGATGAAGCCCTGGCGATGGTTGGTGTCATGAAACCGTCGCTTCACTTCTACACATCAACGGTCATCCTTTTCGAGGGCCGCTCCGATGGCGCCCTCGTCAATTTGGCGGACCGCTTGACCCACGATCAACGTCGGGGTTGGACCGGTCGCCCGGTCGCTCCAGGTGCTGTCGAGTCCACCGTGCTCATCGCGATTGATCGAGGCACGTCCAGCAAGCCCTACTGGCAGAACCTCAGCCCTGAAGTGCTTGGTGATCACGGGATTTATCAGCTCTGGAGACTGGATCGACTCCGATTGCAGACCCGAGCAGACGACCTGATGGCGGATGGCGTGACGCGCGATTGGCAGGACCCCCGACCGGAACGGTATTAGCCCGACGTTTGGCTTAATTCCTGTCGACGACAGAAGCCACAGAACGACCAGAGGTCGATTTCACCCTGGGGGGATGGCCGCTGACATTTTGGGCACGTGCCCATGCCATGCACATCAATGCGACTGGGGTGCCGATTCCAGATCCGTTGTTCATCCTCCGGGGTCATCGCCGTCGGGGCATGGTGTTGCTGAATCTTGAGGTCGCGCACGGGATGTCCTGCCCCGCGCAGTGCAGCGAGCAGTTGCAGTCGGTTGTATTGCAGGGCCTGGCGCCATTGCGGGTGGGAGGCACCGATGGTCAGCACCCCCCGTTGAAGGGTCAGAGGGCGGCAATGGGGGGCCAGTCGCGACCCAGCGATTCGATCCCAGTCCTGCCATAAACCAGCCAGGTGGCCGTCCTTTCGCCAGTCCTGGCGCAGTGTGTCGAGACAGGTTTTGAGCTGTTCCGCAGGGGGAGGAGCTGCGGCCTGAAGCAGTTCAAGGCCCTTGAGCCTGCGGCGCTGGGAGTCAGGAGCTACTGCCATTTCCTCAGCCTAGGAGGGAGTTCTTGCTGATCTCGCTACCCTCTGTGGGGATCAACGCTTGCTCCATGGGTTTCTTTGACCGGCTCAGCCGTTTGGTGCGTGCCAACGCCAATGCGGCCATCAGCGGCATGGAGGATCCTTCCAAGATCCTGGATCAGTCCGTCGCCGATATGCAGGCGGATCTGGTCAAGCTTCGACAGGCAGTCGCCATGGCGATCGCCAGTCAGAAGCGCTTGCGGAACCAGGCTGAACAGGCCGCATCACAGGCCGGTACTTGGTACGAGCGCGCTGAACTCGCCTTGAAGAAAGGCGAAGAGGATCTGGCCCGTGAGGCACTCACCCGTCGCAAGACCTTCCAGGAAACAGCGACCTCCCTCAGTGCGCAGGTTCAGGCTCAGGATGGCCAAGTCGAGACTCTGAAGAAGAGTCTGGTCGCCCTCGAAGGGAAGATCGCCCAGGCGAAGACCAAAAAGGACATGCTGAAGGCCCGTGCCGAGGCCGCCAAAGCTCAGCAGCAGTTGCAGAGTGCCGTGGGCAACCTTGGCACCAATACCGCCATGGCTGCGTTTGAGCGCATGGAGGAGAAGGTTGAATCACTTGAGGCCACAGGTCAGGCTGCGGCTGAGTTGGCTGGAGCCGACCTCGAAAGCCAGTTCGCTGCGCTGGAAAGCGGTGATGATGTCGACGATGAGCTGGCAGCCCTCCGTGTCCAACTGAAGGGTGGTCCTGAAGCGGTTGCTTTGCCTGCCGCGGATGCCTCCACTGAGGTGAAACCGGTCCAGGTGGAAGCCGTGGATGCTGATCTTGAAGATCTGAAGCGTTCCATCGACAAGCTTTGAGTGCGTCGACGCGCGGGCGGTGGTCTCCATAAGATCAGGCCATCGCTGTCGCTTTTCCATTGGCCAACGCTGTCCACGAGTTCACCGACTCCGTTTTCGCTGCTGAGGTCCTGCAGTCGTCCGGCACTGTGCTCGTCGATTTTTGGGCGCCCTGGTGTGGACCCTGTCGTTTGATTGCTCCGCTGATGGACTGGGCGGCTGAGACCTATGCAGCCACCCTGACCGTCGGCAAGCTCGAAGTGGATGGCAACCCTCAGACCCGTGACGCATATCAGGTGCAGGGCATTCCCACCCTGATCCTGTTCCGCGAGGGCAAGGAGCTGGCCCGCCATGAGGGGGCGATTGCTCAGGCCCAGCTGAAGAGCTTCCTGGATGCACATCTCTGATCGGCTGAAGACCCTCGGTGGAGGTGTCTTTGCCCGAACGGATCAGCGCAAGGTGGCCTACCGGCAGGCCGCCGAAAGCCATGGTCAGCATCCACTGATCGATCTCTCCCTGGGGTCGTCGGATTTACGCCCTCCCCAGCCGGTGCTGGACGGGATGGCTCAAGCCATCTTTGAGCCGAGTAGCTCTGCCTATTGCCTGAATGCAGGCACTGCTCCGTTCCAGGAGGCTGTGGCCGAGTGGTGTTTACACCGCTTCGGCGTAGCGGTTGACCCTGGATCACAGGTTCAGTTGTTGGTCGGTTCACAGGAGGGGACAGCCCACCTTCCCCTTGCGGTGTTGAACCCAGGAGATCCAGCTCTGGTGCTCGATCCCTGTTACCCCTCCCACTTGGGTGGCCTGTTGCTGGCGGGGGCAGAGGTCTGTCGGCTCCCGCTGTCCTCGACCCATGGCTGGGTCCCCAATCTCGCCTCCGTCTCGGGGTCAACCTGGGACCGACTCAAGCTGTTTGTCTTGGGCTACCCGCATAACCCCACGGCACGGGTCGGCGATCAGGGTGTTCTGGATCAGGTGATGGATCGTGGCCTGCGTCATGACGTCGTCATCGCCCATGACAATCCCTATGTCGACCTCTCCCTGGCGGGGGAGGCGCCGAGTTTGCTCCGCAGTCCCGGATGGCGCGAGCAGGGCATTGAGTTTTTCTCCTTCTCCAAAGGCTGGTGCATGGGGGGAGTTCGGCTTGGCTTTGCGGTGGGCGCCGCGCCGTTGATCACAGCCTTGCGTCAGGTGAAATCGGTGATTGATTTCAACCAATCCCTCGCCCTTCAGCGCGGTGCCGTGACCGCTCTTCGCGATTGCAGCGACTGGCCGGCAAGCCTGCGACCGATCTATCGGGATCGGCGGGATCGGGTGCGTTTGGCCCTCCAGGCGATGGGCTGGTCAGTGCCCAATGCCGAGATGGCGTTGTATCTCTGGATGCCCCTTCCCGACTGGGCCCATGAACGGGGTTGGGACGATGAACGCTGCGCTGCGGATCTGCTGCGTCAGTGCGGAGTGGCCCTGACGCCGGGGTCCGGCTTTGGTGATGGGGGCCGCGGCTGGTTGCGGATGGCTCTGGTCCAGCCGGTTGATGTCTTGTTGGATGCCGTCGATCGATTGGCCGGGTGTCGTGATGGTTGCGTCTAGGTCCCGGCTCGGCTCAGGTCGGGTCATGGCCCATTACAGGGCGATCACCGGCGGAGATTCTGCGGTCTGGCAGCTGCGCGCGTTGCCGGTCTGCAGCAGCACCGAAACCTGGCTGGAGGCTTGGCTGAAGGCGTTACCGACTGGCCCTCTGCAGCGCTCGTATGCGGTTGTCGCAGCGCATCAAACGCGGGCGACCGGGCAACGGGGTCGAGCCTGGTCCGCACCGTATGGAGGCGTCTGGGTCAGTGCTGCGTTGCCCTGGCCTCAACAGGTTGGTCGGAGTGCTGGGCTGGCGGGTCTGGCCCTTGCCGTGGCGATGGCTGAGCAGCTGGAGCGGAGGGGCGTCCCGGTGCGGATCAAGTGGCCGAATGATCTGCTGGTGGATGGGGCCAAGCTGGCTGGCCTGCTGCCCCGGCTGGTCTACCGCGGTTCAAAGCTGCGGCTCGTGCGATTTGGCTTGGGTCTGAATGTGACGAATCCCGTGCCACCGCTGGCCACCTCCTTGCGGCGTTTGCAGGGAGATGCGGCCGGCAGTCCCTCCCGCTGGACTGCTGAGGTGATGGTGGCGATGGACCGTTGTCTGGCCTGGGCCCGTGCCGATCAGCTGTCCTTGTCCCTGTCCGCCGCGGAAGCTCGGCTGTGGAACGACGTTTGGCATGACCCGATCGATGGGACGGTCTGGGGCATTGAGGGACTCAGCTCGGACGGTGGTCTTTGTCTTCGACGCGGGGTCAGTCGGCGGTGTCTGCGGCGTTGGGGTTGATGCTGCGTCTGTTTCTGCCTCTCCTGGGACTCGTCTTCATTGGGCCGTTGACGCTCGACGTTGGTGCTGATCAGAGCCTGGATCGTTTGGAGCGGCTGCGGGTCATTACTCCTCAGGAGCGGCGCAACCTCCAGCGCGGTTCTCTCACCACGCCCATTGAGTCATCGGCTCTGAGGCTGGGATGCCGATCCGGTGCTCTCTCCCGCAAGGAATGTGCAACAGGTGTCGCGATGCCGTCGGGTTCATCGCGGCATCAACCACGCCTCAACCGTGCTGCACGTGCTTCTGGTGTCAGTGATCAAGCCCCGGTGGTCGTCCCGGTCTCCGCTCTGCTCGCGGGAGGTGGGGGAGGCTTCTCACTGGAGTCGGTCTTTGCTGTCACTCCGCGTCCCGCGGCAGTGCGTGGCAACAACGATCGTCGGTTGTTGTTTCCGGTGATGGGTCATGCGGTCACCAGCAGCGCCTTCGGCTGGCGGCGCCATCCGCTGTTGCAGAGCTGGATGATGCATGCGGGACGGGATCTCGCTGCTCCGGAGGGAACCCCAGTGGTGGCGGCCCGTTCCGGTGTTGTGTTAAGCAGCGGTTTGGCGGGTGGCTACGGACTTGCCATTGAAATCGAGCATCAACGGCCCCATCGCAGGACCCTCTACGGCCATCTATCCGAGCTGTATGTCCGTGCCGGTGAACGCGTTCGCCAGGGTGAGGTGATCGGGCGCGTCGGCAGTACGGGGTTGAGCACCGGCCCCCATCTGCACTTTGAGCTGCGTCGCCCCGAGCGGGGAGGCTGGGTGGCCGTCGAGCCAGGTGCGTTGGATTCGCTTCACCTGGATCTCGAGGGACTTGATGCTGTGGCGGTCTTGGTCAGTGAATTGATGTCGGCACTGAAACGGCCCTGATGCAGTGCGTGTCTTAGGGGGATGTGTCCCGGAGGATGAATCCAACCCCTCGCACGGTGTGGATCAACGTCGGAGCCTCGGGTTCTTCCACTTTCTGGCGGAGATAGCGGATGTAAACGTCGAGCAAGTTGTCATCGCCATAGAAGTTTTCTCCCCAGACGCCGTGCATGATCTCTTGACGTTCCAGGACACGTCCGGCTCCGCGCAGTAAGAAATTAAGGAGGTCGTATTCCTTCACCGAAAGCTGAATGCTGCGCTCGCCTCGACTCACATCGCGCGTGCGTGTGTTCATCACGAGGTCACCGACCCGAAGCTCTTCCTCCACCGGGTTGCTGGAGGACGGTCCAGAGAATGAATCTGCTCGGCGATGCATCGCGCGCAGACGCGCCATCAATTCATCGAGGGAAAAGGGTTTGACCAGATAGTCATCCACGCCTGCATCCAGTGCTGTCACGCGATCGGTGATTTCGTCATGACCCGTCAGCATCAGAATCGGCGTGGTCAGACCTCCGGCTCGGATCCGTTGGCAGATGTCGATCCCACTGAAGTCCGGCAAATTCCAGTCGAGGATGATCAAGTCTGGAGTCGGACTGGTCTTCGCTCGAATCAGGCCTGTGGCTCCATCGGACGCGACTTCAACGTCATAACCCTCGACATCCAATTCGAGTTTGAGCAATTCGGTCAACCGACGTTCGTCATCCACCACCAGCACACGTAGGGGTGATGAGGTGGTCGGCACCATCGGACAACACGGGCTGACGTCACCTTAGTCACAGTTCTGGACAGTCATCTCGTGCTTCCTAGGCTTTCGGAGGACGTGTTTGTGCTGTTGAAACCCAACCAGCCGTGGACCGTAGATGCGATTGCTGCCCTTCGACAGCAAGAGGATCTCCCCTTCGTGAGAGCTGATGCAACAGGCATGGTCGTGGAGATCAATCAACGCTTCCGCGAGGTCTATGGGTGGACGGATGAGGCCTTGCTCGGGAAATCCCTCGGTTTGATTCTTCCGGCCAATTTCCGGGATGCGCACCATGCCGGTTTTGCACGTTTCAAGCTCACCGAGGAGTCCAAAGTGCTCAACCACCCCCTGACGTTGGCGACCTTTTGCGCCAGCGGAGTGGCGATCGACAGCGAACATTTCATCGTTGCGGAGAAGTCTCAGGACGGCAGTTGGTCCTTTGCAGCCACCCTCAGGCCGCTGTCGCTGGATGACTGACGCCATGGGGAAGGGGGATCCTGCTCGATGGGATGCGTCCCTGGTTCAGCAGTTGCGTCAATCGTTGGGCATGCTCCAGGTCGCCTTTGATGCAGCGGGCGAATCGATGTTGATCATTGATTCCGCCCGCCGTATTCATTGGGCCAATCAGGCATCCGCATCACTGTTGCTGGATGGTGTCCCGATTCAGTTGCTGAATCGCCAGCTCGAGGACGTGATGCTGATGTGTTCTGAGCAAGGAGACGCAGTGCCTGAATCCCATGGCCTGCATCGCTCACAGCCGTTGGCAAGCCAGGCCGGCAGCGATCGGATTCGTTTGCGGCGACCCGCTGGTGGGCTCACGCAACCCCAACGTCTGCGTTGGCAACCCATCGCGCTGCCCGAGGCACGCTTCCTGTTGATCACGATTCAGGACCTGACACCAGAAGAGGAGGCTTTGCGGCAACAGAAGCAGTTCATGACCGACCTCAGCCATGAACTGCGGACGCCCCTGGCGATTGTGACCGGGACGCTTCGCCGTTTAATTCGCGACAACAGGCAGACGGACGCTGTTCAGGGCCGTCTTCAGGTGGCCTGGGAAGAAGTGCGACGGATCCATCAGCTGCTGGAACACCTCACCTTGATGACTTCCCTTCAGGTGGACCCACCTCGCGCTGGACATCCGCAGCCAGCCTTGATGTCTCTCCTGGATCATTGGTATCAACAGCTCCCGCCCAGGGCTCAGGCTCGGGTCCTGATCCAGGATCAGCAGGTGCAGGAGCTGCCGCCGGTGTGTGTCGATGACAACGCCCTGTTCCTGGTGCTCGATCAGCTTCTGGATAACGCCGTCCGTCATGGCCGATCGGATGCGGCCATTCGCTTGACCGTGCGACCTCGGCCGTCTGAGTCCGTGTGTGCGTTGGAGCTGCTGAGTGTTGGTTCAGAGCCCCCTGTGTCTGAAGATGAGCTGCAGCGCTGGCAACGGCCCTTCATCCGGGCGGAGATCGATCGGGACGGGCGCCATGTGGAGGGTTCCGGCCTGGGTTTACCCCTGGTGCGCCAGTTGGTTGAGGCCTGGGATGGAGGGATGACCCTGACTCAGGCTCTGTTGCCGGCAGGTCAGACAGAAACTAGCGTCACGATCACGGTTCCACTGTTGGCCGTTTCGACGTCTGCATCAATAGATCAGGCAGGCGCAGAAACAGATCCGGCTTGAGGATGTACTCCTGAGCGCCGGCTTTGAGCACTTGGTCGCGCATGTCGCCGTCGTTCAGAGCCGTGACAACGATGACCGGTGCGGTCGGTTGTTCGGCCGTTGGCAACGCTTGCAGAGCCAGTAGGCAGTCCAGACCTGTCATCCCAGGCAACAGGAGATCCAGCAGCACCAGGTCGAAACGATCGGGCGTGATTGCTTCGAGGAAGCCTTCGGCGCTGTTGAAGCACTCCACGCGGTGGCCTTCATCCACCACCTCATCTTCGATCAGCCGCCGGATGCGCGGATCGTCTTCCACGACGGCCACCGTCAGGGGGGCAGACAGGGCCGTCATCGCAGCTGGATCGTGTTCGTCCGGCTCAGGCCAGAGCGATTGAGTTCCACGACCCGACCATCTTGAAAGCGAGCCACCTCTTTGGCTCGTTCGGCCACTTCGTCTTCATGGGTGACCAAAACAAGCGTGATCCCCTGGCGATGGAGATCATCGAAGAGATCGAGAACCTCTGCGGTGGTCGTCGAGTCCAGTGCTCCTGTGGGTTCATCCGCCAGCAGCAGGGCTGGTCTGTTGATGATCGCTCGCGCGATGGCAACGCGTTGTTGTTGCCCGCCTGAGAGTTGATTGGGGCGATTGTTGAGACGTTCCCGCAATCCCACGCGAATCAATGCATCACGGGCGCGTTCGCGACGTTCATCGACGGGGACGCCGGCATAAATCATCGGCAGCATCACGTTGTCCATCGCCGTGGCCTGCGGCAGGAGATGGAACTGCTGGAAGACAAATCCCAGCGATTGATTGCGCACATCGGCGAGGGAATCATCATCCAGCTGCTCAACGGCGGTGCCGTTCAATCGGTAACTGCCGGAACTGGGCCGATCCAAACAACCCAGAATGTTCATGGCGGTGCTTTTGCCAGATCCGCTGGCTCCCATGACAGCCAGGTAATCCCCTCGTTTGACGGTCAGATTGAGACCATCGAGAGCACGAACCTCGAGGTCACCGCTTCCATAGACCTTGCTGACGTTGCTGAGTTCAGCAACGGGATTCGGAGCTAAATCACCGTGATCAGCCAAGGCCCCCCTGAGCGGATTGCGCAATCGCTTGCTGAAGAAGCGGTGTTTCTGTCACGGCCTCGTTCGCCCACTGGAACAGTGGGTTGGACAGAATTCCGCCGATGGCTGTGATGGCGACGCAACCAATCAAGGCAAAGCGGAGAGGCTGCATCCCCATCAGCGACCAGCGCACCTCGGGGTAGGACTTCACGACATCAGATGCTTCCTGAGGCTCTTTCACCACCATCATCTTGATCACCGAGATGTAGTAGTAGATCGACACCACAGATGTGATGAGACCAACGACCACCAGGAGGTACTGGTGATCAGCCCATCCAGCAAAGAAGAGATAGATCTTGCCGAAGAACCCAAGCATTGGAGGAATGCCGCCGAGGGAGAGCAGGCAGAGGCTTAAGCCGAGGGTGATCAGAGGATCTTTTTGGTAGAGACCTGCGTAATCCGAAATTCGATCGCTTCCGGTGCGGATCGAGAACAGGATGATGCAGGCAAAGGCGCCGAGATTCATGAACAGATAGGCCGCCATGTAGAGCACCATCGCTGCGAATCCGTCTTCAGTTCCGCAGACCAGCCCGATCATCACGAACCCAGCCTGACCAATGGAGCTGTAGGCCAGCATCCGTTTCATCGATGTCTGTGCCAGGGCAACAACGTTGCCAAGGGTCATGCTCAGCACGGCGAGCACGGTGAAGAGCAGCTTCCACTGACCGTCGAAGGCACCGAAACAGCCGACGAGAATGCGCAGTGCAAGCGCGAAGCCAGCTGCTTTGGAGCCCACGGACAGGAACGCCACCACCGGGGTCGGCGAACCTTCGTAGACATCGGGAGTCCACTGGTGGAACGGCACCGCTGCGATCTTGAAGGCCACCGTGGCCAGAACAAACACCAGTGCCAGAGCCGCAATGGGGGTGGTGCTGGTCTGCAGGGCAACGCCAATTTCTTCGAGGCTTGTGCTGCCGCTAAGGCCGTAAAGAAGGGATGAGCCGTAAAGGAAAACGGCAGCTGCCGCCGAACCGACCAGGAGATATTTGAGCGCTGCTTCGGAACTGCGGGCATCCCGCTTCATGTATCCCGACAGCAGATAACTAGCGACAGACAGGGTTTCAAGTGAGATGAAGACGCTGACAAGATCGGTCGCTCCGCAGAGCAACATCGCGCCGAGGGTTGCCGCGAGGAGGATGGCCGCATATTCACCGACCGGTGTTCCGCTTTGCTCGGCGTAACGCCAGCTGATCAGCAGCGACAACAGGGTGGAGAGAGCGATCACGGCCCTGAAGGCCACCGCAAGGTTGTCGGAAATAAATGCCCCCAAGAAGGACGGCTCCGGGGGAGCACCCCATTGCAGGGCCAGCAGGACCAGGGCCCCGCCCAATCCGACGTAACAAATCGGTGGAACCCAGCGTGCAGCTGCCTTCTCACCGGCCAAGTCGACCAACAGCGTGGCCAACATCGTTAGCAACACGGCGGCCTCCGGAAGCACCGCCGAGGCGTTCAGGGACAGGTTCAGCAGATCGCCTGGAGCGGCCATGGCCTGGGTGGCGATGAGCAGGACACCCAATTCGGGCATGACTTGGCGCATTCCAACGTCTCCGGAGGACTGTAGCGGCGCTCCTCAGTCAGATTCGAAGTCGCGTCTTTCTCATGCACGGCGGAGGTCGGTGCGATAAAGAAGGGTCACGGTTCACGGCCTATCTGTGGCGCACACCCTCGTCATCGTTGAGAGCCCTACGAAGGCCCGCACCATTCGCGGCTTCTTGCCCAAGGGCTTCAAGGTTGAAGCGTCGATGGGGCATGTTCGCGATCTGCCCAATAACGCCAGTGAGATTCCCGCGTCGGCGAAAGGCCAGAAATGGGCCAATCTCGGCGTGAACACCGAGGCCGACTTCGAGCCTCTGTACGTCGTTCCCAAGGACAAGAAAAAGACGGTCCGCGAGCTCAAGGACGCCCTTAAGGGTGCTGATCAGCTCCTGCTGGCGACGGACGAAGACCGTGAGGGGGAGAGCATCAGCTGGCACCTGCTTCAGCTGCTGGCCCCGAAAGTTCCGGTGAAACGCATGGTGTTTCACGAGATCACCAAAGAGGCCATCGCCAAGGCCCTGGATCAAACCCGTGATCTGGACATGGAACTGGTCCATGCCCAAGAAACCCGCCGCATTCTTGATCGATTGGTGGGATACACCCTGTCCCCCTTGCTGTGGAAAAAGGTGGCTTGGGGGCTGTCGGCTGGGCGTGTCCAATCCGTGGCCGTGCGGTTGCTCGTTCAGCGGGAGCGGGCACGTCGGGCGTTTCGCAGCGGCAGTTACTGGGACCTCAAGGCTCAGCTGGAGCAACCCAGTGGGGTCTTCGACGCCAAGCTCACCCACGTGGCTGGCAAGCGCGTGGCCAGCGGCAATGATTTCGACGAAAGCACCGGTGGACTCAAAGCCGGCAGTGAGGTCCGGCTGCTCAGTGAAGAGGAGGCCCGGGCGTTGGCCCAGCGCGTCTCAGAGGCGCCGTGGACCGTTGATCAGGTTGAAGAGAAGCCCACGGTTCGCAAGCCGGTGCCGCCGTTCACCACAAGCACGCTTCAACAGGAGGCGAATCGAAAGTTGCGTCTCTCCGCTCGGGAGACCATGCGGTGCGCGCAAGGGCTCTATGAGCGCGGCTTCATCACCTACATGCGGACGGACTCGGTTCATCTGTCCGATCAGGCCATCAGCGCGTCACGCCATTGCGTTGAGGACCTGTACGGCAAGGAGTATCTGAGCAAGGCTCCCAGGCAATTCAGCACCAAGGCCCGCAATGCCCAGGAGGCCCACGAAGCCATTCGTCCCTCCGGTGAACGCTTTCGAACCCCAGGCGATACCGGGCTTGATGGACGGGACCTCGCTCTGTATGAGCTGATCTGGAAACGCACCGTGGCCAGTCAGATGGCTGAAGCCCGGTTGACGATGCTGGCCGTGGATCTCAGTTCTGGGGATGCCCGCTTCCGCGCCAGCGGCACGCGCATTGATTTTCCCGGTTTTTTCCGTGCGTACGTCGAGGGCAGTGATGACCCCGATGCAGCCCTGGAGGGTCAGGAGGTTCTCCTGCCTGCACTGGCCGTCGGGGACGCACCGAAGCCCAAAGCGGTGGAACCGCTTGGCCACCAGACTCAGCCCCCGGCCCGCTTTAGCGAAGCATCGCTCGTGAAGATGCTGGAAAAAGAGGGCATTGGCCGCCCATCCACCTATGCCTCGATCATCGGGACGATCGTTGACCGTGGTTACTCCACCCTTCAGGGCAACGCCCTGACACCCAGCTTCACGGCATTTGCAGTGACGGCGTTGCTCGAGGAGCACTTCCCGGATCTCGTCGATACCAGCTTCACCGCTCGGATGGAGCACACCCTCGATGAGATTTCCCATGGACAGGTTGAGTGGCTGCCCTATCTCGAAACCTTTTACAAGGGCAATCAGGGGCTTGAACTTCAGGTTCAGCAGCGTGAAGGGGACATTGACCCCGGCGCGTCCCGCACGGTCGATCTTGAGGGCTTGTCCTGCGTTGTTCGCATTGGGCGCTTCGGGGCTTACCTCGAATCGAAGCGGGTCAGTGAGGACGGAGAAGAGGAGCTGATCAAGGCAACTCTGCCGAGGGAGATCACCCCTGCAGATCTCGATGAAGAACAGGCCGAGCTGATTCTCAAGCAGAAAGCGGATGGACCCGAAGCCCTCGGGGAAGATCCAGAAACCGGGGATCTGGTGTATCTGCTCTTTGGTCAGTACGGCCCCTATGTGCAGCGGGGACAAGTCAGCGATGACAACCCCAAGCCGAAGCGGGCTTCTCTGCCCAAGGGGGTGAAGCCGGAGGACCTCAGCCTCGACGACGCCTTGGGTTTGTTGCGACTGCCGCGGTTGTTGGGAGAACATCCCGATGGCGGCAAAGTACAGGCCGGTCTTGGACGCTTCGGTCCCTATGTGGTCTGGGACAAGGGCAAGGGCGAAAAGGATTATCGGTCCATCAAGGGTGACGACGATGTCCTCGCGATTGGTTTAAGTCGAGCGCTAGAGCTGCTGGCCATGCCCAAGCGCGGCCGCGGCGGTCGCACGGCCCTGAAGGATCTGGGCAAGCCGGAGGGGAGTGAGGAAACGATCCAGGTCTATGACGGTCCCTACGGCCTGTATGTCAAACAGGGCAAGGTGAATGCCTCCTTACCCGAGGGCAAAGGGGCGGATGATGTGACCCTCGAAGAGGCCGTTGAACTGCTTGAAGCCAAGGCTGCAGCCAAGAAGACCTCCCGACGCAAATCCACCACCACCAAGAAACCCGCGGCGAAGAAACCCGCGGCGAAAAAGGCCCCGTCCACGACCAAAACAGGACGCTTGCGCGCGAGTGCGGTTCGTGTGATCAAACCAGGAAACAGCTGATGCCGACGCGGATCGTTCTCCCAATCGGGATGATCGTGTTGCTGCAGGGTTGTGCGAACACCCCGATTGCTCAGGACCTCGAACAACGGTTCAGTGAACCGGCGCCAATCACGGCCACCCCTGCGCCCGACCGCAGTGCCAGTGCTGCGTCGGCTCAGCCTGCGGATGTGCCCGTTCCGTCTGAGTCGATTGCAACGGGTGATCAGCAGATCCAGCAACCGAAGGCTCAGGAGGAACCGGGCCAGGCCCAACAGCCATCCACGGCGCTCCCCGTTGTTGACCCGCCGGCGCTGTCACTGCAACCTCAGCCCTATCGGATCACCATTCGTCTGTCGGCTGCGGATCCTTCGGCTCCGGCGGAAATGGTCACGCGCGCGCTGCGCCGTTCCAATGTGCCCTTCGCCGTGGAGCGGATCGAGAGCATTGCGCCGTCCCCATGAGTTCCCATTCGGCGCCACTCTCCCGACGGCAAGCAGTACGCCTGGTTGAGGGTGCTTATCTCGCGGCGACGACCGGCTTGATTTGGTTGGCGCTCTATTACCTGCCCGTGGGGGGTGCTTTGTTCCGTCTGGCGCTACCCCTTCCCCTCGCCCTGCTTCAGCTGCGCCGCGGCGGTCGTGCTGGGGTTGAGGGCCTGGTGGTGGCGGTGCTGCTCCTCACGGCGCTGATGGGCCCCGTCCGGGGCCCCTTGCTGCTGTTCCCCTACGGCCTGCTGTCCCTATGGCTGGGCTGGAGCTGGTGCCGTGGCTGGAGTTGGTGGGTGAGCTGGGCGGTCGGGGTTGTGCTGGGAACAGTCGGCTTCCTGGTGCGGGTGTTGGTGTTGTCCCTGCTCGTTGGCGAAAATCTCTGGGTGGTGATCACCCGTGCTGGGGCTGCCTTGCTGGATCGTCTGATCACGGTTCTGCAGCTCCCGATGACACCGGATCTCGGGGAGGTCCAGCTGATGGCGCTTGTGTTGGTGGTGGTGCAGGAATTGATCTACGTGCTCGCTCTGCATGCGTTGGCCTTCTGGATCTTTCCCCGCTTGCGTTCTCCGATCCCAGCGCCACCCGCTGCGCTCCATGCCCTTGTCGCGCTTGATCCCCTTTGATGTCGGCGTTGTTGGGGGCTGCTCATCCCGTGAGCTGGCTTCGCGGCTGATTCCCTGGCAAGCACCCTCCTTCGCCGCTGATCTCCTGCTGGTGTTGGCCGGTACACGTACCGCCGAGCATGCGGGGATTTCTGCGGCTGGGGCAACCGCTGAATCCCGCCGGTTCACGGCTCTCGCGGACGCGGAGCTGCTGTTGGCGGGTCCAGCCGTTCAGCGTCGTTGGCCCCTTCCTCCACTGCCCGCCGGTGTGAGTCCAGCCTTGTTGAGTCATGTGGCGCTGGAGTGGCTGACGCTCACGCCACAGATCGCAGCCGTTGGCTTGGAGCATCAGCCCGACCAGCCGCATCTCCGTCTGGAAGCCAGCGATCTTGGGCCTGCCGATTGCGTGTCCTCCGGTGCGAGCATGCCGCTGCACCGTGTCCAGCGGCTTTGGCGGCAAGGCCACAGACTCGGGGCTCGCTTGCGCCGTCCGCTCGTGTTGGCGGAGTGTGTGCCGGGGGGGACCACCACGGCCCTCGGTGTGTTGGCTGGTCTCGGCTTCGAGGTCAGCCAGTGGATCAGTGGCAGTGGACTCCATCCACCCAAGGTCCAGAAAGCTGAGTTGGTGGACGCTGGCTTGGCCCGTGCTGCGTTGCCTTCCGGGGCCAGCGCCACCGCCGTGCTGGCCGCCGTCGGTGATCCCTTTCAAGCCATGGCCGCTGGACTGCTGAGGGGAGTGATTCACAGCGGTCAACCGGTGTTACTGGGTGGGGGCAGTCAGATGCTCGCTGTGCTGGCGTTGGCGCTGGATGGAATGGCCCCTGGGGAGCGTCAAGCCCTGAGCCAGTTGGTGGTCCTTGGGACAACCTCATGGTTGGCGGCGGAGCGCGTCGCCGACGGTGCGTCGGCCCTCTGCTGTCTGCTTGACACCGTGGCCGGGCGCTATCAGGTTCCCTTGCTTGGCTTGAGCAGCGGGCTGCGGTTCAACACCAGTCGCCATCAGGAACTGCGTGATTTTGAGGATGGCTATGTGAAAGAAGGGGTCGGGGCGGGTGGCTTGCTGGTGCTCGCTCAGCTGCGTGGTCTCTCCACTCCTGAGCTTCAGCGGCGTTGTGATCAGGCCATGGAACGGCTGAAGGCCGCCTCCGTAGGTTCATCGGAATGAGCCAACTCTCCGTCGCTGGGTCTGGGGTCTTCAGTCGTCGCCAGATGCTCCGCTTCAGTTGTGGGGCCGGAGCGATGCTTCTTGCCGGTTGCCGGGGCCAGGATCGTCCCCCCACGCTTCTGGTGGCGGATGACATTCTTCCAAAGGTCTGGACCAAAGCACTGCCCTCAGCCTGGCGGCTGGAGCGCAGTGCCGATGCTGTGGCCTGCGATGCCGAACGGTTCAAGACCGCTGATCTACTGGCCCTCACGGATGGCTGGTTGAGTCGCTGTGATGCGGCGGATCTGCAACCACTGGCAGCAGATCCCCTGCGCAGCCGTCTGGAGGGTCAGGCGCTGCAATATCTCAAGGGTCTTGCGCCGGAGATGGCCGCCGCCGTGCTTCCGATTGCCGTCAGTCCCTACGTGATTCTGTGGCGACGCCATGCACAGTTGGCGGCGGATCCGCTGGACTGGGAGTGGTTGCTGCAGCCGTCGCTTCGCCAGCGTCTTGTGCTTCCTGCCAGTTCACGCCTGGTCATCGAGCTGGCCAACAGGATGTCCGGCGACGATGCCTTGGTGCGGCTGCGCCGTCAGGTTCTGGCCTATGACGACCGCCAGGGAACCAATTGGTTGCTCAAAGACAAGGCGCTGGCTGTTGTGCTGCCCCTGCAGCGCTGTATGGCTCTTGTGCGGCGGGATCAGCGGTTGTCGGCTGCTCTGCCGCAGGTTGGAGCGCCCCTGCACTGGACCCTGTTGACACGGCCCGCGTCCACGCGGGAGCCCCTGCCCCAGCCATGGGTGGAGCAGGCCTGGGATGGATCCCTGCGCCAACGTCTGCTCGCTGATGGTTGGAGGCCGCCGGTGGCCATGGACTCATGGGCGGAGAGCCGTGCCGCATTCCCCGAACGTTGGCGTGACCTTCTCCTCCCTGCGGCCGATGTGTGGTCGCGCTGCTGGTCACTGCAGCCACTGCAGGCTGAAGAGCAACAACGCCTGCGTCAGCGTTGGTTGGAGTCAGCCCCATAGCCGGCGTCGTGGCGCCGCTTGGAGGCGTTGATGGGTGTCGGCGAGTAGGTCCGGAATCGGCAAGCTGTGGGGACAGCGCGGCAAGCAGGCTTCACAGCGGTTGCAAGCGGACGCGTTGTCCTGTTCCCACCAGTGACCGGCTCGGCCGATCAGGTTGTAGCGCTCCTGGGCAAAGGCCATCAGGTCATGGCCGATGGCCAGATTGCGCAGTCGCAGGAGATCCGGAATCGGCACGCCTGCCGGGCAGGGCAGACAAGCCCGACACTGGTGACATTGATCAGGCCCCAAGCGCCCGTGGCGTTGCTGCTCCAGTTGTTCGATCGCCTGGGCTTCCTGCCGGCTGAGGGGATCATCTGCCGCCCGGAGGGCCTGGGCGAGCTCCAGATCCTTCGGATGGGCTGCCCCCAGGGTCAATGTGGAGATTCCATGGGCCAACAGGAAGCGATAGGCCAACGCCAGAGGCTGAAATGGATGGCAGTCTTCTCGCAGGGTTGTGCTCGGTGCCTGCAGTCGCCCGCCCTTGTCTGCCGGAGAAATCGCCATCACGCCCATGCCCTGGTCCAGTGCAAGCCGGGCTAAAGGCAGACGCTGCGGATCGAGAAGATGCAGATGCAGGCTGCAAAAACCAAACAGTCCACTGCGGATGGCCTTGTCAATGAGGGCGTCGTCGCCGTGGCTGCTGAAGCCGATCTGACCGACCGTCCCCGATGCGACCGCCCACTGGAGGATGGCGGCACCATCACCGTCCAGGGCCCAGTCCAAATGTTCGGGTCGGTTGATGCCGTGAACGGCCAGGTTGTCCAGGCGAGTGAGGCCCAGGCGTCCCAGGATTCCGTGCAACTGGCGTTGTCCATCCTCCAGGCTGCACCCCGGAAGAATCTTGCTGGTGATGACCCAGCCGCCGTCGGGTTCGCCGCCACTGTTGCGGACCTGGGCCAACGCTGTGCCGAGAAAGTCCTCGGCCGGGCCGTAGGCGGGGGCCGTTTCCAGGTGATTGATGCCGGCGGCGGCGGCCGCCTGAACCACAGCCGTCATCTGCTGCGGTGATGACAGAGCGCGCATGGTGCCGAGGGTGAACAGGCTCACCGATCGGCCGCGACCAAACGGACGCTTCAACGGTTGGGGTCCTGATGGCCCTGGCTGTTGTCCCGGTCTTGGAGGTGGCGGACGAGGGCGGCGGGACTCAGATCGTCCACAAATCGATTGAACGCACTCTGATCGGCAGCATCCGCTTCGGCATCCACAGGGATCGACGCTTCTGCGACGACCTCCTCCAGCATCCAGATGCTGCTGCCCGTGCGGACCGCCAGGGCAATGGCATCACTGGGTCTGGCGTCGATGTCGATCAGATCGGTGTCATCGTCCTCGTCACTGTCTGCGCCTTCTTCCCGCAGTTTCAGGGCTGCATGAAAGGTGTTCTCTTCGATGGCGTGGATGATCACGCGGTCGAGTTCCAGGCCAGCGACCACAAGCAAGGTCGCCATCAGGTCATGGCTGAGCGGGCGAGGAGGTGTGCTCCCCTGGAGGCCGGCCATGATGTTGTGGGCTTGTGCCTGATCGATCCAGATGGGGATCTGTCGGCGGCCACTGGAATCACGCAGCAGCACGATCGGGGTTCGACTGGCGGCATCGAGAGCAATGCCGGCCACGCTCATTTCAACCATGGTGATGACGCGGCCCTTCTTTCGATTATGACCAGATCACGGTGATCAGAACCCCGCAGCATGTTTACGGGCCTTATTCAGGCGGTCGGCACGATTCAGCGACGCTCGTCAGGGGTTCTGATTGAAGGCTGCGGGGCGTTCGCGCCGTTGGCGATTGGGGATAGCGTCGCCGTCGACGGGGTCTGTCTCACCGTGGCCGAACGGTCTGGGGACGGCTTTCTGGCCGATGTCAGCGAAGAGACGCTGTCCCGCACGACGTTGGGAACCAAAGCCGATCGTGGTGCGGTGGTGAATTTGGAGCCGGCCTTGCGGTTGAGTGACCGCTTGGGCGGTCATTTGGTCAGCGGCCACGTTGATGCGATCGGAGAGGTGGTCGCGATCGATGCTCGGCCGCAGTCCTGGGAGCTGCAGTTGCGATGGCTTGAGCCTCGCTTTGGTCGTTACGTCTGCGAAAAGGCCAGCATTGCCGTGGATGGAATCAGCCTCACGGTGGCCCGCTGTGGCTCCGATGGCGTCGATTTCACCCTGGCTGTCATCCCCCACACCTGGTCGGTCACCACCTTGAACAAGCGAGCCGTCGGGGATCGCGTCAATCTCGAGGTTGATCAACTGGCGCGCTACGCGGAACGTCTGCTCGATGGGGCTGGATCGTCCGCTGGCGCGGCTGGAGCGGAGCCATCCCTGTCACGGGAGTGGTTGTCGGCTCACGGTTGGTCCTGAATCGTTTCGTCAACGTCAACGTCAACGTCAACGTCAACGTCGTCGAGTGTGGAGCCCTCTTCGCCCTGGTCCATGGGGAGCAGCCAGATCGCGCCGCTGTCCTGACGCAATTCGATTTTGAACTCTTGGCCGGGTTCCAGCCCTAAACGCTTGGTGTAGGCGTGGCCGATCAGCAGGTTGCCGTTGCCATGCACCCGGGTTCTGAATTCCGCTTGGCGGCCGCGGGTGCCACCGCCTTGGGATCCTGTTGAGGGAAGCGCATAGCCCTTGGCTTCCACCAGAGCGCGGTAGAAGCTTTTGCGGAGAACTCGGCCCGTCGGTCCGACATAGCCACAGCCTCGAGCGATGTCGTCCTCCGGGCGGTTGCTCAGCGACCGGGCTCTGTCCAGTAACTCCTTCCCAACCAGCATCAACGGCGCCTCGGTTAGGGGATTCTGGACTGCACCCCCTGCTGTGGCAAGGCGTTAGAGCAGATAGAGGATGACGAAGAGGATCACCCAGATGCCGTCGACGAAGTGCCAGTACAACTCGGCCGCTTCCAATGGAAAGGGGTTCTGGGCTGTGATGCGCCCGCCCTGGGGACGGGTTTGCCACCAAACGATCAGAATCATCAGGGCCCCGAGGGTCACGTGGAGGCCGTGAAATCCAGTGGCCGCGAAAAAGGTGCTCGCGTAGAGATTGTCAGTGAGTCCAAACGGAAGAGTGAAGTACTCGACCATCTGACTGACCAAAAAGGCCACGCCCAGGAGTGCTGTGACCAGCAGCCAGCGTCGACAGCGTTGCATCGCTCCTTTCAGCAGGGCTTTCCCCGCTCGATGGAACGTGGCACTGCTGACCAGAAGCAGAACGGTGTTGAGGATGGGGAGGGGGAGTTCCAGCTCATAGATGGCACCCTCTGGGAGCGGATTGACGGCCTTGAAGGTGAGATAGGCCGCGAAGAACCCGGCGAAGGTCATGCCATCGGCCACCAGAAAGGTGGCAAGTCCGAAGAGGCGGAAGTCACCGTGGTGCTCCTCATGCTGTTCGGCTTGAAGGGCGGCGCCGGTCTCGCTTGGAAGTGTTGTCATTTGCCGCTGCTCCAGAGATCACGTCCGCTTGTGGCGGCCAGGTCAAGTTGATCGGCGGGGACTCCGTAGCCGTAGGGCTCTGTGACGAGTGGAGCTTCGCCGATCCAGTTTTCGACGGGCGGTGGGGAGCTGGTGAGCCACTCCGGTGTGAGGGCATTCCAGGGGTTGTCACCTGCAATGGGACCCGTGAGCGCACTTTGAATCACATTCCAGAGGAAAGGAAGGGTGCTGATGGCCATCAAAAGAGCACCGACCGAACTCATCTGGTTGATCAGAGTGAATTGGGGGTCATATTCAGCCACCCGTCGAGGCATTCCATTCAGGCCCAGCCAGTGTTGTGGGCCGAAGCAGAGGTTGAAGCCAATGAAGGTGAGGGCGAGATGCAGGCGTCCCAGGGATTCATTGAGCATGCGACCGGTGAATTTTGGATACCAGTGATAAATCGAGGCAAAGATCACAAAGACGGATCCACCGAAGACGATGTAGTGGAAGTGCGCAACAACGAAATAGGTGTCGTGGACGTGGATGTCGAAGGGAACCTGAGCCAGTGCAACACCAGTGATTCCGCCCAGCACGAAATTCACGATGAAGCCACAGGAAAACAACACGGCACTATTGAGACTGATTCGTCCTCCCCAGAGTGTTGCCAGCCAATTGAAGAATTTGATTCCCGTGGGGACGGCGATAAAGGCTGTGGCAATCGTGAAAAATAGTCGCATCCAGGGTGGGGTGCCGCTGGTGAACATGTGGTGTGCCCAGACGATGAGCCCAAGCCCAACGATGGCCATGATCGAATAAACCATCGTGACGTAGCCAAACAACGGTTTACGAGCATGAACCGGCAGAATTTCACTGACGAGCCCAAACGCCGGTAGAACCATGATGTAAACGGCGGGGTGTGAATAGAACCAAAACAAGTGTTGATACACCACGACATTTCCACCCATTGTCGGGTTGAAAAATCCTGTGTGGGCAACAATGTCAAAGCTCAAAAGCACCAGTGTGCCTGCAAGCACTGGTGTTGAGAGCACCACAAGAATGCTGGTCCCCAACATGGCCCAGCAATACATGGGCAGCTGCATCAATTTCAGTCCAGGCCTTCGTAGTTTGAGGATGGTGGCGATGAAATTAATGCCGCCGAAGATTGAGCTTCCGCCCAAGAGCAGAACACTGAGGATCCAGATCACCTGCCCCGTGGCTGGGGTTGTGATGCTCAGGGGTGGATAGGCTGTCCAGCCTGATTGGGCTGCACCGGTCAAGAAATAGCTGGTGATCAGCATTAATCCAGCCGGTGGAATCAGCCAAAAAGCCACGGCGTTGAGCCGCGGGAAGGCCATATCTCTTGCGCCCACATAGAACGGAATCAGGTAATTGCCGAAGGCGCCGTTCACAACCGGAACAATCCATAAAAAGATCATCACGGTGCCGTGGAGGGTCAGCACCTGGTTGTAAACATCCCTCGACATGAAATCGGCCACCGGACTGGCCAATTCCGTACGGATCGCTCCTGCGAGTGCTCCTCCGATCAGGTAAAAGAGGAATCCACAAACCAGGTACTGAAGGCCGATGACCTTGTGGTCAACACTGAAGCTGAAATAGCGCAACCATCCTGTTGGTTGCAGTCGATCCGTCGTTAGCGGATTTTCGGGAGTCGCGACTGTCATTGTTCAGGCCTCCGTCGTGGCTGCAGGTTTGGCATTGCTGCTGAACCAGCTGTCCCATTCATCGGGTTCATCAACAACCACCGTTGAACGCATTCCCCCGTGATACGGGCCGCAGAGTTCGGCGCAGACAATTGGGTACCGTCCCGGTCGGGTTGCGGTGAAGCTGAGTTGAGTCGGTTGCCCGGGGATGATGTCTTGTTTGAGGCGGAATTCAGGAACCCAGAAGGCGTGAATGACATCCTTGGCCTCAAGCTTGAGTGAAACCGGCCGACCTGCTGGCACATGTAATTCCCCGGCGATGATGTCTCCTTCGGGGTAGTGAAAGAGAAAGGCAAACTGCATCGCCGTGACTTCAATGGGCAGAACATTGCTGGCCATTTCGCTGTCGATCGATCCTGAGCTGATGCCGCCCCAGACCCGTTGTTCTTGGGCGCCCATGCCATGGTCATGGGCCAGGGGGACCATCCCACCCATGCGGTCATAGATGTCGTAGCTGTAGAGACCTACAAAGAGAACGACAACGGCTGGAACGGCTGTCCAGAAGATTTCAAGTGGAAGGTTCCCTTCGATGGCCAACCCGTCACCAACCTGTCCACTCCGTCGACGGAACCGAATCAGGCTGAAGACCAGCAAGCCTGTCATTCCAATGAACAGAATGGCGCCAATCGTGAAGAGGACCTTAAAGAGCTCGTCGTAGATGGGCGCGTTGATACTTGCTTGAACGGGTAGGAGGTTGAGTGATTGGCTCAACCAGAATCCACCGATCACCAACACCATTCCGATCACCAGCGTGATGATGGCGGATGGGATCTGCATGGTTATAGATCCTGACTTTGTTCAGAGTATGGGGAACGGATCTGATCTCTGTGAATTGATTGTTAAGCCGTCAGTTCGTCGCCACTGCGGTTGGGCCCTGCTGGGATCTCGGCCGCTTTGATGTCAGGAAAGTGAGATGAAGTTGGGCTGAAATGTTTCAGTGCCTGTCACAGCTAGACGGGATGGTTGTGATCGCTAGCGTCCAGATATCGGCGTTATGGCAAGTCAAAGATGAGGTCTCAATGATGACCACAATCTCTTCACCTTTGCTGCTGCGTCGCTTGTCTCAAGTGATGTCACATCTCGTGGTCGCAGTGATCGCCCTTGTGGTCATTGGTGGTGCCACTCGAGTGATGGAAGCGGGTTTGGCTTGTCCCGACTGGCCCTTGTGCTTCGGGACTTTTCTTCCTGGCCGCCAGATGAATCTCCAGGTTTTTCTGGAATGGTTTCATCGCCTCGATGCCTTCATCATCGGCGTGGCGTTGCTGATGGCGACGGTGGCCACTGTTGTGCGTCGCCACCTTTTGCCGGGTTGGCTGCCGTTGGTTTGCTTCGGGCTCGTTGTCCTTGTTGCCATGCAGGGTGGGCTCGGCGCTTTGACGGTTGTCCAGCTGTTGCCTTCGGCGATCGTGACGGCGCATTTGGCTTTGGCGCTCACCCTTGTGGTGTTGCTGAGTGGCCTGACCCAGCGTTTGCTTGATCCGGTGATGGCTTGGGGGCCCCTTTGGTGGCGTGCGCTCTCCGGCCTGGCTCTGGCGGCCGTTTTCGGTCAGTGCTTGCTGGGTGGACGCATGGCAACGTCCTGGGCGGCACAACGCTGCCTTGCCAGTGGTGAATCCTGTCGCTGGCTGGCGATCCATCGTTCTGGGGCGATGCCTGCGGCCGGCTTGGTGCTGCTGTTTGTCGTTGTGGCACTCCTTGCCGGCGGCTGGAGCCGCTCGCAGTGGCCTGGTCTCCTCAGTGCGGGAGCCCTGGTGGCTGTGCAGATCGCCCTCGGAGTGTTTGCCCTGCGCCTCGGCCTCGCCGAGCCACTGGTGACCGTGGCGCACCAGGCCGTGGCGGCTCTCCTGGTCGCGGTGTTGGCCGCTCTCGCTGCTCGCGGTCCTGTGTCGCTGCGAGAGCACGCCCCCGAGTTGACGCAACCCGTTGTTTTGGACGCTTGTCATGGTTGATTCGACGCTTGCCATTGCGGCCCCACCCACCCGAGAGGACGTTGTTCCTTCCCGGAAGCGAATCAAGTTGCCGGCCTGGCTCGAGGTGGCCAAGCCCCGTTTGATTCCTCTGCTCCTCGCCACCACCCTTGGGGGGATGGCGCTCAGTGAAGGGTGGCCGTTGAGCTCTCCTCGGCTGGTCTGCACCCTCGGTGGCGGGGCACTGGCTTCAGCCGCGGCGGGGGTGCTCAACTGCCTCTGGGAGCAGGATCTCGACGCTCGGATGAAGCGCACCAGCGGCCGCGCCTTGCCCTCGGGCCGTCTTTCCGCCAGAGGAGCGTTCTTCGGAGCCGTCGCCTGCACGCTGGCGGCGGCGATGTTGCTGATCAGTGGTGTGAACTGTCTGGCGGCGGGGTTGTCGCTGCTTGGTCTCTGCAGCTACGTGTTGCTCTACACCGCGTTGCTCAAGCCACGCACGTCTCAGAACATCGTCATCGGAGGCGTTGCTGGCGCGATTCCTCCCCTTGTTGGCGCTGCGGCGGCCACCGGCCATGTGGGCCTTGGTGGCTGGTGGTTGTTCGGTTTGGTGATGGTGTGGACACCGGCCCATTTCTGGGCTCTGGCCTTGCTGCTGCGTGAGGACTACCGCTCTGTGGGGATTCCGATGCTCCCCGTGGTCAAGGGACCAGTTGTGACGGCCCGTGCCATTCATCGTTACGGATGGGCCACGGTGCTGTTGAGCAGCCTGGGACTGTTTGCCCTCCCCAGCGGTGGATGGTTCTACGGGTTGCTGTTGATTCCCTTCAACGCCCGGTTGGTTCAGATGGTCAACGGCCTGGCTGCTGATCCCGAGAGTCTGACGGGGGCCAAGGGATTGTTTCGCTGGTCCATCCTTTATCTCTTCGGGATCTGTCTGTTGCTCGTGCTCAGCAGAACAGCCATGGCTTCAACCCTCGACCAGCAAATCTGGATGGTGCTTCAGGGGCACTGATCGCTCCTTAGATTCGCGCCAATACTCTGTATCGCATCACGGGCCTCGATGGCGTTGATTGAACTGCAGCAGCTTCACAAGGCCTACGGCAGCGTCAACGCTCTTCAAGGCCTATCCCTCAGCGTTCCTGAGGGCTGTCTTTATGGCCTGCTTGGTCCCAATGGTGCCGGCAAGACCACAACGCTCAGAATTTTGGCCACGTTGCTGGCACCCGACAGCGGTTCCGTGCGTGTCGCCGGTATCGATGCTGTTCAGGACCCCCGTGCGGTCCGTTGTGCCCTCGGCTATGTCGCACAGGAGGTGGCGATCGACAAGATCCTCACCGGTCGGGAGCTGATGCAACTTCAGGGTGATCTCTATCACCTGCCCCGCCGTGATCGCGATCGTCGGATTGATGAACTGATCGAGTGCCTGGCCATGGCTGATTGGATCGATCGGCGCTGCGGTACCTATTCCGGAGGCATGCGCCGTCGCCTCGACCTCGCCACCGGGCTTTTGCATCGCCCGCGCCTGTTGGTGCTCGATGAACCCACCGTGGGTCTGGACATCGAAAGCCGTGCTGCGATCTGGAGCCTGCTGCGGGATCTCGTTCAATCGGGTACCAGTGTGTTGCTCAGCAGCCATTACCTCGAGGAGGTTGAAGCACTGGCGGACCGCATGGCGATCATCGACGCTGGAACGGTGATTGCTGAAGGGTCGCCGGAGGCTCTGAAACAAGATCTCGGTGGGGATCGCCTCACGCTGCGCGTTCGTGAATTCAGCCAAGAAAGTGAGGCGTTGATGGTTCAGGCCCTGCTCCAGCCAGTGAACGGGGTGCGACGCGTGGTGATCAATCGAGCCCAGGGTTATTCGCTCAATCTTGTGATCGAAGGCCCTGAGGTCATCGATCGTTTACGGCAGCGGTTGGATGAGGAGAATCTTTCGGTGTTCGCCTTGGCCCAGAGCCGCCCCAGCCTGGATGATGTCTACCTGCAGGCCACCGGACGAACGCTGATGGATGCCGAACTGGCCGTCGCTGGCCAGCGCGATGCCAAGCAGGAACGACGTCAGTCGATGTGATCACTTGGTCTCCCCTGTTCCCCGTCTCGATGCCACCGCGATGACCAGCACCAGCCACGCCTCCGCCACTGATCGTGCCGATGCAGGGGCACTCGCCGAGCTCTGGCAGGAAACATTCGCCCTGACCCGTCGGCTGTTTTTGCAACTCACCCGGCGTCCGTCGACGCTGGTGGCCGGTGTGCTCCAACCACTGATCTGGTTGATCTTGTTTGGAGCTCTGTTTGCCAACGCTCCTGAAGGCCTGTTGCCCGGTGGCATGAGCTATGGCCGTTTCCTTGGAGCGGGGGTGATCGTTTTCACGGCATTCAGCGCTGCGCTCAATGCCGGTCTGCCGGTGATGTTCGACCGTGAATTCGGTTTCCTCAATCGCCTGCTCGTGGCTCCCCTGCGCAGTCGCAGTTCGATCGTGTTGGCCTCAGTCATCTACATCACCGCATTGAGCCTTGTTCAGAGCCTCGCGATCATGGGCACCGCTGCTGTTTTGGGGTACGGCTGGCCCGGGGGAGCCGGATTGCTGATCGTTGTGGTCACGTTGTTGCTTCTGGTGTTCGCCGTGACGGCATTGAGTCTCGGTTTGGCCTTTGCCTTGCCCGGCCACATCGAACTGATTGCGGTGATCTTTGTGGCGAACCTGCCGTTGTTGTTTGCCAGCACCGCACTGGCTCCGCTTTCGTTTATGCCCGGTTGGTTGGGCTGGCTTGCATCGTTGAATCCCCTTACCTTCGCGATTGAGCCCATTCGTGCCGCCTACCAGGGTCCGATCGATCTTTCAGCTGTTCTGCTCGAGGCTCCGTATGGGGATGTCACGGGTCAGAACTGCCTCCTGATCCTGACGGTGCTCACCCTCGGACTGTTCCTTTTGATCCGTCCCCTGCTCAACCGCAAACTCACCTGAAGCCCGTGCCCAAGTCATCGCTCCCATCGGTTGCATCGCGTCAGAGCGAGCTTGTCCAACGGATTCAAGAGGCTGAACAGCAGGGCCGTGAGCCGGAAGCGTTGTTGATGCGCAGCCAGCTGGTCCATCGCTTCGGTATCGAAGCGTTGAAGGAGCTCGAGCCCTCTGAGGCCTTGCCCGAGCGGGTTGATGAGCCGGTGCAATCGGCTGGATTGCTGGAACGGGTCAACGCCAAGCTGCACTCTTCCGGGGTCAAGACCCGTGCTGCCATTGCAGCAGCAGAGACAACCTCTGCGCCTACGAGGACTCCAACCCTCAGGACTCCCTCTCTCAGTACTCCCCCTCTGAGTACTCCAAGGTCCCTGCGACGCTGGCTTCCTGGAACGGACAGCGCCATCGATCGCTTGGCGTCCTAACGCTTTCCAATCAACCAGAAACATGGCAACCCGTCTTGATGGCCTGGCCAAGGGCCTGATTGTGTCTGTTCAGGCACCGCAGGGCTCACCGATGCGAGATCCCGAGGTGATCGCGGCCATGGCTGACGCATCCCTCAGAAATGGAGCCCTTGGCGTCCGCCTGGAAAGCCCTGAGCACATCGGTGCTGTCCGCCGCCGTTGCCCCAATGCCTTGATCATTGGACTCTGGAAATGCACGTTTCCAGGGAGCTCCGTTTACATCACTCCGGGATGGCGGGAAATCCAAGCTGTTTGGCGTGCTGGTGCTGATGTGATCGCCATCGACGCCACGGCCAGGATTCGGCCGGACCAGCAGGATCTCGCCGATCTGATCGCCCGAGCCAAGTCAGACCTGCAGGCACCCCTGATGGCCGATGTCGACAGTGTTGCCAATGGATTGAGGGCTGCCTCCCTCGGCTGTGACTGGGTCGGGACCACCCTGTTTGGCTACACGGAGGACACCGTTGAGCAAACCCCTCCCGGACTGCATCTGCTCGCTGATCTGCGCAGGGATCTGCCTGCGGATGTCCGGCTGATTGCTGAGGGAGGGATCGCCTCCCCCGCCGCCGCGCGTGCTGCCATCACCGCCGGTGCCGACAACGTCGTTGTGGGAACGGCGATCACCGGAATTGATCTTCAGGTGACCGCCTATTGCCGGCAACTGGCTGGTTGAGGCTCACATCATGCCGGGCATGCCCATGCCACCCATGCCGGGCATGCCCATTCCGCCCATGCCACCCATTCCGCCCATGCCACCCATGGGATCACCACCTTCAGCAGGTGCTGCAGCCTCTGGTTCGGGTTTGTCAGCGATGACCACTTCCGTTGTGATCAGCAGGGATGCGATGGAGACGGAGTCCTGAAGGGCAAGGCGAACAACCTTCGTGGCGTCCACGATTCCTGCTGTCAGCAGATCTTCATAGCCACCGGTCAGGGCATTGAAGCCTTGGCCTGACTCACGCATGGCAGCGATCACCACATCACCGTTTTCTCCGGCATTGGTCGCGATCTGATGGACCGGAGCGGTCAGGGCCCGTTGCACGATTTCGAGGCCCGTGCGCTGGTCACCGTCGAGCGAACTGGCAATGGCATCCAGGCTGTCCGCCAGGGTCAGCAGGGTGCTGCCACCACCGGCGACGATCCCTTCTTCGATAGCTGCGCGGGTGGCATTGAGCGCATCCTCGATGCGCAGCTTGCGGTTTTTGAGTTCGGTCTCCGTCGGTGCACCGACCTTGATCACGGCGACACCACCGGCCAACTTGGCGATCCGCTCGGAGAGCTTTTCGCGGTCGTACTCGGAGTCGGTCGCATCGAGTTCGCGGCGGATCGCGGCCACGCGCTCCTGGACGGCATCGCGGTGGTCATCGTTGGCCACGATCGTTGTGCTTTCTTTCCCGATCGTGATCCGACGCGCCTTGCCGAGATCGGCGAGGGTGACCTTGTCGAGGGTCATCGCCTTGTCTTCACTGATCACGGTTGCGCCGGTCAGGATTGCGATGTCGGCCAAGGCCGCCTTCCGGCGCTCCCCGAACGAGGGTGCACGCACGGCGGCCACCTGGAGAACACCGCGGTTCTTATTGACCACCAGGGTGGCGAGGGCTTCGCCGTCCACTTCCTCAGCCAGGATCAGCAAGGGAGTTCCACTTTTCTGGACCTCTTCCAGCACCGGGACCAGATCGGTGACGGCGCTGACCTTGCGATCGGTCAGCAGCAGCAGCGCGTTTTCAAATTCACAGATCTGGCGATCGCCGTCGGTGACGAAATACGGGGAGCTGTAGCCGCGGTCGAAGGCCATCCCTTCGGTGACCTCGAGCTCAGTGGCCAGCGATTTCGATTCTTCCACCGTGATCACGCCGTCAACGCTGACGCGTTCCATGGCCTCCGAGATCATGCGGCCGACTTCGTCGTCACCACCTGAACTGACTGTGGCGACCTGTTGGATCGCATCCCCGGCGACTTGTTGGCTGCGTTCAGCGAGACCGTTGACGACGTGGGCCACAGCAATCTCCATGCCGCGACGCAGTTCAACGGGGCTGGCACCTGCTGCGGTGTTGCGCAGTCCTTCACGGACCATGGCCTGGGCCAACACCGTGGCTGTTGTCGTTCCGTCTCCAGCCTTTTCCTTGGTCCGAGACGCGACCTGCTGGATCAGCTTGGCTCCGAGATTCTCGAAGGGGTCATCGAGCTCGATTTCGCGGGCGATGGTGTCGCCGTCATTCACGATGTCCGGGGCGCCGAACTTCTTCTCGAGAACGACATTGCGACCACGGGGGCCGATGGTGACGCGCACGGCGTTGGCCAGTGCATCAACCCCGCGTTCGAGGGAGCTCCGGGAATCGTCAGAGAAAGAAAGAAGTTTGGCCATGGTCGCGGATGAGCCGTCGTGCACTGTCCCACAGCACCGGTGGCTTCGTGCAGGGGGGGAACGGTGGTGAAAGCCGAATGCTCTGTCCTGCGGTGATGGCAGGCCAGTACTGGCTGGTTATGGTCCGGATATGAACGATTCAGGCACCGTTTTCTTCGTTCTGATGGCGGGGACGGCCGGTGCCATGGCACTGGTTTACATCCCACTTCGCGTGTTTTTAACGGCCACGGAGCGCAGCAGACGTTTGCGGCTGCTGCAGCGCATCCGCCGCCTGCGTGATGAGTTGGCGCAACCGATCGATGCTGAACGCTCCTGAATCGAGCTCAGGCCATCACCATGCCCCCGTCCACCTGAAGAACTTGGCCGGTGATGTAAGCGGCGGCGGGATCGGCGGCCAGGAAGCGGACGGCCCCGGCAACCTGCTCCTGGGTGCCAAAGGTGCCGAGTGGGATGTCCTTGAGAATCAGCTCTGCATTCAGATCCTTGGTCATATCCGTGGCAATGAAGCCAGGTGCGACCGCGTTCACGGTGATGCCTCGGCTGGCTAGTTCTTTGGCGGTGCTTTTCGTCAGTCCGATCACACCGGCTTTGGCGGCGGCGTAGTTGGCCTGACCGGCGTTACCCATCAGTCCCACAACGGACGTGATGTTGATGATGCGGCCGCTCTTCTGCTTCAGCATCGGTCTGGCGACGGCGCGGCTGCAGAGGAAAACACCACTCAAATTGAGGTCGATCACGGCCTGCCAGTCCTCGGTTTTCATCCGCATCAGCAAGCCGTCGCGGGTGATGCCGGCGTTGTTCACCAGCACATCCAACCGGCCGCTGCGGTCCAGCACGGCCTTGATCAGACCATCCACCTCGGCTTCAACGGCGACGTTGGCCTTGAGGGCATAGGCCGAACCACCAGCGCTGCTGATCTGCTCCACCACGGCTTCAGCCGCTGAGGCTGAATTGGCGTAGTTCACCACCACCTCAGCCCCAGCTTCAGCCAGGGCAATGGCGATGGCTCGACCGATCCCGCGACCACCTCCAGTGACCAGAGCGGTCTGACCGTCGAGCGATGCGGAGGAGGACATGGAGGCCATTGCGATCGATGGATCGTACGGATCGATCGTGGTCGGGTTCAACTGGTCATCGTTTCGATGCCTTCCACGGCATCGCCGAGCTGAGCGAGGAATTGGCTGAGTTGCCCCTGACTGCCAAGCACGATCAAGAGTTGGCCGGGGGCCAGAAGGGTGTCACCGCCGGGGTTGGCAATCAGGCCATGCTGGTCTCGAATCGCCAGCACCAGGGCGCCGCTGCGTTTGCCAAGCTCCAGTTCGGCCAGGCTTAACCCTTGGATCCTGCGTAGACGGCGGGGGTCATGGCTGAGTTGGAATTCCTCGATTTCGTAATCAGAGCCGGCGAGAAGTTCCATGAAGTTCAAGGCCAGCGGCCTGAGGGCAGAAGCCGCCATCACCCGTCCACCGGCGACATAGGGGCTCACCACAACAGAAGCGCCGGCGAGCCGTAATTTCGCGGCAGCTTCATCACTGTTCGCCCGGGCGATCAGGCGGCAGTCCGGTTTGAGCCCCCGTGCACTCAGCACGACATAGAGGTTGGCTGCATCACCTGGAAGCGCGGCGACCAAGCTGCGGCAGTGTTCAAGACCGGCATCGAGCAAGGTTTCATCCACCGTTGCATCGGCCTGCAACACCTGAAGACCAGCACTTGATGCGATGGCCTCACGGTTGGGGTCGGTTTCAATCACAACCAGGGGAACCTGGTCCCGCTGCAGTTGGGCGGCGATCTCCTGGCCGATGCGGCCATAACCACAGAGAATGACGTGGTGTTTCATGCGTTGCAATCTCTGCTGAAAGCGGAGCTCCCGCAACTGTCGGAAGTATCCCGATTCCGTCAATCCCAGGACGCGCTGAATGATCAGCTGGACCACGATCACCCCGCCGACCACAATCAGGACGGTGACGAGGCGACCCTCCGGGGTGAGCGGCTGCACTTCTCCGTAACCAATGGTGCTGACTGTGATCAACACCATCCAGAAGCAATCCCCCCAGTCCCATCCTTCGGTGAGGCGGTAGCCGCAGGCCCCTGCCAGCACCACGGTCATCAAGGCGATCACTGGCCCCTGCCAGGGGGCCGTGATGGTCAACAGCGAGCGACGATGACGCAAGCGGCGTCCAGACGTCCCGCGGGGATCAGAATCCCAGGGCCGAAAGGACCGACGCTTCATCGAGTTCGTTCAATTGGGAGGCGCTTCCGAGACTTCGAATGTCCCCCCGTTGGGGTAAGTCGTCAGCTGTCGCCCCAAGGGCCACAAGCGGGGTGCCGCAATACGCGGCGAGGGTCTGGCTGACCGCACAGCTGCTGAGGACGACATCCGCACAGGCGATGGCTGCGGCCCGCCGTCGCAGGGGCTGTGCGGCAGGCACGGTGGCGCTGCGCAGGCTTCCGAGTCGATTGCGAATGGTGGAGGGCAGCTGCTCCCAGCAAGCCGCTGGCCAGTCATCGTCCTTGCCATTCGGTGCCAGCAACAGCAGGGGGCCATCACCGGAGGGTTGGCTGGCGCGGATCTCATCCAGTTCTGCGGCCGGGAGAGACAGCCGGAATTGATCGGCATTCAGCTCGCAACCCAGAGGTGTCAGATAGGGCGCCAAGGTCTGAGCAGGCCACCCACCCGACCCTGGCACCACGGTCTCGGTGCTGGCGAAGCCACGTTCAGCAATCCGTGTCGGGATGTGGCTCATCGACAACATCAGGTTCACCTGCTGTCCTTCCGAAAAATTCAGGCAAACCTGAAAGTCCGGTTCACGCACGTTGCCCAGAAGATTGGCCCAGTCGGCCAGGGTGGGGTTGCTTTCGAAGTCGAAGGGGATCACCTTCTCGAGGCTTGGCAGCAGGTCCCAAACCGCACGAACGCCTGGGGCGCAGGCCACCTGAACGCTGGCTTGCAACTGCTGGCCAACCGCGGCAATCGCCGGCAAACGACGCAGCTGGTCATGCAGTTGGCCCGGGCTGAGGACAAGAACCCGCATCAAACCGCCTCAGGACGTAAGCGAGCTGATTGTATGGAGGCCGTTTCCGCCTGCCAGCGGCAGGAGTCGCTTGTGCATCTGTTGATCGCCGCAGCAGGCAGTGGTCGCCGGATGGGTGCGGATCGCAACAAGCTGCTGCTTCCCCTCCGAGGGAGACCCGTCATCGCCTGGACCCTGGAGGCTGCGTTGGCTGCGCCGGCGATTCGCTGGATCGGGATTGTCGGCCAGGAAATCGACCGCGAGGCGATCATGGCCGTGGCTCCAGGGGCGGCTAAACCGCTTTGTTGGATTCAGGGTGGGGCCACCCGTCAGGAGTCGGTGCAGCGTGGGCTGGCGGGACTTCCCGACGGGGCTGAACATGTGCTGATCCATGACGGCGCCAGATGCCTGGCGGAGCCGGATCTGTTCGACCGTTGCGCCCAGGCTGTGAGAGAGGGGCAGGCGGTGATTGCCGCGACACCTGTGACCGACACGATCAAACGGGTCAACGGCGATGGTGTGATTACGGCGACCCCTGATCGAGCTGAGCTTTGGGCTGCGCAAACCCCCCAGGCGTTCCGTGTTGAGCAACTGCGGAGGGGCCATGCCGAAGCGGAGCGTCAGGGCTGGTCCGTCACCGACGACGCTTCGCTCTATGAGCGATTGGGTTGGGACGTGCAGGTGCTTGATGCCGGCCCGGCCAACATCAAGGTCACAACTCCATTTGACCTGACGGTGGCGGATGCGGTCCTGGCCCTCAGGTCAGCAGGCTGAGCCGACCCCTGTCGCCATCCAGCTCCGCCATGGCCCCCAGGGTCAGTGCTGCATTGCCACAGACATGTCCGACGGGGAGAGCCATCACCCGAGGGATGCCCAGGTCATCCGTGCGCTCCCGCAGAACCTCCTGGAGGGTGAAGCACTGATCACTGGGTCTGCTGTCGTCGTCACATCCGCTGAAGCTGCCGAAGCCGATTCCTGCCACCTTCTGGAGCAACCCGCTCAGGCGCCAATGGGTCAACAGGCGATCGATGCGGTACGGCGCTTCGCCGACATCCTCCAGGATCAGGATCGCGCCGTTCAGGTCCGGCACGTGGCCAGACCCGATCAGGTGGCTGGCCACGGTCAGATTGGCGGCAATGAGGGGCCCTTGAACCCGTCCACCGCCAAGACCGTCCCCGTGGAGGTCGGGTACGGCTTCTCCGAACAGCAGCTGTTGCAAGCGCTGCTGACTCCACTGGGGTTCGGCCGCCAGCGTGGTGAGCAAGGGACCATGCACACCTCCGGCATGGCCCGCCGCCAGGCGGGACCACAGCAGGGCGGTGATGTCGGAAAACCCCAGCAGCCAGCCCTGGTGCCAAGGAAGACTGCTTTCGAGCAATCGCGCCGCTCCCCAGCCACCACGGGCGCAGGCCAAGAGTTTGGCTTCCCTTGGAACGGTGATCAGATCGTTCCGGCGTTGTTGATCGGTGCCCGCAAAATATCCCCAGCGCCGGGCACTCAGCTCAGGTCGATCGACCCGCAACCCCCAACCTTCCAGCACGGTCAGTCCGTCCAGCAGGGCCTGATCGCCATCGAGGGCGGAGCTGGTGGCGGCAACGTGCACCCAGTCGCCTCGACGCAGCGGCACCGGGCTTGGCCAACGCTGGGTGCTCATCCGCCGACGGCCTTGCCAAGGATGAGGCCGAGCAACAGCAACGCCCCGAGCTGGGCTTGATGTCGGAAGTGGGTCCCGAAGACCGGAATCCCTGCCCCTGCGCGGGAGAGCCCACGGCAGCTCACCTGCATCAACGTCGAGGCGATCAACCAGATCGGCCAGAACAGAGGCCCGGTTCCCGAGAGGGCGGCCGCGGCGGCGAGGGCGCCGCAACTGAGTCCATAGGAGAGTCGAACGGCGGGCACCACTGCTGTGCCCAGGCTGAGTGCGCTGCTGCGCAGGTGCAGGGCAGCGTCATCCCGGCGGTCGGCCATGGCATATACCGTGTCGAAGCCAAACGTCCAAATCACGGTCGCCAGCCAGCAGCCGATCAAGGGACCAGACACCGACAAGCTGGCTTCCGCTGCGGCCCAGGGAATCAAAACGGCAAATCCCCAGCAAATGCCCAGCACCAACTGCGGATAGGCGAACCAGCGTTTCGCCGATGGGTACAGGAGGATTGGGGGCAGGGCCAAGACCGCCAGGCAGAAGCAGAGCAGCAGGCTGTTGCGGGGAAGTGTCAGCACGACCACCAGGCTGACCACGAGCAGAATCAGCAGCAGCCGGATGGCCGATGCCGGGCGGATGGCTCCCCGTGCCAGTGGCCGTTGAGTCGTGCGTTCCACCTGGGCATCAATCCGCTGATCCCAGAGGTCGTTCGCGATGCAACCGGCTGCACTGACGGCCAACCCGCCGACCATGATCTGGAGGATGAGGGCAAGCGATGGAGGGGCCGATGGAGTCAGCCACAGGGCCCATCCAGCAGGGATCAACAGAATGAGACGACCGGTTGGCTTGTGCCATCGCAGGAGTTCCAGCCAGGGCTGGAGTGCGGTTGGCAGAAGGCGATCTCTCACAACAACGGAACTTTGACAAACCCTAGTCAGGGCACTGGATTGTCAGATGCCAATGCCAGAGTGCAACCAGTTCGCCGCAGGGCTGACGATGCTCGACGCCGAGGCTGATCTTCAGAGCACCGTCCCCACCCTGCGCCGTGTAGCGGCCATTGATATTGGAACCAATTCCACCCATCTGTTGGTGGCATCGGTCGATGCGAAGTTAAAGACCTTCAGCATCATTCAGGCGGAGAAATCCACGACCCGCCTCGGCGAGCGCGACCCTGAGACGGGTGCCCTCAGTGAGGCGGCCATCCAGCGGGGCTTTGAAACCCTGCGTCGCTTCAGGGATCTCGCCCATAGTCATCAGGTTGAGCAGATCCTGACGGCCGCCACCAGCGCGGTTCGTGAAGCGCCCAACGGGCGGGATTTTCTTCAGTTGATCAAGGATGAACTCGGCCTTGATGTCGATTTAATCAGTGGCCCTGAGGAGGCCAGGCTGATTTATCTCGGTGTTCTCTCCGGGATGACGTTTGGGGATCGCCCCCACCTGTTGCTGGACATCGGTGGCGGCTCGACCGAGTTGATCCTGGCCGATGGGCGTGATGCAAGGGCGCTGACCAGCACCCGTGTGGGAGCGGTGCGCCTGCAGCGGGACTTTGTCAAAGACGACCCGATTCCTCCCCATCGACGTGCCTTTCTGCAGGCGTTTATTCAGGGATCGCTGGAACCGGCGGTCGATAAGGTTCGCCGGCGGATCAAACCCGGTGAGACACCGGTGCTGGTGGCGACGAGTGGAACCGCCATGGCCATCGGCACCCTCGCGGCTCAGGAGGAAGACCGCCCACCCTTGAAATTGAACGGTTACCGGGTCACCCGGCAGCGGCTGGATGCGGTGGTTGAAAAGCTTGTTGCGTTGACACCCAGTCAACGGCGTGAGCTGTCGTCCTTGAACGAACGCAGGGCGGAAATCATTGTTCCCGGCGCCTTGATTCTGCAGACGACGATGCAGATGCTGGGTGCCGACGAACTCATACTGAGCGAACGGGCACTCCGCGAGGGGTTGATCGTGGATTGGATGCTTCGCCACGGTCTTTTGGAGGATCGTTTTACGTTTCAGAGCAGCATCCGCCAGCGCACTGTGATTCACCAGGTGCAGCGCTTCGCGGTGAACCAGAAGCGTGCTGAGCGGGTTGCTGCCCATGCCTTGACGCTCTACGACCACACCCATGGGGTGATGCATCACGATGATGGGCAGGGACGTGAATTGCTTTGGGCCGCGGCAATGTTGCATGCCTGCGGTCAACACATCAATCTCAGCGCTTATCACAAGCATTCGTGGTATTTGATCCGTCATGGGGAACTGCTTGGTTACTCAGAAGCAGAACATTTGATGGTGGCGGCGATTGCGCGTTATCACCGTCGCAGCCTCCCGAAAAAGAGGCATGAGTCCTGGCAAGCTCTGCGCAATCGACAGAGTCGTCGACTTGTGAATGAAATGGCGTTGTTGTTGCGGTTGGCTGCGGCTCTCGACCGACGTCCCGAACCGGTGGTGTCTTCACTGCGTGTCAAGGCCCACCCAATGTCGCTCGACATTGAGTTGCATTCAGAACGCAAAAATCAGAATCTCAGTCTGGAGAAGTGGAGCCTGGAAAGTTGCATCGATGTGGTGCGTGATGCCCTTGGTGTGAACCTGAAGGTCAAGGTTCAGGACTGAGGGAATACCAGCGCAGCGGGGTGATGGGACCAAGGGCGGCCGGGGCTTGTTCACCACGGCTCACCACAATGAGATCGGGGCGCCCGGCGTAGATTTTGACGCCCTCGGGATCATCAATGAGGCGTGATCCCTCGAGCCATCCCATGAATTCCGTTTCACCGTTGCGTTGCAGTTCGATCCAGGTGCGTTGAACGCTGCTGATTTCTACCGATGCAGCACGCTGGCTGACCGCCGGAGGGCGTTGGTCCGATGCCGACTGCGTTGGCACAGTTTCAACCGTTGCCGTTGTTGGTTGTTGCATGCGGTTGATGGCCAGGACGGCCCCTCCTCCGATCAGAAGGACCAGAGGCATCAACCAGAGCAGAGACGGGCGTCTGTTCGTCCGGGTCGGCCGCACAACCGCTGGTGTCGGGGAGGGAACCGTCACCGTCGACTGCAGTTGGGCGACGAGGGGATCAGGGTCGATGTGGAGATGGCTGGCAATCCGCCGCACCATCGCCCGAATGAACACCGGTTCAGGCAACTCGGATGTGTTGCCGTTCTCCAGGGCCAGGAGCTGCTCAACCCCGATGTGGAGATGATTGGCCAGTTGTTCTGCCGTGAGCCCCTTGTTCGTCCGCGCGGCCATCAGGGCCTGACCAATGGTCAACAAAGCCGTTGCTGACGACTCTGGACCCTGATGGGCATCGGGCATCGATCCAACCGCACCATTCAGCGTCAGCCTAGGGGGAAATTAGGCTTTAACACCTACCTGGGATCACCCGGATCAGGCATTGCATTGATATGGGCGATACTGGATTCGAACCAGTGACCCCTTCCGTGTGAAGGAAGTGCGCTACCACTGTGCTAATCGCCCGCACCGTTGGATCTTAAACCACGGTCTTGCTCGATTTTGCTGGCCGGAACAGGTGATCGTGCTCCGGCGAATAAAGCTTCGATCGCTTGGCCAGTCTTGAGAGGGCTGGGCTCACCACGTACAACGTGGTCCGGATCAGATTCAGGGAGCGACTCGTCGCTGCCATCTCGTTCAGGGGCACAACAGTGATCTGTTCATCCGGCCAGCTCACGCGATATCCGATCGCGACGGGGGTGTCGCTGGGGTAGTGCTCTTCCAGCGTCGCCTGAACGTGATCGACGTGCCGTGCACTCAGATAAAGGCAAAGACTGGCTTTCAAGGCGCTCAGATGCTTGAGCTCCTCACTGGCAGGGACTCCGGTTCGGCCACCGGTTCGACTCAACACAATGGTCTGCACCACTCCAGGAATGGTTAATTCGCATCCGAGGGTGGATGCGGTCACCTGATACGCGCTGATGCCTGGAATGACCTCGACCGGGATCTCCGCGTCATTGAGTGCGCAGATCTGTTCATTGATGGCGCTGTAAAGCGAAGGATCACCGTCATGGAGGCGGACCACCCGTTCGCCCTTGCGCTGCCCTTCGATCAACTCAGGGATGACCTGTTCCAGGGTCAAAGTGCTGGTCTTGACCTGCTTGCAATGGGCGGGAGCCATTTGGGCGATGGCCGGATTGATCAAAGAATCCGTCCAGATCAGGCGATCAGCCTGTTTCAGTCGTTCCGCAGCACGCAGCGTTAGCAAGTCGGGGGCGCCAGGGCCCGCTCCGACGAAGCTCACTGGGTGCATGGCAGAACAGCAACTATCTAGGAGCTTGGCTCGGCTTGGGCCTTCAGGCCCGGATCCGGCAGGTTTTTTTTGCGGCCGTACAACCACCAGAGGCCGAAGCCGCCAACAGCTGCCAGCACCCCGCTCATGAGTTGAGCAATCCTGATGCCGCCTTCACACGCCGGCGGAAGCGCGCCGATGCAGAGGGGATCGATGCGAAGACCTTCAATCCAGACGCGGCCAAGGCTGTAACCGACGAGATACAGGCAGCTCAGAGCCCCTGCCGGTAGAGCGGAGGGCCGCCGCATTCCGAGCCGGAACAGAAGCATCAGGCCGATGAACAACGCCAAGTTCCAGAGGGATTCGTAGAGGAAGGTCGGATGGAAATAGTCCGACGTTGCATAGAGCGGGGGTCGACTGGCAAAGGGAATGAATAATTTCCAGGGCAGGTCAGTGGGAACGCCGAATGCTTCTGAGTTGAAGAAATTTCCCCAGCGCCCGATGGCCTGTCCCAAGGCGATGGATGGAACCAACACATCCAGCACCGTCCAAAAGGATTGTCGACGCCAGCGACAGAACAGGATCAGGGTGATTGTCCCGGCGAGTAAGGCCCCGTGAATGGCGATGCCGCCTTCCCAGACGGCGAATGCTCTCAACCAGTTTCCGGAGTAGTTACGCCACTCAAAACTGACGTAATAGATCCTGGCCCCGATCACGGAGAACAGCACCAGGAGAGGTAAGAGATCGCTGATTAGGCCATTTTCAAGTTTGCGTTGCTGCGCCAACCAGCTGGACAGGTTGAGGCCGATCAGCACTGCACAGGCGATCAGCAGGCCATACCAACGCAAAACAAAAGGCCCAAGCTGAACAAGCTCGGGCCCGGGTGATGTGAACATCAAGTTCAGATTCCTTCTGCAGCCTGAACTTTCTCAATCTGCCTTTTCTTCAGTACAAGCATGATCTGAGCCAGGGCAACGGCAGCGAAGAAGGCCAGCAGTCCGTAAATCCGAACGGGGTTCTGAAGAACGATTTCGGCATCGATCTGACCGAATCCACCCACATTGGGATCGTTGGTGAGGGGAGCACCCGCTTCGATGGAATCACCGATGCTGACGATCAATTCAGGACCGACGGGAATGGTCTCGGTTGCAGAAGAACCATCAGCAGCCTTGATCGTGACCACACTGGATCCACCGTCAGCGGCGTCGATGGCGGCGATGGTGCCGGCGGCTGGAGCGGTGAAGACGGTGTTGTTGCTCTTCTCACCGGTCGGGTACACCTGACCGCGGCCGCGGTTGCCGCCGACGTGGATCTGATACTTGCCGAAGTGGATGTTGCTGTCGGTGGCGGGGTCCGGTGACAGCACAGGGAAGACGATCTCCTGGTGCTCATCACCGGGGATCGGTCCCACCAGAAGGATGTTCGGTTGATCGTCGCTGTATTGGCTAAAGAAGACACCCTCGGTCTCTTCTTTGATTTCGTCAGTCCAACGATCCTGAGGCGCGAGGGTGAAGCCGTCCGGGAGCATTACCACAGCACCCACTTGAAGGGGCACAGCACTGCCGTCAGCGCCGATCTCCTGGGTGCCGTCCGGATAAGGAACTTTCACGCTGGCGGTGAAAACGCTGTCCGGAAGAACGGATTGAGGCACCTCTGCCTGGGTCAGTTTTTTCGCCAGGTGGCAGTTAGCACAGACGATCTTTCCGGTGGCTTCACGCGGGCTTTCGTAATTCTGTTGAGCCCAGAAGGGATAAGCCCAGCTGGCGGCAGGTGCGATGAGAAGGGCTAAGCCCAGCACCATCGAACCGACGAGGAGGGAGAGATGACGACGCATGGAACAGTGACGAGGAGGGAGCAGGCGATGGAGGGAAGGATCAGGCCCACCAGGGCTTGTCGCCCGTGCGGAAATCGGTCTCAGTCCACTGGCTCATGAAGACGTTGTCGTTCTCAACGCTGACGTTGGCCAGAGCCAGAGACAACGGCGCAGGACCGCGAACGACCTTGCCTGTGGCGTCGTACTGGCTGCCGTGGCAGGGGCACATGAACTTGTTGGCGCCGCTGTTCCAGGGCACAACACAGCCGAGGTGCGTGCAGATGGCGTTGATGCCGTAGCTGCCGATCGCGTCCTCACCTTCAACGATCAGATAGGTGGGATCACCTTTCAGACCCTGGACGAGGCTGCGGTCACCCTCAGGGTGAGTGGAGAGCCAGCCGCTGGCTGTGATCGCGTTGCCGAGTTCATCCTTGGCGCTGGTGCCGCCACCGCTACCGGCGGCTTTGGGGGGGATGAAGTAGTTGGCGACCGGATAGAGGGCACCCAGGGCGACCCCAGTCACAGAGCCGAACGTCAGCAGATTCATGAACTGCCGACGACCCATTCCGGGCACATCGCTCGAGGAGAGTTGGGTCATGGCGGACGTTCAGCCTGCTCAGAATGGCGATCATTATGGACGCATAAGGGCCTGTCACGCTTTGCAACGACTGGCCTTTCTCAGCCCGTGCCTTTCTCGTTTCTGTGCTTGACATCACCCCCGATCCGCCGGCTCCACCCCTGAATGTGGAGGAGTTGATTAGCTGCTTACGTCAGCGCTGGCGGGCGACTTACGACCTTCAGCTCGTGGTTCGGCGCAACCGTCTTTACCTGCAGGTGATGTGGGCATATCTCGAGCAACAGTCGTTTCCGATGGATGAAAGCAGCTATCGGGAGCACATCGCCGAAGTGCTGGATGTTGTGAATCGTCTTGGTTTGGCTGGTGAGGTTAGGGATTGGCTGGCTTCAACGCGGGATAAACCGCGGCTGGGGAAGGCTCTCAGCCTTCATTTGGAGTCCAGCGGCGCCGCGGGGGACAGTTTGCTTAAGGAGTTTCTGGTCTGATCCGCTCGGTGAGGGCCACCAGGCCAACGCCAATCAAGAACAACGCTGTGATCGCCCCGGCGAGCAGCAGCATCGTGATCGGGTCCGTCGACGGGGTGAGAACGGCACCGGCGAGGGACGCGCCGAGAATCACCCAGCGCCAGGCCCCGAGCATCACCCGCCAGCGCACCAAACCCAACACGCCCAGCAGAAGCTGCAGCACTGGAAGCTGGAAGGCGAGCCCGGTGGCCACCATCAACAGCAACACGAAATCGAGATAGCGCTCGATCGACCACAGGGGTTCCACCACATCGGCCCCGTAGCTCACAAGAAAGCGCAGGGCGGCAGGGACCAGTGCCCACCAGGCAAACGCCAGGCCCCCCAGGAAGAGAACGGCGGATGCGGCGACAGCGGGCGCGATTAAGCGACGTTCGTTCAAGGTCAGTCCTGGCAGGACAAACCTCAGGCCTTGATAAAGGATGTAGGGCAACGCAAAGGTGAGTCCGGCATAGCCCGCCACCTTGAGGGAAACGAATAGAAATTCACCGGGGGCGAGTTGCAGGAAGTGAATGCCATTGGCGGGCTGCTCCAGCAGACGCACCAAAGGTTTGACAGCGATCAGGCAGGCCCCCGCCGCGATCACAACCGCGAGGAGGCTCCGCAGCACCCGCTGACGCAGCTCTTCGAGGTGGTCCACCAATGGCATCTCGACGTCATCGGGTAACTCGGGATGCTCAGGACCGCGCCCGATCCGGATGGGTGGGGGCGGTTGAAGGACGGGACCGTCTGGGCTATCGGACACAGGTGCTGAAGGGAACCGGGCCGTTCAGACCCCAGGTCCCCCCAGGCTAGGAGCTTCGGCGGCCCCGAGATGGCGGCGTCCCCGTTGGGGATCGCCCCACAACACGTCACCGCCCCGATGTCGGACGGTTCCTGGGCCAGCGCCAGCGATGCGTTGGAGGTCGTCTGTGGGCACCATCACGATGGGCACCCGCACATTGCCGCGACCGCGGCTGAACAATGCTGCCAGGTCCGCGGCAACTTGAATGTCGGCATCGTCGACCAACGCTTCGGACGCCTTGAGCACAACGTGACTGCCAGGGCATTCTTGGGCGTGAAACCAGAGGTCGCCGCCGCGAGCGTGGCGGAGGCTGATCCATTCGTTTTGGCGGTGATTGCGGCCGACTTGGACGGTGACACCATTCAGGGTCGCTACCTCAAGGGGCGCTGGACGCTGCGTCCGTTGTTGGCGGCGCTGTTCGCGCCGGTTGGCGGGGGTCAGTAACTCGTCGAGTTCAAGGCGCAGGGTCTGAAGAGCCAGCAGGCGTTGCTCCACCGCTTCCCATCCAGCCGCCTCGAGGTCGTCGATGAAGGCTTCGCTCTGATCGATCAGGTCAAGGCGCTGGCGGTGATAAGCCTGGCGCTCCTGCAAAATCGCGACCGACCGACGCAGCTTCTTGGCTCGGCGATAGAGCTTTTGGGCCTCATCCACCTGATCACGGTTCGGAGCGGGGAGGCAGAGAATCATGTCTGCTTTCTGCTGCAGGACATCCGCATCGGTGGTGTCCTCCAACCGTCGGCTCTGGTCATCGAACACCGCCTGTTCTTTGCCTTGCCATCGCTTGAGGCGTTGACGAACGTCATGCACGTGCTGGGTCAGCTGGCGTTGGTTCAGCCGCTGGCTGTACCAGTCGCCAAGGGTCAGAGCGAGGTGGCGGTTCGTCGGATGACCGTCGCTGCAGTCACACCAAACGCTGTAACGACCTGAGGGTGAGAGCGACAGCGAGAACTGCTCCGATGCAAGGCTCGAAAGCCATTGCCTCCAGCGCCGATGGAGCGCTGTCCAGTCCTGCTCGCTGAGCGCATCGACGGATGTTGTCAGCAGATGTCCAGCGAGCTGTTCGGCCAGGCTTGGGCTGATGCCCTGGTAGCTCTGCTGGAGAGCCTGCTTGAGCGGGAGAGGCAACAACTGCAGCCGTTCCTTCCAACGGTCGACAGACTCATCGAGGCTTGGCGGATGCCCGGCCAGGGATGGTGGGGGGACGTAAGTGTCACCCGTACTGATCGGCCGAACCCTGGATTGGTGCGTCCGCACCTGACGACCGAGGGCGATCACGCGCCGGGCTTCATCAAGAAGCAGAAGATTGCTGTGACGACCCATCAGCTCCAGGACCAGCGTGCGCTGCACGGCGTCACCGGGTCGGGCGGCCATCCGGAATTCGACGACCCGCTCGAACCCCTGTTGGCGCAGCTCCACAAGGGCGAGCTGTCGCAGACCATGCTGCAGCTGTTGCGCCAGGGTGCTCCCGGCACCGACTTTGGCCGGTGCTGAGATTTCCACCAGCCGCGGACAGTCCGCCTGCCAGCTCAGCTCCAGCCAAGTCATGCCTTGCAAACTGCGGAAACCCAGTTGCAGGGTTGAACTGTCCGGTTGCTGGGCTTTTTCGAACCGACTGGGGAGCACGCGACTGCGCAGGTCCCATAGCAGGGCCCGCAGGGTGGTCAGGTCAATCTGTTGCAGGGTTGACCCGGCCATGACGGTGGTTGTCGCCTGGAGTGCAAGCCTTCCTACTCTGCTGGCCGTTGTTGAGTCCGGGATGAGCGGCAGCAGAGGACGCCTCACCGTGATCACTGGTCCCAGTGGGGTCGGGAAGGGGACATTGGTGAAGCGTTTGCTTGAGAAGCATTCCGAGATCTGGTTGTCCATCTCTGCCACCACCCGCTCTCCCCGCGACGGTGAGCACGATGGGCTGAGTTACTTCTTCCATTCCCGCGACTCCTTTGACCGGCTGGTTGCGGACAATGGCTTGCTCGAGTGGGCCGAGTTCGCTGGAAATTGCTACGGCACTCCCCGCGCTCCAGTCATTGAGCAGTTGGACGCTGGACGTCCGGTCCTGCTGGAGATTGAGTTGGAGGGCGCGCGCCAGGTGCGCCGCACATTTGCTGAAGGGCTGCAAATTTTTCTGGCGCCACCCAGTTTTGATGAATTAGAGCGGCGCATCCGTGGTCGTGGCACGGATTCTGAGGATGCCATCACCCGTCGGCTCGCCCGGGCACATGAGGAGATGACGGCGCAATCGGAATTCGATGCCGTTGTGGTGAATGACGACCTTGATGCGGCATTGGCCCAGTTGGAAGCGCTGATGCAGCTCGGCTGATTCAGAGGCTGGATGCGGCATAAAAAAAGCGGCTGTTCCAGCCGCTTTGATGATCAGATTGAAGGAGCGCCGTTCACATCGGGTGGAAGAGCAGATCAGGGAAGAAACGGTTCCACTCAATCAGGATTCCTGCGGTGAGGGTGAACCAGATCGCTGCAACAACGGGGGCAGTGGTCAAGAATTTCTGCATGGGAGTTGAGAGATGGATTCAGTAGGGGAGTCTTGAAACGACTGTTCAGCGAGGAGAGACGGTCACTTTGTTGTCGTCTTCAAGCAGCTTGCCGCTGGTGAATTCACCGAAGGCAGCGAGGGGCCAGGAGGCAGCGGCCAGGCAGCTCTTGAAAGCAAGCTTCAGATCGATCTGAATTTCCTTGGTGTACTGATCCTTGGTTCCGCGGTTGGCTTTGAGGTACTCACGGCCTGCCCAGCCAATGCAGCCGGTGATGTACAGGAACATCAAGCCGGGATAGACAAAGTCGCCGGCATGGCTCCAGCGACCATCAACGATCAGGTGGGGAAGGCCATCCTCTCCACAGGAGGCTTGGCTGTACATCTCAAAGCGGGCTTTGGCCTGAGGCGTGGTCGCGGCGGAAGCGCGCTGCTGAAAGCGTGCACTTTCTGAGCAGGGGGTCAGACCGGCCACATCCGCCTTCGCGACGGGGGCGAAGCCGAACACCAGGAGGGCCGAAAGCACAACGGCGAAAAGACGACGCATCGGAACGATTCCTGTTTGTAGGCTGCCCGCGTTTGGGCAGGATGTCTTCTGCGGACAGTAGAGGAGGCGTTCCACTCCAATGCCCACGGTGCTTGCCCTCGAAACAAGTTGTGACGAGTCGGCGGCGGCTGTCGTGTGTCTTGCTGAGGGCAAGATGGCAGTGCTGGCCTCAACAATTGCGTCCCAGGTTGAGGAGCATGCCCGCTGGGGTGGCGTCGTCCCCGAGATCGCCTCACGACGCCATGTCGAGGCTCTGCCCGGTCTGATTGACCAGGCGCTCAAGGCCAGTGGTCTGAGCTGGGATCAGCTGGATGCCGTTGCTGCCACCATCGCCCCTGGTTTGGCCGGGGCGCTGATGGTGGCGTCCGTCACCGGCCGCACCCTGGCGGCCTTGCACGGCCGACCGTTCATCGGGGTGCATCACCTGGAGGGGCATCTGGCTTCGGTCCGGCTGGCTGAGGGTTGTCAGGACCCTCCCTATGTGGTCTTGCTGGTCAGCGGTGGTCACACCGAACTGATTCGGGTCGAACCCGATGGTGCGATGCGCCGCCTGGGGCGAAGTCATGACGATGCGGCCGGTGAAGCCTTTGACAAAGTCGCTCGCCTGCTCGGCCTGGGTTACCCGGGCGGGCCGGCCATTCAAGAGGTGGCGGTGGAGGGAGATCGCCGACGGTTCCCGCTTCCGAAGGGACGCATTTCTCTTCCCGGGGGAGGTTTTCATCCCTATGACTTTTCCTTCAGCGGTTTGAAGACTGCGATGTTGCGCACGGTGGAGCGCTTGCAGGCCGACCGGGAACCGTTGCCCTTGGCTGATCTGGCGGCCAGTTTTGAGCAGGTGGTTGCCGATGTTTTGGTGGAACGCAGCCTGCGCTGTGTTGCGGATGAAGGGCTGAACCACCTGGTCATGGTTGGTGGGGTGGCGGCCAACACCTGCTTGCGGCGCACCATGCAGGCCCAGGCAGAGGCACGGGGGGTGGCAGTGTCGATCGCCCCGTTGGCCTATTGCACCGATAACGCGGCCATGATTGGCGCTGCAGCGTTGGCTCGATTGCAGCGGGGGGCAGCCGTGAGTTCGTTGGAGATCGGCGTCTCGGCCCGCTGGCCCCTGGAGCAATCGACCGATTTGTATGCGTTTCCACCGCCGTTCTGATCATTCCTTTTAGGGTGATTTGGCGTTGCACGGTCACGGCTATGGCTGAGCCACCCAACACAACTGCATCCGCTCCGGAACCGGTTGATTCCGATGAGCTCAATGCCTGGAAGAGGGGATTTACTCCCCAGGCGGAGATCTGGAACGGACGGTTGGCGATGATTGGTCTCTCCGCAGGTTTGGCCGTCGTCCTGCTCGTCCGTGTCTTCAGTGGTGGCTGAGGCCTAGCTCCGACCCCGCAGGGCCTGGGCCAGTTCATTGGGTTTCAGGCTGACGGCGACAGCGGCCTCTGCTTCAACGCGCCCTTCCTCAACGAGGTGTTGCAGGGACTGGTTACTGGTGACCATTCCGTCGAAGGCACTGCGCTCCATGATTTCCTCCACCTCATCCAAGGCGCCGCGCTGGATGTAATCCCTGCAGGCGTCTGTATTGATCAAGATGTCGTGATAGGCCGCGCGTTTCCCATCGGTGGTGCGGATCAGCCCTTGGGCGATGACCCCCAGCAGTGACTCCGACAGCGACCTCCGCACGCTGTCCTGTTCGTCCGGGGCGTACATGCCCAGCACCCGTTCGATCGTTTTCACCGCCGAGTTGGTGTGCAGTGTTCCAAACACCAGGTGCCCCGTTTGTGATGCTTCGAGAGCTGTGGAGAGGGTTTCCTGGTCGCGGATTTCTCCCACCAGAATCACATCCGGATCTTCACGCAGCGCTGCCCGCAATGCGTTGTGAAATTTCAAGGTGTGGAGACCGATTTCGCGATGTCGGATCAACGATTGCCGACTTTCATGCACAAATTCCACCGGGTCCTCAATGGTGAGGATGTGACGGCTTTCGTTGCGATTGATCCAATCGATCATCGCTGCCAATGTCGTGCTTTTCCCTGAGCCGGTTGGCCCTGTCACCAGGATCAGGCCTTTGGGTCGGGCGGCGAGTGTCCGCAGCACGTCGGGGAGTTGCAGCTGCTCCATCGTCAGGATGGTCTGAGGAATCAGCCTCAGCACCATCGCTGGACCATGAAAGGAATCCAACAGGTTGATGCGGATGCGGACGAAGGAGAACGCATGGGATCCATCGAATTCCTTTTCGCGGAAAAAGGCATCGATCTGCTGGGGCGACAGGATTTCCTGCAGCCAGCTCCGGAAGATTGAAATCGTCGTAACCGGCCACTCCGTCGTCAGCATTTCGCCTCGGGCCCGATAGCGCGGTTGCTCACCGACGCCGAGATGCACATCGGAATACCCGTTGTCGAAGGCCTTCTGCACGATTGCTTCCAGCCTGAGGCTGGCTGCTCCATCCGTTGGCGTGATGCGACCGTTGCGTTCGGGTTGGGCAGAGGCCGATCGGGGTTGCGATGACATCGGAACCCGCCCCTGGTTAACGCTGGCTGGTTTCGCAGGAAAGCTCGGGGGAAAGACAGGTTGACTCACCACGGCACTGCTGACGCTTCCTCAGCATCGTCACGGCATCGCAATCGGCAAGTCCCGGGTGTTCGTTTCGTCGAGTGAAACCCGGTTGCCCTCCGTAGGATTCAAAAACCACCGTTGAAACCATGGCGGAGTTGCCTCGCGTCACGATTGTTCTTGGGACGCGGCCGGAGGCGATCAAGCTGGCTCCTGTGATCCGTGTCTTCCAGGGCTGTGAAGCGTTGAAGACCCGCGTGGTCCTGACCGGACAGCACCGCGAAATGGTGGCTCAGGTGATGGATCTCTTTGCGATCGAGGCCGACTGTGACCTGGGTCTGATGGCGCCGCGTCAGACCCTCACCCACGTGACCTGCGGGGCGCTGCAAGGTCTGCGCGATGAGTTTCAGGCCTATCCGCCGGGGCTGGTTCTGGTTCAGGGCGACACCACCACTGCTTTCGCCGCCGGACTAGCGGCGTTTTATGAGCAGATTCCGGTGGGCCATGTCGAAGCCGGACTCCGCACGGACAACTTGTTTGATCCATTTCCGGAGGAGGCGAACCGACGGCTTCTGTCGCAAATCGCCAGCCTCCACTTTGCGCCGACCACCACAGCTGAGTCCAATCTCCGGGCATCGGGCGTGATCGGAACGGTTGCGGTCACGGGGAACACCGTGATCGATGCCTTGTTACAGATGGCTGAATCGGCTCCCACCCTCGCGTTTGAAGGGCTGGATTGGCAAAAGCAACGCGTGATTCTTGCCACGGTGCACCGCCGCGAGAACTGGGGTGATCGGCTCAAAGACATTGCCGCTGGAATTCTTCAGGTGTTGGAACGCCACCCCGATGCGGCTCTTTTACTTCCGTTGCATCGCAATCCCACGGTTCGCGAACCGCTTCAGGAGCTGCTCGGAGAGCATCCACGGGTCACGCTCACCGAACCGCTCGATTACGACCGGCTCGTGGCTGCAATGAAAAGCTGCACGCTGCTGTTGACCGATTCAGGTGGCCTCCAGGAGGAGGCACCGGCCCTTGGCAAACCGGTTTTGGTTCTGCGCCGCACCACGGAACGCCCCGAGGCTGTGGATGCCGGAACGGCGCGATTGATTGGGACTGAACCCGCGAGCATTTTGGCTGAGGCGTCCCGCCTGTTGAGTGACCAAACTGCCTATGACGCGATGTCGCGCGCCGTGAACCCCTTCGGTGATGGGCAGGCCAGCCAACGGATCCTCGACCTCTGTCGATCCCACCTCGGGGTTTGAGGCCAGCTTCAGCGACTGTGGCGGTTATCGCTGGTGGTTGAAACGCCGGTGGGCCGATGGCCAGCGTTCGTTGATGTTCATTGGCCTCAACCCCTCGACAGCCGATGCCTCTCGCAATGACCCGACCCTGCGACGGTTGATCGGTTTTGCCCAGCGCTGGGGGTTTGCTGAGCTGGTGGTGCTCAACTTGTTTGCACGGATCTCCCCCCATCCGGCGGTGCTGCGGACCGTCCAAGATCCAATTGGCGAAGACAATGATGCGGTCCTGGCCGCTGGCTTCGAGCATTGGTCAGGCGATGGTTCGATTGATCTCTGGTTGGGCTGGGGGGCGAAGGGTGCGTTGTTCCAGCGCAGCCGTTCGGCACGGCAGATCCTGGCTCCGTTTTGCCGTCAACGGCTGTTGCGCTTCCCCGCTGCCTGCGGCCCATTGATGTTGGGCCTCACCCGCAATGCTCAACCCCGCCATCCGTTGTATGCGCCCCGGAATGGAGTCCTGATCCCTCTGGTGTGGGCAGAGGCCTGCGTGATCCGTCATCCTGAGGCGAGGCCGCCGGTTTTCGGTTCGTACTGATGTCTCGCACTCCACGTCGTTATGCCGTGCACCTTCATCTGGTGGGGGGCCAGACCGAACGGGTTCATTTCCCCAAGCTGGAGACCTTTCAGCAGTGGTACCAGGGCATCGTCAATGCAGAAGGCCAGGGAGGATTTGTCAATGTGCCCATCAGTGATCTCGAAGGTGAATATCTTGTCGTCCGCCCTGAGGCGGTGATCGGCGTCCGCGTGGAACCTCAGTTCTCCTCTGTCGATGACGACTGAGGGTCTTGGCCTCCTCTGGGGAATCACGGTTTTTTCGGGCGCCACAGCACGCCTATTGGCCGCGTTGTCGGGCCTCCCTGGTGTTGTCCTGCTGTTGTTGTCCGGTCTGCTGATTGGCCGCTCCGGCCTGGGGTTGGTGGAGCCATTGGACCTGGGCCAGGGGCTGGGAACAATCGTTGGCCTCCTGGTCAGCCTTGTGCTGTTCGATGGCGGTCTCAATCTCCGGTTGCCGGGGAACACCATCAAGGCAACGGTGCTGCGGATTTCTCTGCTGCGCTTGTTGATTTCGCTCGGTGCGGGCCTGGTGGCGGCACATTGGCTGGCTGGTCTGAGCTGGCCGGTGGCCGCTGTCTACAGCGCCATCGTTCTGGCGACCGGACCGACGGTGGTCACTCCTCTGATTCGACAGATCCGCTTGGCGGCTCCCCTGGGGGATGTTTTGGAAGCGGAAGGGCTGGTGCTGGAGCCGATCGGTGCTGTGCTCGCCCTGCTGTTGTTGGAGTTGGTGCTCGGTGATCTGCACGGCTGGCGAGAGCTGATCTTCGGTCTGCTGTCCCGTTTGGGTGGGGGTGTGTTGATCGGCGCGAGTGTCGGTTGGCTGTTGTCGGAGTTGTTGCGACGTCTCAAGCCGGAGCAGGCCACGGGTCTGCCGTTGCAGCTCAGCCTGGGGATGCTGTTTTTGATGTACGGCATCAGTGAGTGGCTGTTGCCCGAGTCGGGTTTGCCGGCATCAGTCGCGGCGGGATTTGTGGTCGGACGCCGGCCATCCAGTCAGGCGGAGGACCTCGATGAGCTGATTCAGCAACTCGCTCAGCTGGCGATCACGATGATGTTTCCGCTCCTGGCGGCCGATGTGTCCTGGGCCGAACTCAGTCCACTCGGTTGGGGTGGGATCAGCTGTGTGTTGGTGCTGATGCTGGTGGCACGACCCGTCGCCGTGAGTGTGGCCACGATCGGCCTTCCCCTGGATCCGCGGCAACGCCTCTTTTTGGGCTGGTTGGCCCCGAGGGGCATCGTGACGGCGGCCGTGGCGTCCCTGTTTTCCATTCGCTTGGAACAAGCTGGAATTCTTGGCGCTGGTCGGCTTCAGGGTCTGGTGTTTCTCACCATCCTGATGACGGTCGGCTTGCAGGGGCTGACGGCGCAGCCCCTGGCTCGTGCCTTGGGATTGGTTGCGGCTGAGGACGACTCAGATGAACTGACGTCCTCCTCAGAGGAGGCAACGCTCCAAGCGAGCTCGGTCGTTGCCGAGTCGAGCCAGGAGTGACCAGGTGGTGATCAAGTCCGGGCCCTGAAGCTTGCCCAGCAGCGCTGCCCTCAGGGACTTCATGATCACGCCTTTTTTCACGCCTGCGGCCTTGGCGGCTGCGCCGAGCAAGGTTTGGGCTTCGGCTGGGTCTGTTCCATCCCAAGGGGTTTGAGCCAACGCCTCAACCAGAGCTTTGAGGGCCGGTTTGGCACCCTCTTGGCTGAGCTGTTGTTCCCCATCGGCCTCGAGTTCAGGCTCGATGAAAAAGGGCCGGGCTTGCTCCACGCCGTCCTTGATCAGCGTCAAGGATGGTCCGAGGAGACGACAGAGATCTTCAATCCAGCTGGAATCGTCAGGCAGGATCCAAGACTGTTGCAGCCACAGGGGTGTCAGGGCCTCTTCAAGCTGCTGGGGCGTCCAGCTGTGCAGAATCTGCGCATTGAGCCAGTTCAGTTTGTCCCAATCGAAGCGGGCTCCCGCCTTGTTGACGCGATCAAAGCTGAACACTTCGGCCGCTTGCTGCAGTGTGAAGCGCTCTTCCATGCCTTCAGGGACCGACCATCCCAGCAGCGTCATGTAATTGGCAATGGCTTCAGCGGTGTACCCCAGCTCGCGAAAGTCGTTGATGGAGGTGACGCCATCACGTTTGGAGAGCTTGCGTCCCTCTGCATTCAGGATCAGTGGAGCGTGGGCGAAGGTCGGAACCGGCAGACCGAGGGCTTCATAGAGCAGAAGCTGTTTCGCGGTGTTGGCGATGTGATCTTCCCCACGAATCACGTGGGTGATCTCCATCGCGGCGTCATCGACCACCACAACCAGGTTGTAGAGCGGGTCTCCGATTTGATCGGCAGGGGCTCGACGGGCGATCACCATGTCTCCGCCCAGGTCTGCCCCGCGCCATTGCATGGCACCACGGACTTGATCGCGCCATTGAATGTTGGCGTCGTCATCAATCCTGAATCGCACGACGGCGTCCCGACCTTCAGCCTGGAAGGCAGCTTCCTGTTCAGGCGTCAGGTTGCGATGTCGGTTGTCGTAACGAGGGGCCTGATTGGACGCCTTCTGTGCCTCGCGCATGCCCGTGAGTTCGTCTTCGCTGGCGTAGCAGCGGTAGGCGAGACCTCGGTCAAGCAGGGTTTGGATGGCGGAACGGTGCTCGTCGATCCGTTCGCTCTGAATCAATGGCTCTTCGTCCCAGTCAAGTCCTAGCCAGGAGAGACCCTCGAGAATGTTGGCGGTGAATTCAGGTTTGGATCGTTCCTTGTCTGTGTCTTCGATCCTCAGCAGGAATGTTCCTTTCTGATTGCGAGCGAACAGCCAATTGAAGACAGCTGTTCGTGCCGTGCCGATATGGAGAGTGCCCGTTGGACTCGGGGCCAGACGAACACGCACCATGGTGTGGCTCGGGGATTGGAACGGGACCGACGGGATTCGAACCCGCAACTTCCGCCGTGACAGGGCGGTGCTCTAACCGGTTGAACTACGGTCCCAGATCGGATTCAGATCGACGGTTCGCGTCCGTTGGAATCTGACCTGTATCGCTTGCGCGACTCAGAAAGTATCGACTGTTGCCCTGCCCTCCGTCAACAGTCCGTCACCATGCCGCGCGCTTCGGTTTATGCAGAGGTTGGATAAAAGCTGCACTTGGCTTGCCCCGCAAGGGTTCTTCTACTCATCCTGGTGTGTGTTCGAGGTGAACCCTTTTACGGATGGTGGGGCTGGAAGACCTGGCGATGCTGGATACGCAGATTTGGATGCGGTCCGGTGAAATCACCGCTCAGCGCCTCCACTGCGCGCAAAGCACGGTGTCGCGACGCAATGCCGACACCTTGCGCCGCCTTGGCTTGTCCATGCAGCGGGACGAGGGTGAATGGCAGTTGCAAGGGGATCAGCAGTTGTTGTTGATGGAGCGTGCCGTCCATCAATTGCACCGGCTGCGCCTGGCCTCGGATTCGAGTCTGCGTCTGGAGGCGAATTTTTGGGCGGGTCCGCAGCTGGCTCAACCGTTGCCGGAGAGCTGGATCGGTGGCTGCTGGGATCACGTGGGGATGCATCGCCCCCTGCAGTTGCTGCGGGAGCGGGTGATTGATGCTTGGATCGGCAGCTATCAACCCGACCTCCCTGATTCGACCGATCCGGACCTGGTCGTGATCGATCTGTGCCGTGCGCCGGTGTATTTGATCGCTGATGCCCAGCACCCTTTGAGTGGCCGTTCGGGTCTCACACGGTTGGATCTCGATCCCTACCCGAGCCTGGCTCTCCCGGCAGGATTGTTCCCGAAGACGGAGCAGACCTTGCGAGGTTTGGGGCTCTGGTCGTCGGAAGCGCGGATGAAGCGGTACAAGCCAGAGGCTTGGCAAGGGCGTACACAGGATCAGGTCACGCTCAGCTACGCCACCCCGTTGGCGCTGGCCGTGATGCCAGGTCTGGTGCGGCTGGATTTTGATCTCGGTTTGATCAGTGGTGAAAGCCTGGTGATCCGCCGAGATGTCGTCGAGGAAAGGGCCGTTCAAGTCCTGCTGACCACGTTGCGGGAGCGGATTGAACAACTGGCGAAGCGTCACGCTGATCTGATTCCGATCAGCAGTAGTGCTGCACAGACATAAAAAAACCGGCGGCCGAGGCCACCGGTCAGAACAATCCCAATCAGGGATCCATCACTCAGCTCAGGGACGGAAACCTGCGGGCTCAATGAGACGAACTTGGTTGCCACGAGCCGTGAATTCACGACCTTGGTCGCTTTGCACGACCACACGGCCGCCAGATTTGACACGGATAACGCGGGCACGAACCCAGCCAAGAGCGGCGGATTCGAGAACCTTCACGACATCACCAGGTTGAAGATCCAACTCCATGCTGAGAACCGGGAAACTGCACGAGGGGGCATCGGACGCGCCGTGGAGGACTCGAACCCCCGACATCAGGTTTTGGAGACCTGCGTTCTACCAACTGAACTAACGGCGCAAGGCGATGGACCCCTCAACCAACACACAGGATGTTGGCAACTGGAATGAACGAGGCCGAAACCTCAGCGATCGAAGCGCTGCTTCACGCGGGTGGCCTTACCCACCCGTTCCCGCAGATAGAAAAGCTTCGCCCTGCGAACTTTACCTCGCCGCTCCACCTTGATGGAAGCCACTTGAGGGCTGTGCAGCATGAAAACCCGCTCCACGCCGATGCCCTGGAAGATGCGGCGAACGGTGATGGTTTCGCTCAGACCACCGTGACGCTTTGCGATCACGACGCCCTCATAGGGCTGAACGCGTTCTTTGTTTCCTTCGCTGATGCGCACGCCAACACGAACAGTGTCTCCGACGTAAATGTCAGGAAGCTCTGTCTTTTGCTGAGCGGTTTCGAAGGCACGAATCTGCTCTTCTGCGCTCAGTTTTTTGCCAGGGGTTGCAGACGCAGGCTTGGTTGCCACGGCCACGGTTCCCTGTTCTGTGGTTTCTTCGGTCACCGTGGTGTCCTTCGGATCGGCTGCCATCCCAGCTCCGCGTTGATTCGCCAAACAATCACTGTACCTGGCGACGCCAGCGCTCGATCATCAAGGTGGTTCCGGTGATCAGCATCCAAAGCAGGCCGAGGGCATTGAGCAGAACGACGATGGGTTCCAGGGTTTGTCCCAGCCATTCCCCTTCGTGGAGGACCATGAGCCAATGGATGTCATCCCGCTCCAGGCCGAACCAGTCACGGGCCAGGCGGTAACCCACCCCAGTGGTGACCGTGAGCAGCAAGGGCAGCACGACAAAGGGGGCCACCCACCTGTGCAGTGCTCGAAGCTGGTTCACCAGCGTCATCGTCCGGCATCTGTACGGAAAGCCTTGATAGCTTGACGGATATCAATCTGGCCTCGCAGTGCCGCTCGGTTCTGTGCAGCCGTTCGTCAAGGGCTGAATGAATCTCTTTGCAGATCTCCTGGCATCCACCCAGGACGCTCGCGTCACCGCAACTGGTCCCCGCATCCAGAAGCGTCGCGGTGTGGAAATCAAATCGGCCCGCGAGGTGAAAATCATGCGGCAGGCCAGTTCCATCGTGGCCACCGTTCTCCGTGAGGTGATGCAAAGCGTGGAACCGGGGCAAACGACCGGCGATCTCGACGCCCTGGCCGAACGCCGCATCCGCGAGATGGGGGCGACCCCCAGCTTCAAGGGCTATCACGGTTTCCCAGCCAGCATCTGCGCCAGCATCAACAATGAAGTGGTGCATGGCATCCCCAGCTCCAAGCGTGTGATTCGCAAAGGAGATTTGCTGAAGGTGGATACCGGTGCCTATTTCGAGGGTTATCACGGCGACAGCTGCGTCACGATTTGCGTTGGTGACGCGAGTGAAGAGGCGCAGACCCTGAGCCGTGTGGCTCGCGAGTCATTGATGGCTGGGCTTGCACAGGTCAAGGCTGGGAACACCCTGCTCGACATCGCTGGAGCGGTTGAAGACCACGTCAAAGCCAATGGCTTCAGTGTTGTGGAGGACTACACCGGCCACGGTGTCGGCAGAAATCTCCACGAAGAACCTTCGGTGTTCAATTTTCGCACCGACGACCTCCCCAACGTCACCCTGCGTCCAGGGATGACCCTGGCCATCGAGCCGATCCTCAATGCCGGCAGCAAGGCCTGTCGCACCCTGAAGGACCGCTGGACCGTCGTCACCCGGGATGGCTCACTGTCGGCCCAATGGGAGCACACCGTTTTGGTGACATCAGACGGATGCGAAATCCTTACGGACCGGGGCGATTGAGCGCCGTGCTGTAAATCCGACGGCCGAGTTCACTGATTGGCATCAGCAGATAGGTCAGCGGATTCGGGCTGACGATAATTAGCCCGAACCCCAGTTCGGCCTGCCAGACGATCTGCTTGGCAACGAAGGCGGCGGTCATGATTCCGATCGGGTTGAGAGTCGATCGGAAGGGGCCCAGCACGAGTTTGCGCAGTCGAATCCGTTGCCGTTGCTCTGGTGAGCGGACGGCCCCATGGATGCTCACCAGCTGCCCGAGCAGTCGTTTGCTGATTTCGTAGGCCGGGCTGATGGCCGGTTGAATTTCGGCTTCGGACGTGTTGACCCAAATTTCCCGCTGTTGGCCCTTGGGCCTGTCGGCCGTGCTGCGTTCGAACAGTTGAATCAGGCGCCAGGTGCTGAGGGCATTGACCTCAAGGCTGCGGGTCAGCTCGTCTGGGGTCTGGACGCCTTGCGGATTGATTCCATGGTTCAGGACGAGGACATCCAGTTCCCGCAGCTCCTGGAGCAGGGCGTCCTCATCTCCGCACTGCCACTGCAGCCAACGGTGGGGCCCCGTCTCCAGATCCGGCGGGGGAGGCGCGCTGTGGGTGAATCCTGTGACATGGCCTCCCAAGGATCGAAAGCATGCCGTCAGAGCCTGGCCCAAGGCCCCACGGGCGCCTGTGATGCCAATGCGTTTGTTGTGCCAGGGGTTGGGTTTGAAAATGGGGTGGGCCATTCGTCCAGCTTGGGGCATCCTTGAAAGCAGCTGTTTGCTCTGATTGCCTGCTCTCAGTGATGCCGCTCTCGTTGCGTTCTACGCCCCCTATTGCGGTGGGCTCGAGCGGGAGAATGACCTGCGGGACGCCCTTGGCCTGTTGGCGATGGGATCGCTGAAGGGGGCCCGTGTCATCAAAGGACGGTCCGACCACGCTTTTGAGTTGAACTGGTCCCCCGCCAAAGCTCCTTTGGAACCGTTGGCCTGTCAGCTGACTTTCCCCGGACAGCCTGAGCGGCGTTACGCGTTCGAGGTCGGGACGCAGCAATTGGTGGTTTGGCTGATGGAGCGTGGGGCGACTGGGAGCGGAGATCTTCCCGACGGGTTCTGGCATTGGTTGCTGATTGGTCCTGAAGCGGAGGCCGATCACGCCTAGATTCAATCGCCAAGAGCACTTGGCTGGAGTTCATGGGAACGACTTTGTTGATCGGATCCTGTGAACCGTTCAGTGGAAAATCGGCCCTCGTGCTGGGGATCGCGCAGCAGCTGATTCGTTCGGGCCTACCCATTCGTTTTGGCAAGCCCTTGGCCACGAGCTTGGAGTGGGATCCAGCGAAGGGTCCGTTGCCGCAGCCACTGATCGATGACGACGTCCGCTTCGTCGGGGACACCCTTGGCTTGCCTGAAAGTCATCTGATCCCGTCGTTGCACCTGTTGTCTCCCACGACCGCAACCCTGCGTCTTGGGCAGGGTGAGCTCACGGCTGGAGATGGGTTCGATCGGCTGAAGCAGCAGGTGGTTGCTGAGGATGGCTTCACCCTTTTGGAATGCGCCGGGAGCCTCCAGGAAGGATTGCTGTACGGCCTGAGCTTGCCCCAATTGGCTGAGGGCCTGAATGCCAAGGTCGTGCTCGTGCATCTCTGGCGGGACAGTTGCAGCGTGGATGCGTTGTTGGCGGCGAAACAAACCCTCGGTGACCATCTGGCAGGGGTGGTTTTAAACGCTGTGACGCCGGACGAAGTCGAGAGTTTGGAGCGTCAGGTGGTGCCAGCTCTGGAAAATCTCGGTCTCTCGGTGTATGGCGTGATGCCTCGATCACCGCTGCTGCGCAGTGTCACGGTGGGGGAGTTGGTGCGTCGTCTTGATGCGCGGGTGATCTGTTGTCCCGAACGTCAGGAGTTGTTGGTCGAAACACTCAGCATCGGTGCGATGAATGTCAATTCAGCAATGGAATTTTTCCGCCGCAGGCGCAACATGGCCGTGGTGACTGGTGCGGACCGAACCGATATTCAACTGGCTGCGCTGGAGGCATCCACCCAGTGCCTGATCCTCACTGGAGCCGGTGAACCTCTCCCTCAACTCATCAGCCGAGCGGAGGAACTTGATGTCCCCTTGCTCAAAGTGGATCACGACACCTTGGCCACGGTCGAGGTGATCGAGCAGGCCTTTGGACATGTCCGTCTTCACGAGACGGTCAAAGCCACTTATGCCTTCCGTCTGGTTGAGGAGCACTGCCATCTTGACCGTCTGTTTGAAGTATTGGATTTACCCGTTCCCTCCCGATGAGTGTTGCTAATTTCTGATGCAAGAACCTGGTGTCTCCTTGGGTCAGTCCCTTGATCTGCCCGCTCTCGACAGTGTTGACACTCTGGCTCAAGAGCTGGCCTTACTTCAGGACAAAGGGAAGAGAAGAATCGCCATCCTCGGAAGCCGTCACGTGCCTGTTGTGGCGATCCATCTGGTCGAACTCGTGGCGCGATCACTCGTTCAGGAGGGGCATTCGTTGCTGACGTCTGGTTCCCAAGGTGTGAATGCCGCCGTGATTCGCGGTGCCCTCGCCGTCGATCCAGCCAAGCTCACTGTTCTGCTTCCACAAAGCCTGGATCGTCAGCCTTCGGAAATCTGTGATCTGCTCGATCGTGTTCTTCACTTGGTCGAGAAGCCTGAGCAAGACGACTTGCCGCTCCCCATGGCAAGCAGTCTCTGTAACCAGGAAATTATTAACCGATGTGATCAGTTGATCTGTCTGGCTTTCCATGACAGTGAGACGCTGCTCGCCAGCAGCCGCACAGCGGAAGATATGGGCAAAGTCGTCAGTCTTCTCTACTTCGATTAGGTCGCGGTTATCCGTTAGCGAGGACAGCCCGAAGTCCTTCGACGTAGCAAATTCCAACCGCCGTGACGCCCGAAGCCCAGCAGAGCCCCCGGAGCGGAGGAATGTTGCCCACATAGGCAGCGAGATAAACAACGCGCACGGCTGGCCAGGCCCATGCTGCAGCTGTTGCCGTTGGGCTTTCAACGCCAGCAATCAGACACAGCAGCATGGCTGGTGCTCCCAGGGTGAGGGCCTCCCAACTGTTCTCCTGCGCCCAAACGGCCCGCTGGCCGAAGGGTGGCAGCCGATCGAACATGGCGCGTGGAGCCTTGAGATCATCCAGGGTGAAATCGGCTTTGGCACGCCCGGCACCGGTCAGCACGATGCTGGCCATGACAACGGCCCCCATCAAACAAAGTGCCCAGGCGAATGCAGCCATGACTTGACCAAGAGAAGGGCAGACCATAGCGAGAGTGCTGGTCGCCCAGCCCCTGGTGGGGCATGCGCCGGTTCGTTTCTAAACTGAGTGAGCCTGCGAGCGTGAGTCATGGCCAGCACTTTCTCCTTTGATGTGGTGTCCGATTTCGACCGGCAGGAGCTGGTCAACACCCTGGATCAGGTTCGTCGGGATGTGGGCAACCGTTACGACCTCAAGGATTCCAATACGGAAATCGACTTGGAGGAAACGGAGGTGATCATCACCACGGCCAGTGATATGACCCTGCAGGCCGTGGAAGATGTGCTGCGTGCCAAGGCGACCAAGCGCAATCTCTCCCTGAAGATCTTCGATTTTCAGACGCCTGAAACCGTCGGAGGAAATCGCATTAAACAAGTGGTCAAATTGCGCAAAGGCCTGACTCAGGAGCTCGCCAAGAAGCTGAGTAAAAGTGTGCGTGATGATCTCAAAAAAGTAACGGTTGCGATCCAGGGGGAAAGCCTAAGGATTACTGGGAAGAGTAAAGATGATCTTCAGCAGGCCATTCAATTGCTAAAGACGAAAGAGGATGACCTGGATGTTCCTCTGCAATTTGAAAACTACCGTTAAGGGTGCGTTCGCTGAAGCTTTTGAGGCTCAGAGTTTGATGCGTAGCCTGGGGAATGTTTCGATGGAGCTGCAGGATGAAGGTGCCTCGCCTTTCTTCCACTTCCCTTTGAGCTTCCCCTTTACATAGTACGCATAGGTGTTGTCAACGCAGTCCCCAACCCAGGTGTAATGACGAACCCGTGATCCTCCAGCTTGGCCTGGTTGTCCAGGGACCCAGACGCGTTTTGGCGCTGTTGTGTAGCAATAGTAGGAGCCATTGGCGTTGTAACCACACTTTCTCTGCCCAGCGCGAACTGTCCTGTAATACCCGGATGTGGCAGGGATTGCGTCCTGATAGTAGTGGTGAACATATTTCTTGGCGAGATACCGGTTCGAGCTTCCTTTGTGCTTGATCTTATAGAATTTTGGGCCGCGGTAATGAATGCCATTGTCGAGGGATTTGTAGCTCCAGCCAACAACCTTTGGCAGTCCAAAGATGTCCAGTCCTGCGTTGGCAATGCACCAGCCTTCGTCATCACATTGTTCGGGGTTGGTCGATGGGGCTCGAGTCCTCCGCCCGCTTCTTGTTGGTTCTTTGGATGAGAATGCATTGACGCAGCCCTGGAAGTCTCTGGCGTCTTTGCAGGTTTCGACGACATCCGGATCAATCTCCCTGGCCTGGGCCGATGGATGGATGGCCGTCGCGACAAGAACGGCAATCGCCAAGTTGCGGATGCCCATGGTTTTTACCGATTCTCCCATGATTGCGAGGGGTTGGCACCCCTACTTTTGTTTTGCCATGGTAAGTTGAAGTTATCTGTTTTGCTGTCTTGGCAAAAAGTTGCGCTGTTGTTGTACGAATTTTTGATGGAGAAGCGCCCTATCTCCAGTCATTTATTGACCATCATTTGAGCATAGGGATTGATCAATTTTATTTTGTGATCGCCCCTGGTTCCGCTCCGCTTTGTCGCGAGATTCTTGGTCGGAATGGGTTCGGATTTACCGAGGTGGAAGGGCAGAGAGTGGGGGCTGTGCGCGACTTGATTCGTGAAGATTATGTGGCGGTTATTGATGCTGATGAATATCTCCATCCTGACCTTATTCAGTTTATTCAACAGGAGGATTTTCAGACGTTATCGATGCCCTGGAAAATGACAGCAAGCTTGAGTGATCAGGGTTTTGAAGCTGCCCGCAAGCGTTTTTTTGTCTTTCCTCAGATCAAGTCCGTGATGCGTACCCGTTCGTTGACCGGTCTTGGCCTGCATCGATCCGGAACCCAGGGGGATGGGCGTCGTCTCGGCATCCGTGATGGGCTGTCCTTTCCTGTGCAGCACTATTACTTACGCGGTTTGGATGATCTGCTGCTCAAGGAAGGTGGCGTGGTTCAGCGAACTTTGGCTCGAAGTACCGGACGGAAAACGATTGCCCTATCGGGAGCCTCTGAGGAGTCGATGCTTTCCTCCTTTCCCAGTCGCCATGCCCGTGTCGCCTTTTTGCTCAATGTGCTGAAGCATCAACAGGAGCAGGACGACGATTACAGCGTGTCGATCGAGACCGCGATGCTCGACCGTTTGCGTCAAACGATGCCGGGGGATCCTGAGCAGGGGAAGGAGGCTTTGCGCCAGAGCGTCGCGGCGATTCAGGGGGTGTTTCGTGATCGCTCGATCCAGGCGCAGATTCGTGAGATCGAGGCGGTGATGGCCGGCTCCCCCGACAAGATCAGCTATCAGAAACGGGTCCTCAAGGTGCTGCGTCGGGATGCTGCTCGCCGATCGCAGCCGTCCTGGTGGTCTCGATTGATCCGCTCACTGGGCGGGTGATTGTCTGGAGCGATCGGTTCCGTCAGGGCACCGTGGTCAGTGGTGAACACTGTTGTCCGAGCGACGCCGATCAATGATTTTGGCGAGTTCAAGGACGTAGCCAGCGGTGCACCAGCGTCCATGGCTGCGGGAGCGATTTTCCGTGTCTGAGCGGATCTCAGCCGTTTCCGCCATCAGCAGATCCAGCTCTCCCTGGGGAAGCTCGTAGAGCTCCTGCAGTTCCACTTCCCTGTTGAGGAGATGGCTGCGGAACCATTTGCGCACCTGTTCCTGCGCGGGAATGTCTGGATGCATCGGCGTGGATCACCATCAGATGCCATTCTCCCGGCATGAAGCAACTTGACTGGCTCCAGTTCGATCGCTGTGTGGACCTGTTGGTCAAGCGATTCCGTGATCGGCCGTTCAGTGGCATTCATGGGGTGCCCCGTGGAGGGTTGTGCTTGGGGGTTGCCCTGAGCCATGCCCTGGAGCTGCCGCTTCAGCTGCAGCCAGATGACGCATCGCTCATCGTGGACGATGTGTATGAATCTGGACGCACCCTGCAGGCCTTGCGAAGCCGCTGGCCCCATGCGACCTATGCCGTCTGGATCAGCAAGGTGACTCCTGAATGGTGGTCTGCTGCCGAGGTCAACGTGACCTCCGAATGGCTGGTCTTCCCCTGGGAGAATGCCGCCCAGGCCATGGCCGATGAGCAGGCTTATCGCTCCTCCCGCAGTGTGTCTTGATGGATCGACCTCGCTTGTACCTCGCGTCTCCCTACGGCTTTTCATCGCAATGGCGGAGGTTGTTATTGCCGGAATTCATCCAGCAGCTGGATGCATTGGGTTTTGAGGTCTGGGAACCCTTCGAACGCAATGGTCAGGTTGATATGGCATCCCCTGGTTGGGCCTATGGGGTGGCACAACGGGATCTTCAGGATGTGCGTGATGCGGATGTGTTGTTTGCCATCGTGAATGGGACCCCACCTGATGAAGGTGTCATGGTGGAACTCGGTGCCGCCATTGCCTTGGGCAAGCCGACATTTTTATTCCGTGATGATTTTCGTCGTTGTACGGACTCGGAGGACTATCCCCTCAATTTGATGCTTTTCGCAGGTCTCCCGATGGAGGGATGGGGTGATTATCTGTACACCAGTATCGAGGAGATTTCTCATCCAGATAAGGCTTTGGCTCTCTGGAAGACGTCTTGGCAGGCCTAGTGATCTGATTATTCAATATCGTGAACCGTTGCCTCAAGCCTCTCGGTCGGGCTGTGGCGTTGTATTTCGATTGAAGTTGGAAAAGGAATATCGATGTCGTGATCTTCAAAGGCGAGAAGAATCCCTTCTTTCATTGCGGCGATGGAGTCAAAGAATTCCCCCGAATCCGTATGGCTTGAGTTGATTAAAAAGGTAAAATCTAGGCTGTATTCAGAGAGCGAAGATAGTCTGCAGCAGATCATCGAAAGGTCGGGATCTGCATTGACCACATTGCTCACGATGTCCGGAACTTGCTGGCGTTTTTCTCGAGGGGTTTGGTAGTCGATGCTAATCGAGTGCTTGAGGTTCTTGATGATTGTGATGATGGTTTTGGATTCTGCACTGAGCTCTTGTTTGGCATGCAAGATGTCCTCCCAGTTATCTGTTTCCGTCCTCGCTGTGATGATGATGGTTGAGTGTGTCGCATCCTCTTGGCTGAAATGGACGACGGGCGAGTTGAGGTTTGAATTCTGATCGATGAAAGCCTGGATGCGACGAACGGTTTCCTTCAGTTGTCCGGTGCTGAATTCCTCCGGCGCTTTGATTTCGATTTCGATGCCTTGGCTGATGCCTTGATTGTCAATGATGTTGGCCTTATTGCGCTCTGAATAATTGAAGACGGTCGCATCTTCGACTTTATTGTTTGGGATGGTGATGCGTCCAACAAGCGTCACTAGGTCGATTGAGCGTAAGCCAATTCTTGATACAAATCCTGTGTCTCCGCCGATCTTGCAGAATTCGCCAACGCGAATTGGTCTGTCTGATTGAATGGCAATCCCTGCAAAGAGGTTGCTTAGTAGGCGAGATCCTCCAAGGCCAATGGCCAGGCCAGGCACCGCTGAAAAGGCGATCACAGCGTTGGGGGGCATGCCAAGTCGTAAGAGCAATTGATACAGCAAAATGACGGCAAATATTGCTCCTAAGAATCGAGAAAATGGCATGATGAGGTTGCGCATTCTCCTTGACTCGAGCTCCGATGTGCGGCCTCGGAAGTGCATGATCCAGCTGGCCCCGGAATTGCTGATGGCTTCAAAAAAGAGAATAATTGTTATCCCTAGAAAGATGAATGTGGAGATATCGAAAAACCAGTTTGAGTTGACCAGGGCTTGCCCTGTGAAATTGATGCGATTGGCAATCAGTATTCTTGATATGGTTGAGAGTGGTGCCAGCGGAAGGATGAGGAGAAAGCGTTTCCAGCTGGGGGTGAGGATGTGGAATGCTCTGATCATATGTTTGCCTTTGTCAGCTTGATTTTTTGTCCGGTATGTATTCACCATCGCGTTGATGCTGAATACGGTGGTAGGAAGGTAGATGATGGCGACAATTGTTGCCATCATGTATTGAAGGATGCTTTGATCTCCGATGGGGTGCTGCAGCGCTTTTTTGAGACTTTTGGGTAATCGTTCGTACCATTTTGGGGGCACAAGGTAGCCCGGCGTATAGGTGAAGTGGTCGTAAAGGTTTGGTGATGCATATTGATTTGTTGATGTCAGCTCGTCGATGGGATCTGCGCCGAATGAACTGTCGATGAAGCGGTACATCCTGTCGATGTTTTCTAATGTTTCCTGGGAAAAGAAGTAGTCTTCGTTGTTTTTGTCGTCGGTCAGTCTGGTGAGCGTAATGGCTGTCCCTGGCATTGTCCATGAAGGGAATGACTTGTCTTTTGGTAGCGTGATTTCTTCTCTTGAATGGGTAAAGGCGTAATCAAGAATTTCTTTGAGCTTCAGTGCCGACTCTTCTTTGACGTCTCTTCGAATGCTTGTTGGGATGGCTGAATCGTCGATTGTTCGTGTGGCTGTTTGGAATAATATTTCGGCTTCTCGTATTTTTTCTAGGCTGCTTTTGCTCCAAAAAAGTCCAGGCTCGGTGTCGGCTTGATTGCTCACCTCTTCAATGATGTTGCCAACGCGTGCCATGGCTGCATAAAAGCGAAGGAGGGTTGCTTCTGGGGTGTATCCGGTGATCTTTCCGAGATAAGAGTCTTCCCAGCTATCTGAATAGGTTTCGATGTCTCGGAAGAATGGTTGTTCTTCGAGTTGGATAATCGGTTGTCGGATGAGTTCATCTCTCTGCTCGCTGATGTCTGCGCCTTTGGCATTGGCGGCCAACGATGATGCGAGGCCTCCTTCAAGGAGCGGCAAGCTCATGGCAATGAGAATGCCAAGTAGCCAGCACAGTGCTTGCCTTCGCATGCTCTTCTCTGATGCCATTACCGGCAAGTTAGAGACTTGGATTTTGCCTGTCAGATTTTTGCTCGATCGCTTTGATGTGCATCTGGCTTGAGCTGAAAGCTCTCCGGCAGTAGCTCTTCGATCGTTCGTGGACCGACGCCGTCAATGTGAATGGTTGCCTCAGGGGGCATCAGTTCCTGCATGACTTGACGACACGCACCACAGGGCATCTTTGAAGCTTGTGCTGCATCGTCCTGGGCATCGATGCAGCTCACGGCAAGACGGATGGGCCGTTTGCCTTGGCTGACAGCGGCAAAGAGTGCAACACGTTCGGCGCAAAGACTCAAGCCATAGCTGGCATTTTCAACATTGCACCCTGACACCACGCTTCCATCGGCGCAGGCCACTGCAGCACCGACATGAAAGTGGGAGTAAGGACAGTGCGCCTGTTGTGCCGCTTGCCGTGCTGCCGTCAGCAGTGATTCCGACTCATTTACAGCCATCCTTGATGGACGTCAGACATCAAACCATCAAAAAACAGCAGTCGACCGGTTGATCTGGCGATGGCCAGAGGACAACCGATCCACTGCTGTTGGGATGAACGACGATCTCAGAGGTTTGGCTGAATCAGGCCACTTCAGCAAAACTCTCGCGGAAGGCGTTGATTGTGGCCTCGATGTCCGCATCTGAGTGGGCCAGGGACGTGAAGCCGGCTTCAAATGCCGAGGGGGCCAAATACACACCGCGCTCGAGCATGGCCCGGTGCAGTCGTCCGAACCGTTCGGAATCGGTTGCTTTCGCTTCTTCGAAGTTCCGGACCGGTCCCTCGCAGAGGAAGAAGCCGAACATCGCACTCACGCTGGCGCAGGTGATCGGCAGTCCGGCTGCTTTTGCGGCTTCTTTGATTCCTGCGACGAGCTTGTTGGTGGTGGCCGTGAGTTTGTCGTAGCTCCCTGGCTGCTTCAGCAGTTCCAGGGTTTTGATGCCGGCCGTCATCGCCAAGGGATTGCCGCTCAAGGTTCCCGCTTGATACATCGGGCCAGCGGGGGCGACCATCTGCATGATGTCGGCACGGCCGCCGTAGGCACCAACCGGAAGCCCTCCACCGATGACTTTGCCCATCGTGGTCAGGTCGGGAGTGACGCCGAAATGGGCTTGGGCACCGCCGTAGCTGATGCGGAAGCCGGTCATCACTTCGTCGAAGACAAGCAGGGCACCGTTTTCCTTGGTGAGTTCACGCAGGCCTTCCAGGAACCCGGGTTCCGGTTGGATGAAGCCAGCATTACCAACGATTGGCTCGAGGATCACACCGGAAATGGCGTCCGGGTTCTCGGCAAACAAAGCTTTGACGGCTTCCAGGTCGTTGTAGGGCGCCGTCAGGGTATTGGCTGTGGTGCTCCGGGGAACGCCGGGGGAGTCCGGCAAGCCCAGCGTTGCCACTCCTGACCCGGCCTTGACCAGGAACATGTCGGCGTGGCCGTGATAGCAGCCTTCGAACTTGATCACCTTGTCGCGGCCGGTGAAGGCGCGGATCAAGCGCAGCACGGCCATGCAGGCTTCGGTGCCGCTGTTGACGAAGCGCACCATCTCGACACTGGGGACAGCATCGATGACCATCTCGGCCAGCGTGTTCTCAAGGGCGCAGGGCGCACCAAAGCTGGTGCCCTTTTCGATCGCTTCCTGCAGGGCGCTGATCACCTCGGGGTGGGCATGGCCACAGATGGCCGGTCCCCAGCTTCCGATGTAATCGATGTATTTGTTTCCGTCCACGTCCCAGGCGTAGGGACCCTTCACCCGGTCGAACACGATCGGCTGACCACCGACGGACTTAAACGCTCGGACTGGAGAGCTCACACCACCGGGCATCAGGCCCTGTGCTGCGCCGAAGATGGCCTGGGAACGGCTGGTGTTCAACGCAGGAGTTGTCACGGGAACCGACGCCAAGAGGCAAATGCAAACCGTGCAACATCCTGACCCAAGATCGACCGGTTCCGTTTGATCTGTGTCTCGATCGACTCAGTTGATCGGGTTTCTCTTCGTAGCCTGGCGGTAGTTGCACGATCGTTTTGACCCACGACTGGTCAGCGCTGGAAAGGGATCTCCGCCGTTTGCTTCCGTCGCGTGCCGTCGTTGCCCGTCGTCAAGAATTGCTGAGTTACGACTGTGACGGTCTGACACTTGAGCGTCACTGTCCACCGCTGGCCGTGCTCCCTGAGAGCACGGAGCACGTTGCTGCGGCGCTCCGTTGCTGCGCTGATCACCAGGTGCCCTTCGTCGCCCGCGGCAGTGGAACCGGACTCTCCGGCGGCGCATTAGTGGATCAGGAGGCGTTGCTCGTGGTCACGAGTCGCATGCGTCAGGTGCTTGATCTCGACCTTCCGAATCAGACCATCACCGTTCAGCCCGGGGTGATCAACAGCTGGGTCACGCGTGCGGTGGCCGGCGAGGGGTATTACTACGCGCCCGACCCTTCCAGCCAGGTCGTTTGCAGCATCGGCGGCAATGTGGCAGAAAATTCCGGTGGCGTTCACTGCCTGAAATACGGCGTGACCAGCAACCATGTGCTGCGCTTGGAAGTGGTTCTCCCGGACGGCACGGTCACTGAGCTGGGCAGTGGGGTGGCTGAAGCCCCTGAGCTCGACCTTCGCGGTGCCTTCATTGGCAGTGAAGGAACACTCGGCATCGCGACGGCCATCACCCTGCGATTGCTGCGGGCACCCGAATGCGTGAATGTCTTGCTCGCTGACTTTCAGACGATGGAAGCGGCCGGGGAGGCGGTGCGAGCTGTGACCGCAGCAGGCCTGTTACCGGCGGGGATGGAAATCATGGATCGCGTCACGATCAATGCTGTCGATGATTTCTTTGGATATGACGAGTACCCCCGAGATGCGGCTGCCGTCCTGTTGATTGAGCTGGACGGTCAGGCTTCGGAGGTGCAAGCCTCCGCCGAACGGGCGGAAGACCTTTGTCGGGCGGCCGGTGCCAGAGGACTGCGACGGGCCGTGGATCCCAAGGAGTGCGCTGTGCTCTGGAAGGGGCGCAAGTCGGCGTTTTCAGCCGTTGGCCAAATCACACCGACGTATTACGTCCAGGACGGTGTCGTCCCACGCAGCACCCTGCCCCGGGTTCTGGCCGCGATCGAGCGCCTGAGCCAGAAGCACGGTCTTCCCGTCGCCAATGTGTTTCACGCAGGAGATGGCAACCTCCATCCGTTGATCCTGTATCGCGCCAGTGAGCCCGATGCCGAGCAGCGTGTCAAAGCTCTCGGTGCCGACATCCTGCGGGAGTGCTTGGCGGCCGGGGGAAGCATCAGTGGTGAGCACGGCATCGGTGCCGATAAGCGCTGCTACCTCGATTGGATGTTTGACGAGAATGATCTCGAGACCATGGGCCTGCTGCGTCAGGCCTTCGATCCTGGTCAGCGCGCCAACCCCGGCAAGGTGTTGCCAACTCCGCGCACCTGTGGGGAGTCAGCCCGTCGGGTCGTAGCGCTCAAAGCCGGAGGGAAGGAGCAACCTGCAGGAATCGAACTGTTCTGATCGCTTTCGTTTGCGGGGCGACTCAGCGGAAGACGTCATCGTCCTCGTCGAGGTCGTCATCAGCGGGGGGCCAGTCCAGGTCCACGCTGACCGGGGCATGGTCACTCGGCTGAAGATTGCCGCGGACCGCCTTGTGAATCACACAGCTTTTGGCCAGACCCAGCAGGTCGTCGCACAGGTAGATGTGGTCGATTCTCCAGCCGCGATCCCGATCCCAGGCACCCGTTCGATAGTCCCACCAGCTCCAGTGTCCGGAATCCGGCTCGAAGACTCGAAAAACGTCTTGTAGCCGTTCTCCCAGGGCCTCCTGCAGCGCTGTCCGTTCGGCATCACTGGCCATGATCCCTCCGCTGAGACGGTCCGGATCATGGATATCCCGTGCCTCTGGAGCGATGTTGAAATCGCCAACCATGCAGAGCGGCTCCCCGCGTTCAGCGAGAGCATCGATGTAGCGCTTGAGGCAGGACAGCCAGCTGAGCTTGTAGGGATATTTGTCGGATTTCAGGCTTGAGCCGTTGGGGACATAGAGATTCAGCACGCGCACGCCGTCCAGCAACGCGCTGATCACGCGCTTCTGCTCACCCAACGGCTCCGCTTCAGGATCATCGGGCAGTTCAGCTGTGAAGCCACAGCGCACGTCCTCTAGGGGGGTGCGACTGACCAGGGCGACGCCGTTGTAAGCCTTCTGACCGTGAAAACTCACCTGCCAGCCGGCGGCTTCAAATGCCTTGACCGGAAACAGGGGGTCATCCACCTTGGTTTCCTGCAGGCACAGCAGGTCAGGTTGTTCTTGCTCGAGCCAGGCCAGCACTTGGTCGAGCCGTGTTCGCACCGAGTTCACGTTCCAGGTAGCGATCTGCACGGGAGAGGTTTCCTCAGCAAGTGACGCTTAGCATTCGGCCACTTCAAGCCTCATCACCATGCTCCGCCGATTCGCGGTCAGCTGCTTCGCCCTTGCCGGCGTTCTTGCCGTGGCTCCGGATCAGCAGGCCATGGCTCAGGTCGATGCTCCGTACCAGACGCGAGAGGAGCGCGAGATCTACAACTCCGGACCGACCGACGGTGGCTCCATCCTCGATGCGACCAATCCCTTGGATCTGATCAACCGGATTCGTCAGTCCGGTGCGATGAGTGACGCCACGCCGCCCGGCGATGCGATCGATGCAGCGCTCAAGGCGTATCAGCAGCAGCCGGCTGAATCGCCCTGACCCTGGCGGCATCGAGCCCCCATCGTCCGGCCAGTTGATCGATCAATGGATCCTGTTGGTTGTCCGAACGCCGTTGTCGCGCTTCCGCCAGAAGGGTTTGAACGCTGGCGGTGTTGCCGTCCTCTCGTTCCAGAAGCGCCAGGGCCAGGACAGGCCCTGCATCATTGGGGAAGCGTGTGGCCAGGTCCCGGTAAGTCGCGCGGGCGCGGGTGCGAGCTCCATTGAGCCGTTGCAGATCTGCCAGCAGCAACCCCAGCGTCGCTTGCTGACCGGCTTCGGCCTGTTTGAAGCGTTCCTCGATCTGTTGGATTGCGACCTGGCTGCGGCCCGACTCCTGCTGAGCCAACGCCCTGAGCCTCAAGGCATCGAGATGGTCGGGGTGCAGGCGTAGAACTTGATCAAGCTCCTGTTCTGCTCCGCTGTGATCCCCCGATCGCCGCCGCAGGTCGGCGATCAGCAGGCTGAGCTCGATGGTTGATGGGGCCTCCCCACGCCATGTGGCCAACAGCTCGAGGGCCTGATCAAAACGGCTGATGGCGATCAGTCGCTCCACCAGCTGCAACCGCCCCTCCGACGAGAGCGTCCCCTGTTGCTGGCGGGCCAGCAGGGTCTGAACGTCTCTGTTCACGACAGCCCGGCTGCCGAGTGCGGAGGTGCGCGGGGGGAAGAAAGCCGCCACCCCCCAACCGATCAAGCCTGCGGTGGTGAGGGCTATCCCGGAGAGCAGCAGCCGCCGGGGAGGTGCCATCCCATCTGTTCATCTTTGGCGCAGTCTGAGGAGACTGCATTGCTCTGGCTACAGTTCCATGCGGGTTTTGTAACCGCCCGACCCGATTGAGATGCGCGACCACCCGATTCCCCCGGTCACCGAACCGCTGCAGTACAGGGCCATCGGTGTTGTCCGTGGCGTCTACACCCCCCATGACGACGAGCAGCTCACCCGTGGCGTCCTGACGGACAGCGCGGGCAATGCCTTGGAGACGGTCGTGCTTGGCCGGGTCATGACCTTGATGCGTCGCCATCTGTCGATGGATCAGCCCCACCTCTGGGTTGTTTATCCCCGCTGCCGTGAAAGTGATCATCTGCATCTGCAGATCGCCGGGATCTGGGAGCCCAGCACACTGTCGCCGGACGCCGCTGATCTGACCGACAGCCTTCCCGAGGGCGATGACTACTTTTCAGTGCGCGGCGAGCTGATCTTCACCAAACCTGAGACGGGTGACCTGGTGATCAAGGTGCGGCAACAACCCCGAGCCGATGGCAGCCGCCCGCTGCCATTCAAGTTGCAGATCAAGGGCGAGCTTCCCCTGGAGCATCTGCGTCATTTCGTCAGCCTTGACCTGCGTCGTCAGGGACAGGAGCTCCATCTCGAGTCCCATGAGGTGATGGCACCGATGCCCACCCGTGGGGGCAAGTCCAAGAGTGGCCGAGGCCAGGCGTCCCGTCGGGCACGCAATTAATGGTGGAGGAGTCCCAGGGTTCAACGGCAACGTTGCGTGCCGGCCTCGTTGTTGTTGGCATCACCATCCTCGGAGCCTTCGGACCTGCCGTCGGCGTGTCACCCGCCTGGATCGTGGTTTTCGTTCTCGGGGGGTTGATCGCCCTGAGTGTCGATGCCGCTTCTTGGCAGGGTATGGGCGGCCATCTGTTGGCCGAAGCTCTGCCTGGAGGTCAGGCTCGCCTGCAACGGATCGCCATCCATGAGGCCGGTCATGTCCTGATCGCGGAGGCCGAGGATCTTCCGGTGCAGCGGGTTCTAGTCGGCACACTTGCATGTGTCAGCGCTGGTCTGCGGAGCAGCGGTGCCACGGAATTCCGCGTTCCTGACAGCGTGAAAATGTCGCTGGAGGATCTCCGCCGCTGGAGTCGTGTGCTGCAGGCGGGCATTGCAGCTGAAACGCTGGTTTATGGCAAGGCCCGCGGTGGTGCTGATGATCGGGCGTTGCTGGGACAGCTCTGGGGGCTTTCCGGCCACGATGTGGACACGGCCCAGCGCGAACAGCGGCGGGCACGCCGTGAAATTGAGCAGCAGCTCCGCCAGCAGCGTTCTCGCCTGGATGAGCGCGCGGGCGATCTGTTGTCTGCTGCGCCTCGCCTCGGGCGATGACAGCACTCCACATCGAATGCCCCACAGGGCTTGCTGGCGACATGTTGCTGGGAGCCCTACTGGATCTCGGTGTCCCAAGGTCTGTGGTGGATGCGCCTCTCGCGGCACTGGGTTGGTCGGACCGCTACGGGCTCCACGTGGAGGAGGCCCGGAGTGCGGGGCTGCGGGGGTTGCGTCTGACCGTGGAGGGTCTCGAGCAAGAACCACCCCATCGCCATTGGGCTGAGCTGCGTGGTCTGTTCGAGGCGGCCCCATGGCCGTCGGCCCTCAAGGCCAGCGTTCTTGCCGTGTTCAACCTCCTCGCGGACGCCGAGGCGACGGTGCATGGTTTGGATCCCGACCGGGTGCATTTCCATGAGGTCGGGGCGATTGATTCCGTGGTGGATGTGGTCGGCGTCTGTGCGGCTCTGCTGCACCTCGCGCCGGAGCGGATCAGTTGTGAGATCCCTCCCACTGGGCATGGATCTGTGCTGACGGCCCATGGCCGTCTTCCGGTGCCTGCACCTGCCGTGCTGGAGCTTGCCCGCTGTCGAACCCTGCCGTTGCGGCGCGGTCTTGACCTTCCTGCCGGCGAATGGACCACACCGACAGGTCTCGCCTTGGTTGCGGTGCATGTGGATCGTTTCGAGGCCCCTGATCAGGTCACACCGATGGCGATTGGCTGCGGTCTTGGCCATCGCGAGCTTGATCGCCCCAATCAGCTTCGGATCAGCCAGCTGGCGGTTGGATCGGGAGCGCTGTCTGAGCCTTTGCTGCCCCGTTGGCAACGTTTGTTGGTGCAGGAGGCTTGGATTGATGATGTCTCCCCGGAAGACATCGCTGTGCTGATCGAACGGTTGCGACAGGCCGGTGCCGTCGACGTGGCCTGTCATCCGATCCAGATGAAGAAAGGCCGTGTGGGTGTCACGGTCGTGGCCCTGGTGGCATCGGCCGAGGCGGAGGCTCTCCGGCAGTGCTGGTTCACAGTTGGGCCAACGATTGGTCTGCGGGAGCGGGAGCAGGGGCGCTGGCTGCTTCCCCGTCGATCCGGACATCTCCGGACAGCCTGGGGGGATCTGCCGGCCAAGCAGGTGCATCGCCCGGATGGTCGCGTGACCATCAAGCCTGAATCGGACGGGGTCCGCGCCCTCAGTGTCAGCAGCGGTCAGTCGGTGGCGGCGCTGCGCGAGGCCTGTGCCTCCGCGGCCTTTATTGCCGATGGGGAGTGGACCTGGTGATCCAGGTTCTGCGTCAACCCAAGCTCTGGGTCACCCTGGCCAGCGTGGCCTTCCTGGCTGTGGCGGTGTCGCAGCAGGGCGATCAGCTGCTGCAGCAGAACCTCGATGGTTCCGGTTGGCTGTGGCTTGTTCTCGGCTTTGGTTTCAGTTGGCTCAGCATCTTGATCAATGGGGCCGCCTGGCGGGTGCTGGTGGATTGGCTGGGCCATCGCCATGGGCAGCTCGAGCTGGTGCCTTTGTTTGTCCGCACCAATGTGCTCAAGTACCTCCCAGGTGGTATCTGGCATCTGGTTGAGCGGGTCCGGGTGCTGCGGAGCAGCGTGGGCGCCGCTCCGGCGCTGGCTGCCGTTTTGCTCGATCCGCTGTTGATTGTGGCGTCGGCCCTGCTGCTGTTGGTGGCGGGAGGCTGGCAAAACGGCTTGGTCTGTCTGGCGCCGTTGCCAGCGCTCATGCTGCTCCCGCGGTGGCGTGAGCCTCTGTTGCGCCGGCTTGAGCGCACCAAGGCATCCAGCCTCGAGCGCGCTGGGGCGGGTGTGCTGCCTGACGCTCCTCTGGGATCGGGGCGTGAGGGCTACCCCTGGACTCCGTTGGTGTGGGATCTGGGTTTTGTGCTGTGTCGGTTTGCTGGATTCTTCTGTTGTGTCCAGGCCTTCCGGGTGGAGGGTGCCCTGGTCGGCTCGTGGTTGGCGGCGTTCTCCCTGGCCTACGCCGTCGGTCTGGTGGTCCCGGGCGCTCCTGGGGGGCTCGGCGTTTTCGAAGCCACGCTGCTGATGCGATTTGGTTCCAGCGTTCCTGAGGCTGGATTGTTGGCCGTGGTGCTGAGTTACCGCTTGGTCTCAACCCTGGCCGATCTCCTTGCTGCAGGAGCCATGGAGATCGATCAGCTCGTTCAGACGCGTTTCAGGGCCCGATCTTGAAGGGTTGCGTCGGGCATCAGGATTGTTTGGAGGTCTGATCGAGGCTTGGGACCAAGGCCACGGCGGCGAGAAGACCGAGAATCAGGATCATCAGGGCCGGTAGGAGTGCTTCGGCCAGACGTTCGTCACTGGCGTATTGATAAACCCGCACCGAGAGGGTGTCGAAATCGAATGGGCGCAGGGCAAACGTGAGGGGAAGTTCCTTCACGGTGTCGACGAAGACCAGCAGCAAGCCCACGGTGATGGGGCCGCGAAGCAACGGCAGGTGCACACTGCGCAGCACCTGTTGCCAGTTGAACCCCAAGCCAGTGGCGGCTTCATCAAGGTTGGGGCTGATCCGTTCCAGGGCCGCATCCAATCCGCCTTTGGCGACCGCCAGGAAGCGATCGCTGTAGCCCCACAGCAGAAGCAGCAGGGGCGCCAGTTGCCACGGGGCTCCCGTGAGCAACAAGGCCAGGGCGAGCACGGTGCCGGGCACCGCGTAGCCGGTGCCGGCGAGGAAGGTCAGGCTTTGCAGCAGCTGGTTGTTGGTCCAGCGCTTGGCGATGGCTAACACCAAAGCGGCCATCACGGCGAGGCCTGCCGCAGTGATGGCCAGAAGGAAACTGCGCAGGCTCAGTCCCAGAAGATCGCTTTCAAGGTTGCTCTGGAGTTGATCGAGATTGCTGGCGGCCCAGATCAACGGAATGCCGAGGCTGATGACCGGGGGAAGGATGGCCAGCAGTTGGGCGCTCAGTGCCCGGGCTCCGTGGAGAGGCCATGCGGTGGCATCCCCCCCTGCAACGCCGTCACTCCAGCGTCGGCTCCGCCGGCGCAAACGTCGCTCGCAGATCACCAGTCCCAGCACGATGGCCAGCGTGATCAGTGCGAGACAGATGGCCCCGCTTGGGTTGCTGTCGGCTTGCCAGGCTTCGAGGATGCCGGCGGAGAGGCTCGGAATCCCGAGCAGCTGGACGGCTCCCAGTTCATTGACGACTTCCATTCCCATCAGGGCGACCCCGGCTCCGATGGCGGGTAGGGCGATCGGCAGAGCGACGCGCTGGAAGGCTGACCAGGGGCCAACACCAAGGCTTCGGCAGGCCTCCAGTTGTCGACGCCCACTCATCGCGAAGCTCTCCGTGCTCAGCAAGAAGACGTACGGATAAGTGCTCAGAGCCATCACGGCGATCCCCCAGGGCAGGCCATGGATCCGCCAGCCTTGGCGACTGCCCAGGTCGACGAGGGTGGCGGACAGGAGATAAGCAGGGGTCGCCAGAGGGATCAGTTGCGCGATGCGCAGCCAGCGGCGACCTGGAAAACGACAGTTGATCAGCAACCAGCCATTGGCGGTGCCGATGATGGTTCCGGCGATGGCACTGCCCAGCAACAGCGTCAGGGTGCCGAGGATCTGGCGGCCTCCATCGGGCCCCAGTGTGACCAGGCCTTCGCGAAAGCCTTGCAGGCCTTCACCCATCAATTGGATCAACGGCCAGATGGCCATCAATGCCAAAACCGTTGCAATCCCCCCCAGCAAGCGGCGGCTCATGGGCGCTTGCACACGCAATCAGTGTGTGAGCTGATCGATCTCAAGACTGATCGTGCGACATGGTGCACGCTACAGGTTCTTGAAATCTGTTCTCAATAGTCAGACACGGAGTGGATCGAGCATCGAGGGTGATTTCAATTGATACCCGGCTGATTTGATTTTGGTGTTGCTCACTCTGGAATTGCTGATGCGTTGTCCAGGCAGATCGTTGTTCATCCACAGAACAGGTGGTAATCCCTCGGTGTCGCAGAGCAGGTTGGAGAGCTCGCGGCGCGTGAGTTGCATGTCATCAACCAGATTGAAGATGCCTTCGAGTTGACGGGTGTAAGCGAATGAAATGCCTTCAGCAATATCAACAATGTTGGTCCAGGCGCAGACGTGATTGCCATTCTTTTTGACCTGTTCTCCGGCGGCGGCTTTGATTGCATTTGCCATGTCGCGGCCGGGTCCATAAATGCCCCCGATGCGCAGGATGCAGAGGGTGGTGTCAGCGCGATCGACCGTCTGCAGCATGTCCTCCGCAGAGGTGAGCAGGGCGTTTAGGGGATGCTCGCGGTCGAGCTTGGAGTCTTCGCAGACGGTGTTGCCCCCCTGATCTCCGTAGACACCGGCGGTGCTGATATAAGTCACGTGCAAAGGGTGAGACGACTGGCGTTGGTTCAGTGCAGTGGTCAGTCGTGTGATGCCCTTGGCAAAGACATCGTCGAAGGAGTCGCCCTCTCGGGACGGGGCAACTGAAATCAGAAGTCCGTCCTGATGCTCAAGGAAATCGAAGCAAGCATCTGGATCGGCAAGATCAAGAATCAGAGGTTCGGAAACGGTTTCGCTGAGTTGAAGCAATTTGGCACGAGATTTTGTTGTGCCGGTGATGTGATGCCCTTTGTATTTGAAATGGATGGCTGCTGTTGTGCCAACGTAGCCGCAGCCGATAATGCAGTACGACGCCATAAGAGCTCAGCAGGGTGTATTGAGTTTGTTTGATTTTTGGCTTGATGATGTCGCCGAAGCGACGGATTGTTCCTTCGGTGTTCAAAATCTGTCGCAACGATTTTGAAGCGACATAGGATCAAAAAAAGAGCAGGGTCTCACCCCTGCCCCGGTCGTCTTCTTGACGCATGTCCAAGCCGGGCCTGCGCTTTACAGATCTTAACCTGATTTCGGCTCGCCGGAGGGCGTTTCGGTTTGTAGGGGCATTGCGCAGACTTCCCTTGGTTCACGTCGGATCTGAACGGGATGTCCATGCACCGCTCTGGTCCGTCGTCAGGTTGTTCGGAGTTGGCTTCCGTCTATGCGCCGCCCGGCTGGATGGAGATGTCGGCTGCGCAGTACCGGCGAATTCTGAATCGCGAGGCGGTCTCGATCACCAAGCGCGATCGAAAGCGGGGCGGCGTTTATCGGGTGAAGGAGGCGCTGGATGCCCTCCATTGCGCCTTTCATCGGAGCGATGGGACGGATCCTTATGACGGCATGGCCATGGATGCCAACGGTTTGGTCCAGTCATCGCCAGCCAACCAGGCGCGTTGTCCAGCGGTGGCCCATCGCGGGGAAGAACCGATTGCCGATTTTGAGATTCTGAGCCGGCAAACACGACAGGCCAAGGGATCGATGACGGGCGAGGACTACCTCGCCCATTGCAGGGCCGTGGTGGTCCAAGCCCAGCGATTGGGTCACCTCTGACCGGAGCTGGAGTGAACGCTCCCTGTGATTATTGCCAGCCGTTTGCGGCCATCAGCTCCGCTGCATCGGCGTTGCGGGCACCGAGACGTTCCGCTGAGACCTCTGCCTGTTGGAAGGATCCCCAGGCTGTGAGGATCGGATCCTCGCCAAGCCCTTTGAGTGGATATTCATGGTTAGCGGCGGCGTAACCGCCTTGGGCTTCTTTCGAGCTGAGGAATTCCAGGAAGGTTTGGGCGGCCTCGGGGTTACGGCTGGCACGGGTCACGCCACCCCCTGTGATGTTGACGTGGACAGGATTCGGCCACTGCACGGTGACGGCGCTTGAAAGCTCTTGATCCGCGGCCCCTTTGTCACCGGCCTGGAGTCGGCCCAGGTAATAGGTGTTGGCTAGCGCAACCCCGCAACTTCCCTGGGCCACGGCCCTGATCATCGGTGTGTCGCTGTTGAACACCGGTTGCGCCAGGTTGGCCACCATGCCCCGGATCCACGCAGCGGTGGCCTCCGGCCCCTCGAGATCAAGCATGAAGGCCACCAAGGACTGGTTGTAAACGCTGCGGCGGTTGCGAAGGCAGACCTGGCCTTTCAGCTTCGGCTCAGCCAGAGATTGGTAACCGGTGACCTCGTTGGGCTCCACCCGGTCGGTGTTGAGCATTGGTACGCGAAGACGCCGGGTCAAGCCGAACCAGCGGTTCTCGCTGTCACGTAGGTCTGTCGGGACAGCCTGCTCAAGGATTTTGGAGTCAATGGCCTGGAACAATCCCTGCTGGCTGGCGCGTTCGAGCCGTGCTGCATCGGCAAGGATCAGGACATCGGCGGGCGAGTCCTGGCCTTCTTGCTTGAGACGCTCGATTAACGCGTCGTCTTTCGCCTCGAGCAATTTCACCTTGATGCCCGTTTGGGCGGTGAATTCCTGGTAAAGGGCTTGATCGCTGTTGTAGTGCCGGCCGGAGTACACCCCAATGGACTGATTCGTTGCCTGCTTGGCGCAGCCAGCGATGAGCCCTGTGCCGCCGAGCAACAGAGCCAGGCCAGCTCTCAATGCGGAACACTTATTGAGAATGACACCCATTTGCATCGAGTTGGCTTTGCAAACGATACTCAATAGCGATATTGGTCTCCGTGATGGTTCCTGTGCTGAAGGGCGGCAAAAAAAATCCCCCGCTGTCGGCGGAGGAGTGAAGGGGTTGGTGGATTGACGGCCTCGCTCAGCGTTGCCGGTGCCGCACAGGAATGGGGATCAGGACCGGCTCATGCAATCCGCCGCCGCTGTTGTCGTCATCGGAGTCTGCAAGCAGCCAGATCAAAAGGCTTGAAACAAGCAGTACAGCGATCAGAGCGATGGGCTCAGGCATCAATGACTCATGCATGACGGCACCCTAGTCCGGTTGTCGAGCTTGTGAACGTTCAGAGAAACCCTTTGCCAGCATCCTTGGCGACACAGGCCTGAAGTTGACGCCGCAGGGTGTCGTGGTTGATCTCCTTACCAATGAGAACGATCTGGTTTTTACGCTCACCGACCCAATCACTGTCGTCAATGGAGAAGCGTTTCCCGGCGAGGTGAAAGACGTGGCGTCGTTCACTTTCGTTGAACCACAGGATTCCCTTGGCCCGGAAGACCTCAGCCGGCATCTGGTTGTCTAGAAAATTCTGGAATTTGCGCAATGCAAACGGTCCATCACTTTGGAACGACAACGATGTGAACCCTTCGATCGCTAATTGATCGGGATGGGCCCCATGGTCATGGCTGTGACTGTGGTGGCTGTGGTCATGGTCATGGCTGTGCCCGTGATGCTCATGTCCGTGATGCTCATGCCCGTGATCGTGCTCGTCATGGCTGCAGTGGCCATGGTCGTGGTCGCAATCACTGTGATCGAGGCTGGGGTCGTCAGCACTGTTGGTGACTTTGTCGGATTCAAAAAGGCCAACGCTCAACAGCAGGGCCAAGGGGACATCGCCTTTGACCGATCGCAGGATCCTGGCGTCATTTTTGATCGCCTTCAGCCGCGATTCAATGGCCTGAAGTCGTGCCTCGTCGACCAGGTCACATTTGTTCAGCAGAAGGATGTCGCCGTAGATCACCTGGGCTCTGCCGATTTCGGATTCCAGCAGGCTCTCCTCGAAGTTTTCGGCATCGATCAAGGTGATGATCGAATCCAGGCGTGTCTGATCCCTCAGCTCGCTTCCTAAAAAGGTCATGGCGACCGGGAGTGGATCCGCCAGACCAGTCGTTTCCACCACGATGTAATCCAGTGGATCAGGGCGCTCCAGGATCCGTTCAATCGCCTCCATCAACTCACCATTGATGGAGCAGCAGATGCAACCGTTGCTGAGCTCGACCATGTCTTCACCTGTGGTCACCACAAGGTCGTTATCGATTCCGATCTCTCCGAATTCATTGACGAGAACGGCGGTCTTGACCCCGTGTTGGTTGCTCAGAATGTGGTTGAGAAGAGTGGTTTTCCCAGCGCCGAGAAAGCCGCTGAGAATGGTGACGGGAACCCCGGTAGGGACTGGGGCGGTGGTCATGGCGGCAACGTCGTTTGAACTCATGCTGGCAGGAGGGAATCGATGGCTTGAGCGAGGTCAACATCCAGACTGCTCAGTCCGTTGAGGTCATGGGTGGTCAGGGTGATCGAGACGCGGTTGTAGACGTTGCTCCATTCCGGATGGTGATTGCGTTGTTCGGCCAGCAGGGCCACGCGGCTCATGAAGCCAAAGGCCTCGACGAAGTCGCGGAAGACAAAACTGCGCTGCAAGGTGTTGCCCTGTCGTTTCCATGTCGGCAGGGCAACGTGCAGAGCGTCCTGTTCTGCGTCGTTGAGGCGCTGGGCCGTCATGGCAGGTCCTGAAATGAAGGGGATCGAAGCATCATTTTCCCATTGCTGATTGGGCGTTGGCGTGAACGCAGGCTTGCTAAGGATGGTGGAAAAGTCGTTCTCAGCCATGGATTTGGTGCAGCGTCTGCATGTCTTGGAGTTGAGAACGGCGGCTCCTGGTTTCACCCGATTGAATGAGCAGCTCAATGCCTGGATTGCTGGCACCGGTCTCGATCAAGGTGTGCTGCACCTCACCTGTCTGCACACCAGCGCGAGCCTGACCATCAATGAAAACGCTGACCCCAGGGTGCTTCAGGACCTGACGGCCTGGATGGAAGCGGTTGTTCCTCAGGATGGTCGGGGTCCGGCAGATGGGGACGGTCGGCGTCACCGCTATCGGCACGATGACGAGGGTCCCGATGACATGCCGGCTCACATCCGCACTGCGCTGACGGCGCAGACGATGACCCTGAGTGTGGATCAGGGACGACTCTTGCTGGGCATGTGGCAGGCGGTGTACCTCTGGGAACATCGATCACAGGGCAGTCAGAGACGAATTGCCTGTCATCTGATTGGTGAAGCGATACAGGCGGTGTCCCCCCACCAGACCTCGCTGCAGCAGAGCTCCTTGACACCAACGGCGACACCTCAAACCTTGCTGAATCTCCGTAACTCTGAGCGGATCAATCAGGCGATCCAGGACCGATTTGATCCGCAAGCTTGGGAGTCGAGCGACGGTTTGGATACGGAGGTCGATCTGTTGATCGATCGTTTGCATCAGATCAGTGATGAACAACGCTGAGGGTTGAACGCAGTTGCCCGTCGCGTCTACGCTGAAAACCTCGACGAGCACGTGGGGCATCGGCCTTCAGACATGTCCGGATTGCTCGGAGCCTTCTGTGTGTATTGGTTGCACTGTTGGTGGTGTTGCCGAACCACGAATTCCCCTGCCTTGAAGCGCAGTTGGCCCTACCCACGTGCGTGGAAGAACAACGCTGATCTCTATCGCCGCCCCTGCCGAGGCCGCCGGCATTTGAAAACGCGTTCCCGTGTTTTGCGTTATCGCTCCAGGCGTTCGTCGTTGATCTCCCTGCGCTGATCCTCTCCATCGCCTCATGGTTTCGCCAAGCTGTTGCAGTTTTCCCCTGGCGCCGTGAACCAGCAGCCCAGCTCTGTTCTCACTCTTCTGTTTGACGGTGGGTGCCCCTTGTGCGTGCGCGAAGTCAACTTTCTCCGTCGCCGTGACCGGAACCAGCGTCTGAGGTTTGTCGATATCAATGCCGCTGATTACAACCCCGCTGAGCACGCGGACATCAGTTACCGCCAAGCCATGGGACGTATTCACGCGATCCGTGGAACCGGCGAAATTTTGAGAGATGTGGCTGTGTTCCGTGAGGCCTACCGCTTGATTGGCTTGGGCTGGGTGTACGCACCCACGGCGTGGCCGATGGTCGCACCCTTCACGAATGGGCTCTACAGAGTTTGGGCGGACTGGCGGCTCAGGCTGACCGGTCGTCCAGCCTTGGAGGTGCTGTGTCAGGACCGTTGTGCTGTTCCCCAGTCCGTCATGCCAGCGATGGCGGACGTCGATACATCAGTTTGATGGGCCAAAGCGCCAGAGGAAGCGCGATCGCCAGGGCTGACCTCAGCAGCAACTTGCGCATCATTTTTGGACCTGCTTGGTTCAGCATGGCTCGATTGCAGGCTGTGATGCCACCGCTGCAACGGTTGTTTGGCAAGACCTGCTGTCAGCCTTTAGTAGAGATATTTGTATCCACCGGCCTGCCACAACGCATTCTCGTTGACTTCCCCAACGCTGAGTTGATGACCGTAATCAGCGGCGATCGCAACCAGGCGTTCCGTTGAGATCTCCTCTTGCATCTTGGCCTGAAGCTCAGGGGTGTCCAGAACCGCTTTGAGGAAGGCTTTCAGCTGCGGACTAGAACCTGGGGCTGACATGGCCGGGAGTCGTCTATGGATTCTTTAGCTACGGATTGGCGTGGCTCCAAGGGAGCTCTGGCTCACGTGATTCCTCCACTCGGCTCGCCATGATGTTCGGATCCAACGACCAAGCGGCTTGAAGCATCCGTTGACAGCCTGGGACGCGCTCGGCGGCTACCTTCGCGAAACACAGATCGTCGGCTCCATTCAGAGCACCCTCTACTGGGATCAGAACACCTGCATGCCACGGGCAGGGGCCGCTTGGCGCGGTGAACAGCTCACCCTTCTGGCTCGACAGCTGCATTCCCGTCAAAGTGCCAACGAGTACGCCGACTTGATTGCGGCGGCACGCCAGGAATGGTCGGAGCATGCCTCGGCCCCGGACCATGCTGAACGCGGTCGCAACCTGGATCTTTTGGAACAGGATCTCGGGCGCCAGCAGGCTCTGGATCCAGCCTTGGTTGCTGCGTTAGCCACCGCCAAATCGGAGGGATACAACCGCTGGCAGCAAGCGCGTCAGGCCTCTGACTTCCAGTTGTTTGCACCCGCCTTGCAAACCATGGTTGATCTCCGGAAGGAGCAAGCTCGCCAGTTCAATGAGCCACGGTCCTGCTGGGAAACCCTGGCGCAGCCCTTTGAACCGGATCTGTCCCTTGCGCGACTCAATGAGGTGTTTGCACCACTCAGACAGCAGCTGCCTGAGCTGGTCGCCCGATCCACCACAGCCCCTCGTCCTCGAATGGCGAACTGGGATCTGCCCGATTCTGAGCAGAAGCTGCTCTGTCATGAACTTCTGAGCAGCTGGGGTCGCTCCGACACGATCTCGGCCGTGGCCCGTTCTCCGCATCCCTTCTCCATCACCCTTGGCCCCAGCGATTACCGGATCACAACCCGGGTGGTCTCGGGTCAGCCGCTTTCATGCTTCCTGGCCACGGCCCACGAATGGGGGCATTCGCTCTATGAGCAAGGTCTGCCTGACCAGAGTCATCAATGGTTTGCCTGGCCGCTCGGACAGGCCACATCGATGGCGGTTCATGAAAGTCAGTCGCTGTTCTGGGAAAACCGAGTGGCGCGCAGTCGCGCTTTCTCGCAGGCCTGGTGGTCCCGCTTCCGTGAGGTCGGGGCTCCGTTGGGATGTGCTGAGGATCTTTGGACCGCGATGAACCCTCTGGCTCCTGGTCTCAATCGAGTCGAGGCGGATGAACTCAGCTACGGCTTGCACATTCTGATCCGAACCGATCTTGAAATCGCTTTGCTCGAGCAAGGGCTCGCCGTGGAGGATCTGCCGTCGGAGTGGAACCGTCGCTATCGCGAGTCACTCGGGGTGACCCCAGACAACGATGCAGAAGGTTGCTTGCAGGATGTGCACTGGTCGGAAGGTCTGTTTGGTTACTTCCCGTCGTACCTGTTGGGCCATCTCATCAGTGCCCAATTGAGTGAAGCGATGACCGCGGAGATCGGTTCGCCCGAGGAGCATGTTGCGGCGGGTGATGTCACGCCTCTGCTGGCTTGGCTGCGAGAGCACGTGCATCCCCTGGGGCGAGCGATGAATGCCGAGCAGTTGGTCCAACGCATCAGTGGCCGCCCGTTGGACAGTGCTCCGTTCCTGACTTACCTCGAGGGAAAGCTGGCGGCTCTATCGGCCCTCTGAGCATGGCCAAGCAGACCTTGGCTCGCGTCTCTCCCCGTAGGATCCCGGCGCTGTCCCCCGCCGTTTATGGCCAACCTCGATCAGGCTCCAAGCCGCAGCATGCCCAACCTGTTGCATGTGCTGCCGGCTTTCGCGGATGAAGCTGAGCTTCGCCTCAACACGATCGTTGAGCTCAACTCCAACACGATCAACAAGTACGAGCTGATCACCGAAACCGGTCACCTCAAGCTCGATCGGGTGGGTTACTCCTCTCTGGCTTATCCCTTTGCCTACGGCTGCATTCCCCGCACCTGGGATGAAGATGGCGATCCTCTCGACATTGAAATCGTCAATGTCACCGAGCCGCTGGTCCCCGGATCCATCGTTGAGGCCCGCATCATTGGCATCATGACCTTCGATGACGGTGGTGAAGTCGATGACAAGGTCATCGCGGTCCTCGCGGACGACAAGCGCATGGATCACATCAAGAGCTTTGAGGATCTTGGCGATCACTGGAAGAAGGAAACCACCTACTACTGGGAGCACTACAAGGATCTGAAAAAGCCTGGCACCTGCACCGTGAATGGCTTCTTCGGCACCGAAAAGGCTGTGGAGATCATCAAGAGTTGCGAGGCCCGCTACATGGCCGAGATCGACCCCAAGTTGGTGGATTGATCGCGTTCGATCCCCTGGGATTCAATGCTGGCGGGGTCGTCCCCGCCTTTTTTATGGCATCAACGCTGATACATGTTCACCAAGGCGGCGCGTTGGGCCGTGGCCGCTTGTGGATGACCGCAATGGGCTCCACGTTGACAGGAGATCACCATGTCACCGGCATTGGCGAATAGCGGGAGGGCTTGTTCGTCAGCCAACTGGCTGAATTCGAAGGGTCCGAGATTGTTGTGCTTGTTGTAGCGGGCGCTGCGCCACCACAGCCGTCGTCGTCGCTGCGAGCCTGGGACAAAGCAATAGGGGCCGTCATCCAGATGGCGCACGTCCGTGAGATAGACAAACGATTTGAATTTCAGAGAACGGCCGTCGCAGTGGTAGCTGCGTGTGTCCTTGACGCCGTAGTTCAGATAGAGGTTGCGGCATTTCACCACCATGTGGTTCAGGCTGCTGATCCATAACAGCCGACGGATGAGATCTTCCTGAAGGCATGCCGTGATCCCGCTTCGCAGGGAATCCGATAAGCGTTCCGGATGGAAGATATCGATCATGCCGGCATCACTGCCACTGCGTCCATCGGGTCGGGCGACGCGGTAGTTGATCACGGGTCTGTCCGCATCCCGGAAGTGGTTGTAGCCCTTCAGAACGCGCTGTTCTGGAAGGTTCAGATAAGCGAGCGTCTCAAGACGCCCATGGTCGCCGCTTTGGATCTCGCTCAGCAGGCCGTTGATCTCCGTTTGAATCGCATCAACGGTGTCCTGGGAGGCCGCAGCGCGAAGGCAAATGACTCCGTGGCGTCGCAGCGCCCACGCGGCTCGAATCAGGCTCCGTCGCCTCTTCTGCACATCGGCGAATTGAAAGTCAATGGCCTGCAGCATCGTCAGGCGTGCGTCTCCGGACAGGAGAGCGGGCTTGGCGGTCAGCGTTGTCGGCTGCTGGGCAGGGGCGGTGACGGCGGGCATGGTGCTGAACGGTGAGCCTGGCGCCTTGGTTAGGCAGGGTACTGCGAATGCAGAGCCCGCCAGCGGGGAGACCACGACCACCGGCCTCACGGGGAGAGACTCTTAAGACAGGCGGAAATTCCAGCCCTCACGCGGCTTTTTCGGAGAGCTGTGAATACGTTGCGACTAGCGAGACGCGCTGGTCTCATGGTGGTTCGATGGTTGGTGTCGGGTGTGGTGCTCGCCGGGCTGGCTTGGCTTGGGCCGGCATCGGCTCAAGCCGAGGACATTGCCTATCGGGAGCCATCGGCCTCGCGCATCGTGCTGGACCTCAGCCGCCGACAGATTCGTGTGCTCCGTCAAGGTCAGATGCTGGGGCCTTGGCCTGTGGCCATCGGTGACCCGAGCACGCCGACGCCCCTGGGTGAGTTCCAGATCCTCACCAAAACAGCCAATCCCGTCTACGTGTCCCACACGTCAGGCCAGCGCAAAGAGCTCGTCGGCCCCTCCAGTCCGATTGGCGATCGTTACCTCGCCTTCCACCGCAATGGCCGTGGTGAATTTGGCATCCACGGCACCCCTTGGCCCCATTGGGTGCAGATCCGTGCCGCCGTCAGCCTGGGTTGTGTTCGGATGCTGAATGCCCACGTCCGCCAGCTGTTTGAGGCCGTGGACGTGGGGACAACGCTTGAGATCAGAGGATGATCAGGCCTCAGGACGCATGGTCTCGAAGATCTCCTTGAGAATCTCACCCGCACCTTGATCTTTCAGGGTGTTGGCTAAAGCGATGCCGATGGACTCGGCGTCCTTGGCTGCACCACTGGTCTGCTCTCGGATCAGTCGCTTGCCATCCAGGCTGGCCACCATTCCGGTGAGAACCAGCTGATCTCCGTCGATGCGGGTGTTGACTCCGATCGGCACCTGGCAGCCCCCTTCGAGTTCCCGCAGGAACGCACGTTCCGCCAGGCAGCGTTGCGAGGTGACAGTGTGCTCGAGCACCTTGATCAGCTCCATCACCTCAGGCTTGCCTTCAACGCATTCGATGCCGAGGGCGCCTTGACCGACGGCATGGAGGGAAATCTCGCCAGGAATTAACTGGTGGATTCGATCGCTGAACCCGAGGCGTCCCAGTCCAGCAGCAGCAAGAATCAAACAGTCGTAGTCACCCCGGTCGAGCTTTTCAAGCCGAGTGATCACGTTGCCGCGCACATCTTTGAAAATCAGATGTGGGTAGTGATGGCGGAGCTGTGCCAGGCGCCGCAGGGAACTGGTGCCAACCACCGACCCTTCCGGGAGCGTCTCCAACTTGTAGGACTTGTTTTTCTCGTTGACGACCAACGCGTCAGCCGGGTCTTCCCGCTCGGTGATGCATCCGAGCATCAAGCCTTCCGGAAGGTTGGTCGGCAAATCTTTGAGCGAGTGCACAGCGATGTCGGCCCGCCCCACCAGCATTTGAGCTTCCAGCTCCTTGGTGAACAGCCCCTTATCGCCGATCTTCGCCAACGCCACATCGAGAATCTTGTCCCCCTGCGTCGCCATGGCTTCCACGGTGATCGTCAGGCCGGGATGGGCTTTCTCGAGCTCAGCCTTTACCCAGTTGGTTTGCACCATGGCCAGCTGGCTGCGTCGGGAGGCGATGCGCAGTTCGGTGAGGGCCATGCAAAGGGCGAATCAGCCGCCAAGACTACGCAGCCACGCTCTGGTTCATCGCGAATGTGACGATCTGTCCCTGAGCCGGCTTGTCCCGCAGTTTTGTGAAGGATGCGTAACATTTCCGTTCCAGCGGAGTGGCGATGCCAGGACCTGTTGTGAACGGAGTCCGTCAAACGGGTGCGCTGCCCGCAGAGGTCGCCCCCTCCGCGACGGCGGATCCCCACGGCGAAGCGTTTCTCCCGATGACATCCGAAGGCGCCATTCGCTTGCTGCTGCTCAATAGTGGCGAGTTCGTGATGGCGAGGTTGCGCGACACGACAGACCGATACGGGGATCCTGCTTTTCAATTGATTCGGCCTTGTTCCGTGCGGGTTCAAGCCGTTGACGATGCAGGGATGGCCACCACCTGGGACTTGCAACCCTTCCTTGGAGGCTTGACCTCCCATCGCAATGTGGTGCTCTTCAAGACGGCGCTGGCATCGGTGCTCGATCCGGATCCACGCCTGATGCAGGTCTATGCCGAGCAGACATCTCAGGAATGTCCAGTGGATGACAGCCCCGTTGAGCGGCTGAAAAAAGCGTTTCAGGAGTTCACGGACAGCCTTCAGGATCCGTCCGATCAAACGGCCTGAAGAAAAAACCCCGGCTGGTCGCCAGGGGTTGGATCTCTTCCGTGTGAGGAGGGCGTCTCAATTCCCTCAATGCCATTTATAGGAGTTTGCGCGCCTGATGGAAAGGTGCAGAACTACTTACGTCACCATTAGTGGTAATGATGATGGTGATGCAGCCGGTCCGCCAAGTAAAGGATTTGTCGCCAGGTTCGTGTATCGCTTTGAGCACCGCGGACCAGCTCCTCGAAATGGACAGGGGCCCCTTCGAGGTCTCCAAGGCATTCGCTCACCATGGCGTAGGCGATGCCAAGCCCCCAGCGTTCCAGCTGGAGGCCGTCTGAGAGCTCATATCGGGCAGCTATTTCATCGGGCTTCCCGGGCTCAAGATGCTCCCAGTACGCCACCATTTGTTGGCCGAAGGCGATCGCTCTGAATTCGCTGCTCAGAGGATCTTGCATGGTGTCATCCAGATGCATCCATCCCCACTTTGTCGCACACAGGTTGGTGCGTGCATGGGGCGATGGTGGCTTACATGCTCAGGCAAGCGTTGACTGTTTCAAGGCGATGCCAGCTTCATCGGCCTGATTGGGGACCGCCCGACATGAGGCTGTGCGGTCGTTGCCGGGGGCGCCAAGATCAGGCTCGGGGTCTGTGCGCAGTCATCAATTTTGGACGTAGCCACGTCAAGCTTGGCCAGCAAACCGACCTTCATCTGGAACCATGTCGAGCGGAACTTTTGACAAAACTGCCGACAAAGGCTGATGGGCAGGTGTCATGGTTGTGCAGGCGAAAGTGCCCGTCCTTGTGTTCACAGTCGTCGTTCGTCCAGACGCCTGGGACCAGCCAGCGAGTTTTTAATTGACATGTAATGACGTTGTCCTTCCCATTGATCGAGGATGTCATCGCAAGGTTTGGCGATGTCTTGCTTGGTCAGTGCAACAGATGCTTTTGCGCCATTGAGGATCTTTTTTTGTTGCACGAATGCCTTCGGTCACAAAAAAACCTGGGTGATTCACCCAGGTTTTGAAAGGTTGATGCGTTGGATGAGGTTTTATTTGATGTATTCCTTCAGGACGCCATTGCGATTGGGGTGACGCAATTTGCGCAGTGCTTTGGCTTCAATCTGGCGAATCCGTTCGCGGGTGACATCAAAGATCTGACCAATCTCTTCCAGGGTTTTCATGCGCCCATCGTCCAGGCCATAGCGCAGGCGCAGCACATCGCGTTCCCGGGGGCTGAGCGTGGCGAGCACACCCTCAAGATCCTCACGCAGGAGGTTCTTGGCAACATCTTGCTCTGGATTTTCAATGTCGGCTTCGATGAAGTCACCAAGTCTGGAATCTTCCTCTTTGCCAATCGGCGTCTCCAGTGAGATGGGTAGCTGAGCACTCTTCGCGATGAAGCGGAGTTTTTCGATGGTCATCTCCATCGATTCAGCAATCTCCTCCTCCGTGGGCTTGCGTCCGAATTCCTGGCTGAGGACCTTGGTGGTCTTTTTAATTCTGGAAATCGTCTCGTAGAGGTGGACAGGCAGGCGAATGGTTCTGCTTTGATCGGCAATCGCTCGGGTGATGGCCTGACGAATCCACCAGGTGGCGTAGGTGGAGAACTTGTAGCCCTTCTCATGGTCAAATTTTTCCGCTGCGCGGATCAATCCGAGGCTGCCTTCCTGAATGAGGTCCTGGAAGCTCAGGCCTCGATTCATGTATTTCTTGGCAATCGAAACAACGAGACGCAGGTTCGACTGCACCATCTTTTCCTTGGCGCGACGGCCAAGCATCAAGCGCCGTCGGAAGCGAATCAGCGGCATCTCAACAAGAGCTGCCCATTCCTTGTTGTCTGGCTCTCTGCCGTTGTCGCTTTCAAACTGCGCAGCAAGCTCTTCGAGATGCAGTAAGTCGGCAATTTTCCGGGCCAGCTCGATTTCTTCATCTGGCCTGAGCAGGCGGATTCTGCCGATTTCCTGCAGGTAGACCCTGATTGAGTCCTCGGTGTAAACACCTTTCGGGCCGATCTTGATGCTGGCGAGAGCTTTGGCCTTGGCCTCCTTCTCCGCAGCCGCTGCTTTGGCCTGTTCTTCAGCCGTGGGTTTGGGGTCAGCTGCTTTGGCAGGGCTGGCCTTGGCTTTTGTCGTTGCCTTCGCCTTGGTGGTGCTGGCTTTGGCTTTGGTGGCTTTTGGTTTCGCCTTCGTGGCACTGGCCTTGGTGGCCGTCGATTTACTGGCTTTGGCTTTGGCTTTCTTCGGGTCGGCTGCCGCTAGCAATTCATCCGCGGCTGCAGACAAGTCTTTGGTGCTGGCCTTGGTGGCCCGTGGGCTGCGCCGTCGGGCGGGTGCCTTCTTGGGCTCGTCCTCTGTTTTGGGAGTGACCGTGCGGACCTGTCCGTCAGCGTTGGCGAGCAGGACAATGTCCAATTTCGCAGCAGACTTGGCGGCAGGACTCATGGTGGTTCCAGGCAGGGGGTGACGAGTAAAGGGGTGCTCTTTTCAGCTCAGGTCAGACGAATGACCAGAAGGCAAGCGAGCATTATGACAATTGACTGATGGGGGACTCAAGGTCGCCATCAGCGGGCTGATCAACAAGGATCTGATTCTGTGTCGGGCCGTCTCTAGTGTTCGGCTGGACGATGACCTGGGCCGTCCGGGGTGATCTCAGACCGGTCGAAGAACAGATTCAAAATCTGTTTCGAGCTACGTGTCTTCCCTCTGGAACGTACGCAGGGCGTTGGTATGAATCCCAACATTCTCATGTTAAAGAAGTTTTTCGCTTAACGCAAGACTCTGACAACGTTCACTCGGTTGGCAGATGTGTGGTTGGAGGCTGGCCGTGAAGGTCAGGTGTTCAGCTATGGGCTGAGGGGGGATCAGCTCGCCCAGCCCGGGGATCTGGTTCGTGTTCGCCTGCGCGGCCGACAGCTCCACGGCCTGGTGGTGGCGACCCAAGCGGTCAACTCGGTTGCGCCTGAGGTCCTGGCACGTTGTCTGGCGATTGAAGACACGGTCCAACGCGAGGCCGTCGCCACGGACTGGCGTGAGTGGATTGAATCCGTTGCTGTCCGCTGCCATCTCAGTGCGTTTCGGATGCTGAAAGCGGCACTGCCCTCAGGCTGGCTTGGCCAGGCACGTTCCCTCAATGAACGCACCTTGTGGTGGGTTGCGCTTCAGCGCTCTGGCGCGATGGCTTCACCGCCGCTGACCAAGCGTCAGCAGCAGTTGCTCGATTATTTGGAGTCCCGTGGTGGTGGGGACTGGCTCCGGGGCCTGCAGTCGGCGGGCTTTAGTGCCGCTCCCTTACGGGTGCTTGAGCGGAATGGATTGGTGCAGCGTCAGCGTCGTTCAGCGGCCTTGGCGTCCGACGATGCTTCCGCAGCCCAGGAAGATCCCCGTCAATTAACCGCGGAGCAAGCCCAGGCGATTGCTGATTACAACGCTGTGTCTCCAGGGCAGGGCCTGTTGCTTTGGGGGATCACCGGATCCGGAAAAACAGAGATCTACCTGCAGCTCGCCGCCCAGGAACTTCAGGCTGGCCGGCACGTTCTCTTGCTCACCCCTGAGATCGGGTTGATTCCCCAACTGGTTGATCGCTGTCGACGTCGGTTTGGTGCCCGAGTTCTGGAATATCACAGTGGTTGCAGTGATCGCGAGCGGCTGCGGACCTGGCGGCGCTGTCTGCAGCCCGAGCAACCGTTGCTTGCGGTTGGCACCCGGTCAGCGGTCTTTCTTCCCCTCGATCCGATCGGCTTGATCGTTCTCGATGAAGAACACGATGCGTCCTACAAACAGGATGCACCGATGCCTTGTTATCACGCCCGTGATCTGGCCATGGATCGGATGCAGCGGTTGGGAGGACGGGTTGTTCTTGGCAGTGCCACCCCTTCCCTGGACAGTTGGGTTCAGCTTGCACCCGCTGGGAGTCTTCATTTGTCCCGGTTGCGCCAGCGGATTTCCCAGCAGCCCCTTCCTCCGGTTCATGTGGTCGATATGCGACTTGAACTCGAGGATGGTCACCGCCGTCTGATCAGTCGGCCGTTGATGGACCGGCTGGCGGCCTTGCCAGAGGCCGGTGAACAAGCTGTTGTTCTGGTGCCACGGCGGGGCTACAGCCCCTTCCTCAGCTGCCGAAGTTGCGGTGAGGTTGTGATGTGTCCCCATTGCGATGTCGCCTTGACCGTGCATCGCGGCCGGAATGATCGTCAGTGGTTGCGATGTCATTGGTGCGACCATCGCGAGGAGATTGCCTCCCGTTGTTCCCATTGCGGATCAACCGCGTTCAAGCCCTTTGGCGCAGGAACCCAGAGAGTTCTTGATCTGCTGGCACAGGAGTTGGAGGGGTTGCGTCTCTTGCGGTTTGACCGTGACTCAACCGGGGGGCGTGATGGCCACCGGAGGCTGTTGGATCGTTTTGCCGCCGGCGAGGCCGATGTGCTGATCGGGACGCAGATGCTCGCCAAGGGGATGGATCTTCCTCAAGTCACGCTGGCTGCGGTGCTGGCCGCGGATGGCCTGCTCCATCGTCCCGATCTTCGGGCGTCGGAGCAGGCCTTGCAGTTGTTGCTCCAGTTGGCGGGCCGGGCCGGCCGTGGTGAGCGGCCTGGCCAGGTGCTGGTGCAGACCTACAGCCCGGATCATCCGGTGATTCGGCATCTGGTCGATGGTCGATATGAATGTTTCCTGGAGGAGGAAGTCCAGTTGCGTCGCGATGCCGCCCTGGTCCCCTTCAGTCGTGCATGCCTGCTGCGTCTCTCCGGTGAATCCGCAACGCAGACAGCAACCGCTGCAACGCTGGTGGCTGAGCAGGTTCGACCCCTGTGTGAAGCCCAGAACTGGTGGCTGATTGGTCCGGCCCCGGCTCCCGTTGCTCGGGTCGCCGGACGGAGCCGCTGGCAGTTGCTTCTGCATGGACCTGTCGGGAGCTCGTTGCCGTTGCCGCCGGGGCAGGAGCTTTGGAACAGCCTGCCGTCCGGAGTGGCGTTGGCGGTGGATCCCGATCCCCTAGAACTCTGATCAGGACGGCAGCTCTGGAAATCCGAAGCCCAGCTGACGGCGAACACTCTGCAGGATCAGGCTGAATCCGAGCAGGACCGGAATGGTCACACTGCCGAGTCCGAGCGGGCTCCAGCGCCAGCTCCGGAGCTGCATCCGATGATCTTGGCCGGGTTGTAACCGCCAGCGTCCGGAGCCCCGCTTGGACGGGGAAGGACTGGGCTCCGCCATGACGACCCGCGCAGCATCGGGCAATTGGAGGTCGATGTGAAGACCAGGAATCTCGGGCACCTCCGAGAGGTCAAAGTGAAGAGTCAGGGTCTGCCTGACGCCGACCAGCCAATTGCGTTCGTCCAGCTGCAGCTCCACCTCAGGGATGGGAACACCGGCAGCGTTGGCCGCCGCCTCCACGAGGTCCTGGAGTTGGTGGGCCACAGTCTTGGCCGGAAGGGACTCCCCGCCGATGATTTGCGCTCCGGTGGACCGCTGCTCCAAAGGGATCGCTGGCGTTGTCGACGCCAACATCGGTTCCAGGCGTCTTTGCCAGGGCAACAGGCGACCGGAATCACTGCGCACCTGCCAGCGCAGCATGACCCGATCAGGGCCGGGGACCTGTAGATCTCCATCGATGCGCACACAGCCGCTCAGCAGCATGGTGAGACCGACTAAAACGACAGTCACGATCAGGGCGAACCCGAGTGCAGGGCCACGCGTTGGCCCCGTTGGTGGCGGTGGTGGTGGCGGTGGTCGCCGCGAGCGTCGCCGGCGGGATGCCCCTGCGGGCAAGCCACTCCCCGTTGCCGATACATTCAGCTCCGGGAGTCGCATGGACCAGCGATCCGGCCGTTCCAGGCTCGGGGATTCGAGAATGGTCAGCAGTTGTTTGGCTTGAGCACGAATGTCCGGTTGCTGGCATCGGCTCAGCAGCCGGCAGGTGGCAATCGCGCTGGTCTCATCCCCCTGACCCATCCAGGCCGTGATCATCATCAGGCGGATTTGCGCGCCCACCGGATCCGGTAAGGGATGGGCGTTGGCCAGCGGATGCAACATGGCCAGGCTTTGTCCGTAGTCACCACGTTCGAGTGCTGCTTCTGCCTCGCTCAGGTCAGGAGGAACCCGTTGCTCAGCCACGGATCAGCCGCGTCCCACCACCATGGTTCCGATGCCGGCGTCCGTAAAGACCTCGAGCAAGAGCGCATGGGGGACGCGTCCATCCACGATGTGTGCTGCCGCAACACCTTGGGCCAATGCCCGGATGCAGCACTCGGTTTTGGGTGTCATGCCTCCGGCCACGATGCCGTCGTCGATCAATTGGCGCGCCTCGGAGAGGCGAATTTTTCGGATCAGAGTGTCGGGGTCGTCGCGGTCGCGCAGGATCCCAGGGGTGTCCGTCAGCAGGATGAGTTTTTCGGCTTCGAGGGCCGCGGCCAGTTCACCTGCAACGGTGTCGGCATTGATGTTGTGGGCTCGCCCCTCAACGCTGGCGGCCACACTCGAGATCACGGGCACGTAACCGCGCTCAAGCAGAGGTTCAAGCACATCCGGATTGACCCGGGCCACATCGCCAACCAGGCCATGGCTGCCATCTCCCCAGGGTCGCGCTTCGACCAGTGAGCCGTCACTTCCGCTGAGGCCTACGGCCCTGGCACCGAGCTGATTGAGGCCGTTGACAATCTGCTTGTTGACGCGGCCGACCAGCACCATCTCAACGACATCCATGGTGTCGGCATCGGTGACACGCAATCCATCCTTGAATTCAGCCGGGATCTGAAGACGCTTCAACCAGGTGTTGATTTCAGGCCCACCGCCATGCACCACCACCGGTTGGACACCAACGCAGGCCAACAGGGCTAAGTCGCGAAACACGGCCTCGCGAAGTTCGGCATGGGCCATCGCCGCACCGCCGTACTTGATCACGATCCGCCGTCCGGCGAAACGCTGGATGTACGGCAGGGCTTCGCTCAGGACCGAAACCCTCAGGGCGTCATCACTAGCCATCCGATCAACCCTCAGCGGATGGAAGGAGTTGCAGATCGATGCGCCCGTCGCCCAGATCTGTCAGTTCAGCGCGCAATCCCTTGGCGAAGAAACGACCGAGCCTGTCCTGTTTCTCCTGCCAGCGCTGGAGAGGGATGGCACCGAGGCTGAATCGCATCCGCAGGCCATAACCGCCGTCAGCATTCAGTTCTTCGATCTCTTCGAGTTGCGGTGGGGTGTCGTCATCCCAGAGTTTGAGCGCCTCGAGGGATGACTCGAGATGAGCTTTTTGCCCGTAGCGCCAGCGGGTGACATCTCCCACCACCTTGGCGAGTTCGTCCGGGGCCTGATCGCGCAGGTCTTTGAGGGCTGAGGGCGGGGTGATCCGAGCCGCCGGTGGCAGTTCGGATGATTTCAGCGCGAGACCACCCAAAAGAATGGGAATGCCATAAAAAATGGTGGGCAGGCTGAGATTGGCGTTGCCGGTGGTGTATGCCGTGGCACCGATCACGGTCAGAACACCGCCGGCAACGGTGACCAAACTTCCAGGGGAGAACAGATCCTTCATGGCAGCCATTTTGGCGTCCCGGCCATCAGGATGGATGTCGACCTGTTGAAGCTCTTGTGACCGCACGTTCTGCTCAAGATCTTCAGGAACTGATTCGGCAATTGGATGCCGACCGTGCCTGGCTCCTACAGGAGATCGATGGTGGCCGATGGTCCGAGCTGCGGTTTGATCTCGCTGCCCTGGAACGGGAGTTGGGGCAGTTGCTCACCCGAGTCTCCGACCTGGATGAGGAGACCAAACTGCGGTGAGCTCAAAAGGGGATCTCGTCGGTATCGGGGACCAGGGGCGCTGCATTCCAGCTCGCGGGCTCGGGCTCGGTTTTCTGGGGGCGCGGCGTTGCCGGGCTGGCCTCCCTGCGTTGAGGCGCAGCGGTGCTCTGAGCCATGCCTGTTGGGCCACCCGTCCCGCCACTGATCGGATGCATCCGCGACAGGGTGAATTCAGCACGCTTTTCCTTCATTCCGTCCTGGCGCGGGACGGTGTTCATGCGCAACCGGCCTTCGATCATGAGCTTCTGGCCAACCTGCACTCTGTTTTGCAGGTCCTGGGCAAGGTTGCCCCAGCCGACCACTTTCAACTCGCCTGGCGGATCATCCGCGCGCAGGCCATCGAAACGCACGGCCATTTCCGCGATTGGCGTTTGGTTGTCCTGGGTGTAACGAAGGGTGGGGGCTTCCATGACCTCCACTTCCAACACGCAGTGATTCATGCCGCCGATCGTTCCTCCGCGCCATCCTGATGCACCACGGCGGGAATGACCACGGCCGGCGGGACCAGGGCTGGATCTGGCTGCTGGCCGGAACCGCTGAAGGGGTGGCCATCGCTGCAGCGTTGATTCGTTCGGGCTGGACGGTGGAGGTCAGCGTTGTCACGGCGTCCGCTGCGAGGGCTTACGCCGACCTGGCGGTCGCGGCGTTGCATCAAGGTCCGCTCGACGGTGATGCTTCGATTGAGCAGGTTCTGGCTCGCCGCCCTTCTTGGGTTGTTGATGCGACCCATCCGTTTGCCCTTCAGATCAGTGCGGCTTTGCATCGTGTATGCGGCCGTGAGGGGCAGCGGTTGCTCCGTTTCGAGCGACGGACGGATGTTCTGTCCCGGACTGGATCGGCGTCGGCCGATGTTCCCGCCTCCGTCCGCTGGCTGGAGCGACCGAGCGCATTGGCTGATCAGTGCCTGGGTGGCCACCATTTGTTTGTGGCGTTGGGGTCACGCCATCTGGCGGAGACGGCGCGGGCCGGTGCGGCCGCTGGGGCCACCCTGTTCGCCCGGGTGATGCCGTCCTGCGATGGCGTCCGTCAGGCGCTGGCCGTGGGCCTTGCCGCTGACCATCTTGCGGTGGTGCATCCGCGGGCCGATCTGGCCCCGGGGGCGATTGAGGCTGCACTCTGTCGCCGCTGGCGGATCACGGACGTGATCTGCCGGGAGTCCGGTGGACTCATTGAAGGGTTGTGGCGGAATCTCGCTGCGGAACGGGGCATTCAGCTCTGGTTCTTGCGACGTCCAGAGGCTCCGGTCGGGGTGGAGGTTGTGCGAGATCTGGAGGACCTAATCAGCCGCGTGAACGATGACGGACTCCAAGGTGCTGATGCTGGCTGTGACGACGGTGGCTGACGCGGCACAGGCGGAAGCTCTGGCGGCGTCTGTGCTGCAGCATCGATTGGCCGCCTGCATCAGCACGCAGACCATCCACTCCCATTACGTCTGGGAGGGAGAGCAGCAGCACGAACAGGAAGTTCAGCTGCTGTTCAAAACCTGCCCCCAGAGGCTTGAGGCCTTGCGCGAGGCCGTGCTGGCGCAGCATCCCTATGACCTGCCGGAGTGGCTCTCCTGGCCGGTGCAGGCCTCAAGTGCCTATGGGATCTGGGCGACCGGACAGCTCAATTGACGCGTTGGGCGGCCAGGTCGCTCAAGGGAACCTGGGAGCGAGCCCCCAGCTGGGTCACGATCTGACCTGCACACAGCGCGCCCAGTTCGCCGCAGCGCTGCAGCGACTCGCCCTGGGTGTAGGCATGGAGGAAGCCACCGGCATACAGATCACCGGCACCTGTCGTGTCCACCAGTGCTCCCAGGCTCTCAATCCCAATCGTCCAGCGCTGATCGCCACTGAGCACCACCGAGCCCTCAGCCCCGCGGGTGATGGCGGTGACGGAGCAGCAGCCCGTGACTTGAGCCAGGGCGGTTTCGAAGTCCTCGGTTTGGTAGAGGGCTTTGATCTCCACCTCATTGGCAAACAGCACGTCCACATGGCCATTGACCAGGTCGAGGAAGCTGTCGCGGTGGCGGTCAACGCAGAAACCATCGGAGAGTGACAAAGCCACTTGGCCTCCGGATGCTTTGCAGGCTTCCGCTGCGGCAATGAAGGCCCGCTTTGCAGCGGGACTGTCCCACAGATACCCCTCGAGGTAGAGCACCTTGGTGTCACGCACCATGGAGAGATCGAGGTCCTCCGGTTCCAGTTGTGTTGAAGCGCCGAGGAAGGTGCACATCGTGCGCTCTGCATCCGGCGTCACGTAGATCAGGCAACGGGCGGTGCTGGCCCCTTGTGTGGCAGCAGGGGTCTCAAAGCGCGCGCCGACGGCCTGGATGTCATGGCTGAAGATGCGGCCCAGCTGGTCGTTGCGCACCCGTCCGATGAAGCCGGCACGTCCGCCCAGTTCGGCGATGCCAACCAGTGTGTTGGCCGCCGAGCCCCCTGAGGTTTCCTGGCCTGGGCCACTGGCTTGGTACAGGCTCTCGGCACGGGCTTCGTCGATCAGAGCCATGCCACCTTTTTCAAGGTTTTGGGCCGTCAGAAAGTTGTCGTCGGTCTGAACCAGAACGTCGACGATGGCATTGCCGATGCCGACAACATCAAGATTGAAGTCGCCGTTAAAGCGATCGGTGGATGCCATGGGGGCGGGCTCATCGAAGGAGCCCGCAGTCTGCATGCTGGAGGGTCAGGCGCTCAGCAGGGCGCGCTTCGGCCCGTGAATCGGATCTTCCACCACGATCGTTTGGTCGCGGTTGGCTCCCAGCGACACAATCGCGATGGGGACTTCCATCAAATCAGCCAGAAAACGCAGATAGGCCATGGCCGTCTTCGGCAGGTCTTCGAGGCGTCGGCAGTCTGCGGTTGAGCACTGCCAGCCAGGGAGCGTTTCAAAAATGGGCTTGCACCGGGCGAAATCGTCCGAACTGCTGGGGAAGTAGTCAATGCGTTCGCCATCCAGTTCGTAGGCCACGCAGACCTGGATCTCATCGAGTTCATCGAGAACATCCAGCTTGGTCACGGCCAGGCAATCCAAACCGTTGACTTGAACGGCATAGCGGCCGATGACGCCGTCAAACCATCCACAGCGGCGCTGGCGGCCGGTCGTGGTTCCGAATTCACCACCGCGTTCGGTGAGTTGATCGTTGAGGCGTCCGCTCAACTCAGTGGGGAATGGTCCTTCTCCAACGCGGGTTGTGTAGGCCTTGGCCACACCGATCACACGGTCGATCAGGGTGGGTCCAACGCCGGCACCGATGCACGCTCCGCCGGAGACAGGGTTGGACGAGGTCACATAGGGGTAGGTGCCGTGATCCAGATCGAGCAGGGTGCCCTGGGCGCCTTCAAACAGGATGTTCTGCTTGGCTTTGGCTGCCCCGTGGATGGTGCGCGTGCAGTCGACGACGTGCGGCGCGAGTCGGCGTCCGTAGGCGAGGTATTCCTGGATGACAGCTTCCGCGTCCAGGGGCTCGACGCCGTAAATGGTCTGGAGAAGTTCGTTTTTCTCCTTTAGGGGGCCATCAAGGCGATCACGCAGACGCTCTTCATCCAACAGATCGATGACGCGGATTCCACTGCGCTGCGATTTGTCGGCGTAGGTCGGGCCGATCCCTCGGCCGGTCGTTCCAATGCGTCGTTCCCCGCGTTGACGCTCCATCGCCTGGTCGAGCAGGCGGTGGTAGGGCATCGTCACGTGGGCGCTGGAGGCAAGCTTCAGCCCTGAGATATCAATGTCGTTCTCAATGAGCATGTCCAGCTCAGTGAGCATGACCTTGGGGTCAACGACCGTGCCTGATCCGATCAGACAGACGGTGTCGGGATAAAGGATCCCGGATGGAATCAGGTGCAACTTGAGCACACGATCGTCAACGACGATCGTGTGTCCGGCGTTGACACCGCCCTGATAACGAACCACCACATCCGCGGAACGGCTGAGGAGATCGGTGATCTTGCCTTTCCCTTCGTCACCCCACTGCGCTCCGATGACGACAACGTTGGCCAAGGACACTGCGGCCCGAAGCCGCGAATCTGCACAATTCGCGAGTCTCTCAGACCCAGTGTCCCTTCGTCAAAGGTTTGAGCTCAGTTGCCGCGCACGGCAGTGCGTTCCGCTTTGGCCAGTTCCTTGGCGAGACGGTCATGGAGCGCCTCAGGGAGCGGACGATTGGCATAGGAGGCGTAGTGACCGGCCAATGAGTTCACCGCGGTCTGCATCGTCGTGAAGGAGCTCAGGCCATTCACGCGGGGCTGGGGCCTGTAGCGCGACATGTAGTCGTTGATCAACGCGCGTGCTTCCAGCTCCGCTTCAGCGTGACCTTCAGCGTCCTGGGGTTGATCAATCAAGGTCAGCAGGCTTCGGGACACCGAAACGGTGTCATCGACATAGTCGCCGCTGAGTCGGGCCTCAGCATCGCCACTGCAAGCGGTCAGCATCAAGCAGAGGCCCAGGCCGAGAGCCAGGGCCGCCCTGGACAGTGAGCGGAACAGACGAGCCAGGGCTGATGGCATGACACCGAAGAGACTGGCGGGGACTGTAGGAGGACAGGTGGGGGCTCAGGTTGTTGATCCCCCCACAGTCCTCATTCCGGCCGCAATGCCTGCAGCAGCTGCTTGAGGGCATCGCTGTGATCGAGGGTCTGCATCGAGCGATCCCTGCGACGAACCAGTTCCACCTGGCCTGTTGCAGCATCACGTCCCACAACGATGCGCCAGGGGATGCCGATGAGATCGGCATCTTTGAATTTGACGCCAGCGCGTTCCTTGCGGTCATCGAGAAGGGCATCAATCCCGGCGTTCAGCAGAGATTGATAGAGCGCTTCGCCAAGGTCGTTTTGAACCTCGTCCTGAATGTTGGCGATCACCACGACCGCTTCGAAGGGTGCGATCGCGGCGGGCCAGGAGATGCCGGCGTCGTCGTGGTGTTGCTCAACCGCTGCCTGAGCCAGGCGGGAGATGCCGATGCCGTAACAGCCCATCCAGAACGGTTCTTCCCGCCCTGCCTCGTTGGTGAACCGGCTTTCCATCGCCTGGGAATACTTGCGACCCAGCTGGAAGATGTGGCCGACTTCGATCCCTCGTCTGGCTTCGAGCTGAGCCGATGGGTTGTGGACGCAGCGGTCCCCCGGTTGTGCATTGCGCAGGTCCACCACTGCCCCATCGGCTCCGATGGCGTCCCAGCTGCAGGGGCCCCGATGGAGGTCGGACTGATTGCCACCACAGATGAACTGAGTCAGATCAGCGGCGGTTGGATCCGTGAAGCGGAGGAACGTCTTCGACCAGCTGCTGGCTCCGGAGAGGTGCTGATCCCCAAAATCGGGACCAAGGAAACCAAAGGGCACTGGGTCGAGTCCCTGCCGTTGGATGTCATCCGTTGTGATCGGGCGGCAGTCCAGGACGCCTTGGCCTTGGGCGTGGGTCACAGCATTGGTCAACTTCACCGCGTTGAGCTCCTGGTCGCCACGCAGGGTCACCAGCACTGGTTGCTCGCTGCCGTCATCCAGAACGGTGAGAAGCAGCAGGACTTTCGCGATCTGAGAGGGGTGCCAGCCCTGGGCTTCGCAGAGGGCCTGAATGCTGGTTTGCCCCGGTGTCGAGATGTCTTGGGTTGAACCGGCCTCCAGGGGAACGGCATCGGTTGGCCGTGAGACGGCTTTCTCCTGGTTGGCGGAGTAGTTGCCGTCGTCGCTGATCAGAATCAGGTCCTCGCCGGCGTCTGCCGTGACCATGAATTCCTGTGATGCGGCACCGCCGATCGCGCCGCTGTCGGCATCGACGGGAACAGCCTCCAAGCCACAGCGCTCGAAGATGCGCCGATAGGTCTGATCCATCACCGCGTAGGTGTCTCGCAGATCAGCCTCAGTGGCGTGGAAGGAGTATGCGTCCTTCATGATGAATTCACGACCACGCATCAGACCGAAGCGGGGTCTGATTTCATCCCGAAATTTGGTTTGAATTTGGTAGAGGTTGACCGGCAATTGCCGATAGGAGCGCAGAAGGTCTCCCGCCAGGCTTGTGATCACCTCCTCATGGGTCGGGCCGAGCCCGAGTTGGCGTCCCTGGCGATCTTCCAGGTGGAACATGATCCCTTCCCCGGCCGTGTATCCCTGCCATCGGCCGCTGCGTTCCCAGAGCTCAGATGGGTGTAACTGCGGCAACAGTGTTTCCAGGGCGCCTGAACGGTCCATCTCCTCGCGCACGATCGTGCTGATGCGCTGGAGAACCCTCCACATCATTGGAAGGTAGGCGTAGACACCTGAACCGATTCGTCGAATAAACCCGCCGCGCAGAAGCAGCTGATGCGATGCGATTTCGGCATCGGCTGGGCTTTCGCGAAGCGTCACCAGCATCAGGCGGGAGACGCGCATGGCTATGGCATTTCAAGAGTTTGAGAAACTATCACTCACTGATTCGCATGCCGATCGTGGAAGTGTCCTGAACTGTGGGAAACCTCTGTGCGACCTGAGTCTCGACTGCTACCGTCCGCTCAGTCCAGACTGTCGTAAGCACGTCTCATGATTCCTCGGTCGATCGATTCCGTGGTCTCCCAGGTTCATCAATCGACTGAAATTGCTGTGGATGCTGCAACAGCCGAAGCGCTTGTTGGTATCGACGAAGTTCAGAAATCGTTGAACCGATCGAGAGCATCTGTATACCGTTATACAAATACTGATCCCAGAAATCTCAATCCTCCTTTTAATCCAAGGAAGCTGAATCCTGAATATCGAAGTGATCAGAAAGATGCACTTCTGTTCCATCCCAACGAGGTCGCCCGCTTCGCGAAGGATGTCCTGCGGATCAAGGAGGTGACCGTTGAGGTCCTCAATTCACCGTCCACCGCAACCCAGCAGATGCTCGGAGCGATCCTGGATGAGCTGCGTGTGATCCGCTCCCATCTGGAAGGGATGGAGCAGCCCCCCGCCGACCTCACAGCCCGCCGGGACCGTCAGGACAGACCCGCTGCATAGTGTCCTCGTCGGTGACAGAATGCAGTCAATACTCAATGGGATGAATGGTCATGCGGCTCGCCCGCACGACCGATTACATGGCTTCAGAACCAGGTTCACACCGTCAGGACGAGTCGGCGTCTTCTCAGGACTCTGAGGACCCTCTTAGTCCAGGTCTGGCGTCCACTGCATTGGCTGGATTCCTTCTCGCCACGCTCACCTTGAGCTTGCCTCTGCTCGCTGTGGTGAATGATCGCTCAGGCGATTCCCCCGGTATGACCCCTGCGGCCTTGGAGCACGATGGATCTTCACCGACTGCCCCCATCTCCGTCACCCGGGTTGCTCAACCTGCTGGTTGAGATTCCTGCGGGGAGCCGAAACAAATACAAATACTGCCCGCAAACCAAGGTGATGGTGCTCGATCGGGTGCTGCATGCCTCCGTTCGTTATCCCTTCGATTACGGATTTGTCCCCAACACCCTTGCCGCAGATGGGTCCCCTCTGGATGCCCTGGTGATCATGGCGGAGCCCACCTTTGCGGGCTGTTTGATCAAGGCCAGGCCAATCGGTCTGCTCGATCTCGAGGACAACGGTGTTTACGACGGGAAGCTTCTTTGCGTTCCTGCCGCCGACCCCCGACAGGACGCCATCGACAGCATTCGTCAAATTGCTCCGAGCCAGCTTGAGGATGTGGCGGAGTTTTTCCGCACCAGCCGCAGCCTTGAGGGCCGACGGATCACCATCGCTGGGTGGAGAGATTTGGATGCGGTTGGTCCGTTGCTGAACCGTTGCATCGATGCAGCCGCGGCCGATGATGCAGAAGGGTGAGAACAGCTGTCGATCTGATCGCAGTTGCTTGTAAGTTGGTGCGCACCAGAAATCGTGACTGAACCGTGCCCACCATCCGATTCGAACAGGAAGGCCAACAGGTGGGTTGCATCGAGGGTGCAAATCTCCGCAGGGCTGCCCTCGATGCGGGTGTCAATCCCTATAACGGTCTGAACAACCTCAACAACTGTGGCGGTGTTGGCCAGTGCGGCACCTGTGTCATGGAGGTTGTTGAAGGCGAGGCGAACCTGTCACCACGCAGCGACGTCGAAGAGGTTTACCTCGCTGATCGTCCGTCGAACTACCGCCTGAGCTGCCGGACCACCGTCAATGGTGATGTGACCGTCCGCACCAAGCCCTCCGATGGCGCTGGTAAGGGATCCAACAGCCTTGTGGGTGCGGTGAAAGCCCTGTTCGGTCGTTGATCGTTGAGCGATTCCATTCGGATCTACAGCTACAGCCGGTGCAGCACCTGTCGCAAGGCGCTGTCCTGGCTGAAGGATCAGAACATTGCCCATTCGGTTGTCGATATCACGGTTGATCCACCGACCAGTGATCTGCTCAGTGCCGCTGCGGCACATTTTGGCTCCCGCCAGCCCCTGTTCAATACCAGTGGGCAGAGCTATCGCGCCCTGGGCGCTGCGGCGGTCAAGCAGATGTCGGATCAAGAGGCCATCAACGCCTTGGCGGCTGATGGCAAGTTGATTAAACGTCCTTTTGTCGCTCTTCCGGACGGTTCCTTTCTGGTTGGCTTCAAGCCTGAGGTCTGGGCTGACGCTCTGACTGATTGAAATTCAAGCCATCCAGTTCCGCGATTAACGCGTCCACATCGCGTTGATCGCGGAGTTGTCGGAAGCTCGACCGCTTGAGGTCTTCCAGCAACGACGACAACAGCAGCTGACTTTGTTCGAGCACGGGACCCTGTTCGAGGCTATGGGCCAACTGCTCCCAGAATCGGTCGAGGGCTTCGATTCCCAGGTCTTCGAGAATGGCATCGCGCTGTCCGATCCGTTCGCCGGCTTCCTTGGAGACATCCAGCAATGAATCGACGACGCCTCCAGCCAACTGCCTGCTCAGTTCAGTTTCCGCTTTCTGAAGCGCTGGTACTCCACGCAGGGGTTGCGGGATGACCGATCGATTCATGCTCTGCTGAAGCAGGTGGCTCAGCAGGGCGATCAGCTGCGGCCGCATGCTGGGCCCGATCCTGGTCATCAGGACAGGGAGCCAGAGCTGGATCAGTTCCACCAGCTCGCGTTGCTCGTTTTGCTCACTGCTCTGGTACGAACAGAACCCTCGGATGCGTTGGGGCAGCCGTGGGGATTGGATCCATTCCTGCAAGGCATCCACCACCCGGATGGTGATCACTTCGAAGAGTTCAAGCGCCAGGAGTGCGACAACGCCGCGACTGATGGCAGCCCTGAGGGGTTCCAGTTGGATCAAGCGGGTTGAGGTCAGACGCTCCGTGACCGGAACCACGCGGAGCAACCGTCCGAACGGAAGCAGCAGGGGGAGATCAATCCAGCGCCGTAAGAGGGCATCACGCCAGCGAATGCTGGGGTAGCGCCGTTTCACCCGCCAGCTTCTCAGCAGGATGTCCAGGAGGAACAACAGCTGAAAGGGGGCGTCGATTTTCCAGCTGAGATCCGTGGGCCGTCCGCTGTCGTCAAAGCTCCGCCAGGTGTTGATCTCCACGAGTGGAAGAATTTGATCAATCCAAAAGCGACGCTCCCGGTTCCATTCCGTGGTGAGGAGGTGTTCGGTGCTCAGGAGATGCTCAACCGCCAGGAATGAGCTGTCGATCCCCGAGCGCTCCCTCAGCCGGGTTTTGATTGTTTCCAACGCACCGGCGTTGTTTGATCCCACAAAGGGGTTTGTGGTGATCATGGTTTCCGTCAGTCGTCTCTGCTCAGCAAGCTGCTGATCGACGAGGGCAGCCCGGAGTCCATGCGACTGAATCAATTGATCCAAGCGCTGGAATTGCGTCAGGTAGTTCTCGGTGTCGCGGTGGGTCTCAATGCCTTTGATCGGGTCGTACCAGGGGGTGATGTCCGGCAGCCAGGGCAATGGCACCACCAGCGGTAGCGAGGGCACTGGGTAGAGGTTGCGCTGCAACCAGAAACTGCGAAGCGGCAGGTAACTGACGTCGAAGACCACCCAGCCCAGATTGATGACGGCCAGGATCGCGATGGCTCGGTCCCAGAGCAGCCAGCTGCGTGTGCGTTTGTCCCGGGTCAAACCTTGCCAGCGGGGTCGGATCATCAGCCAGCGGCCCGGGGGGACAGGAGGCATCCCGGATCACTGCTCCTATCGTGGATCATTCGTTGGCGATTGCGACCCTTTGGCAGCCGAGCAGCAGGACGATCAATCCAGGCAGGAGAGTCGTCGCATTCATCCCTTTTGGGATTTCTGGGGTCCGATCCTTTTCACCTTTGCCCTTTATCTGGGCATTCGCCATTACATCGTTGAGGCGCGCTACATCCCATCCGGGTCGATGTTGCCTGGATTACAGGTACATGATCGTTTGCTCGTGGAGAAGCTCACGTTTCGCCAACGCAAGCCTCGGCGGGGAGAAATCGTTGTCTTCCATTCCCCAGCCGCCTTTGTTCCGGCTCTCCTTGCGTTGTCGCCACCACCGCGCCCCCTGCAATGCGCGATCGCGAACATCCCGCTTGTGGGATGGTTTCCAGGAGTCGGACATCCCGCCTGTGATGCCTACATCAAACGGGTGATTGCCGTTGAGGGTGATCGCGTCCAAGTGGACCCACAAGGCAAAGCGCGTGTCAACGGTGAGGCGCTGGACGAACCGTATGTCACCAAATATTGCAAACTGGATCTCAGGAACTGGAGCGACTGCGGAACGATCACAGACACGGTCCCCCCGGGACATGTGCTTGTTCTTGGGGACAACCGAGGAAACAGTCAGGACGGTCGAGTTTGGGGGTTTCTGCCAACAGATCAGATCATTGGTCGGGCTGTTTGGCGCTTCTGGCCGCCCAATCGGCTTGGAACCCTTACGGACTGAACAGCATCTGCTGTTCCAACCCTGTGGCGATCACCCGCCCGCGCATGGTCTCCCCCAGTAAGGGGAGATTGCGTGCCATCGGAGCCGAGGGGTCGTTGGTGCTCACCGTCCAGGTTTCGTCTGGGTCAAACAGCAACCAGCGATAGCTCTCCAGGCCGAGTTGCTCGGAGGGTTGATCCAGCAGAAGCGATCCACCAAAACTCAGGGCTTGCCAAAGTTCTTCGATGCTCCAACCCTCCTTCCGGACCAAAGCATTCCAAAGGGCCGCGAGAACCAGGTGATGGCCGCTCAAGCCAGGCGGTCGTTGGTCGGTCGGCAACAACAGATCTTCTGCATCCAGGGGGACGGCATGCACCGCCACTGCTGTGATGAGCCCCGAGCGCAGCGCTTCCCGAAGGGACGAGCGATCGTCCGGCCCCCCGAGCGATGGCCGCACCCGCCAGCCGGGATCTGTGCTGCTCAGTTCGGAACGATCACGAAGCAGATGCCACCACGACACCGTTGAACGGGGTGCCCGGTCCAAGCGTTGCAGGTGCTGTACGGCTGCGGCCGTCGAAAGATTCATCAACCGCAGTTGCCGCTGGGGGTGTTGGTCTTGCAGTGCGAGCAGGGCGCTCAGCGGCAGCACTTCACTGCTGATGGGATCAGGACTCCAGCCTGCACGCAGCGTTTCCACACCTTCACGCACCAGGCCTTCGCCCTGCAGGGCGGGATCCCTCGCTGCGATCAGGATCGGAGCTCCGCTCATTTCTCCCAGCAGCAGACCCTGTTCCAGCAGAGGGACTGCAATCACCGCATCATCGTCGGCCAGACCAATGGCCCCTGCCTCCAAAAGATCCGCATGGGGGGCAAGATCCGTTCCGGCTCCATCCAGGCTGAAGCTGCCCCAGAGATGAATCCGGACCCCATCGGTTGTGTTGGCGAAGCCCTGGAGACGTTCCGGACGATCCCGCCAGGTGTTGCTCCGGGGCAGCAGGGCAATCTGTCCATAGCCCCCGGCCGCCGCGCTGCGGCGCAGCGAGTTCAGGGTTTCTTCGCGGCCTCCGGTGGCTTGTTCCAGCACTGAATGCGGGTCCACCAGGCAAGGAGCGACGAGCTGATGGCCCGCTCGGGTTGGACGCAGCCCACGCTGTTGTGCGAGCTGGCGAGCGGCATCATCGAAGCCAAGAATGCGACCTTGATCGAGCAGAACTGCTCCAGTGCGAACCGCCTGCCCTGCACCCTGAAGGATCTGGACAGGATCGAGCAGTACCGATGGATCCATGGCTTCAGAGAGCGCCTGCAGCCGTTCGGTCAATCACGCTTCCGAAGTGGGAGGTGAGGTTCAGGCAGGTCACGACCGCAGGCTGGCTCGGATCGGTGGGGATGTCGACCACGGTCACACCGCCATTGCCCTGCTTCACAGCCCAGATGTCGGCTGGCGTCAGCCCGAGCAAATCGCAAAGGATGGTTTTGTTGACGGCGTCATGGGCAACAACCAGCGCGGTGTCTGTGGCTTCAAGGCTGCTGGCGATGGCCGACCAACTCTGCACGGACCGAGACCAGACATCTTGAATGGTTTCCCCCTCCGGCATCTGAACCGTTTCGGGTGCGGTTTTCCAGGTCTCCAGCAGCTCCGCCCAGCCGGCATTGATTTCGGATTCGAGCTTGCCTTCCCACAACCCATGGCCGATTTCCACGAGACCATCGGTCTGCTGAAGCGTCACCTCAGGGTGTGCTTCCAGAATGATTTGTGCTGTTTCCGTGGGGCGTGACAGCGTGCTGCTCCAAGCCTTGTTGATCGGGATGTCCCGCAGGAAGTCTCTGGCCGCGGCAGCTTGCCCCTTGCCGTTCTCATTGAGGGGGATATCGATCTGCCCCTGGAATCGTCCTTCCTTGTTCCAGTTGGTCTCGCCATGGCGCACGAGGATCAGCCGCGCTCCGTCTCCTTTGGAGGGCAGGGGCTCCAGGTGGGTGGTGCTGTTGAGACATTCGATCTGGACCTGGGGACTGGTCTGGCCCGGGCGGAGGTTGAACACCGAGAGCGAGGTGTTGTCCACGCGCAGGCGACGGAAACCCCGCTCGGGTTCGTTCAGCAGCACAAGCATCAGACAGCGCAGGATGGCGTTGTGGGCCACCACCAGAACGGTGTCATTGCCATCGACGGGGTGTCGTTGCAGCAGGGCCGCGATGAAGGCACGGGCCTGCTCCATCAGCTCGCCGAGGGGGCGGTAGGTCTGCCCGTCCTTGCGCTGGAGTTCGAGGTCTAAGGGGTGTCGCTTCCAGGTGGCATAGGCCTCGCCATGGTCGCGCTGGAGCTCGTCGATGCTGAGACCGCTCCAGGGTTCGAGATCCACTTCGAGCAATCCGTCGTCGAACACCGGTTCAGGGGCATCTCCCCCACGGCCCTCCAGCAAGGAAGCGGTTGTGGATGCTGCCCGCGACAGCCTTGAGCTGTAGATGGCATCAAGTGGCACCTCCGCCAGGCTCTGACCGAGTCGGCGGGCCTGGGTATGGCCGGTTTCAGTCAGGCTGGATAAATCATCACGTCCTTGGATGCGCCGCTCCTGGTTGAAGCTGCTGAGACCGTGGCGGACCAGGAGAAGGCGGAGGGTCACCGTGATGCGTCGAGGCGCGGCCATCGTATGGGGACGACCTCACGGCCTCTTGGGGTCACAATCAGTTCCAGTTGACCCACTGCGGTGTCGTCCCGTTCCTACGCCCAGTGGAAAGTGCCACTGGCACTTCTATCGCTGTTGCTGGCGGCCGTGATCTGGTTGCTGGGTCTTAAAGACAGCCTTGATCGCAAATCTGTCGCACCGGCGCTCTCCTTGCAGCACCAGGAACTGACGGTGTTGGCGGAACCTGCGGTGTCGCCAGCGCTCAGGCCGCTGCTGGCGACGCCTGACCCGAGGACCACGCTGTTGGAGGCCCTTGAAGCCAGCGCCGAGGAGCAGCGCAGTGCCCGTCAGAGCGTTCTTCTCTCTTTATTGCAGGGCCAGCCCGAGGTTTTGCCACCGTCGGAGCGGCCTGATCCGCTGCTCGACCAGTTGCGTTGCGAGCTCTCCTCGCCAGACCCCGAGGCCTGCTGGGATCCGGCAACGTCGTCCAATGCATTGATCCGTCTGCTGATCAGTGCTCTCCTGCCGCTGATCACCGCGGGCCTGGGGATTCTTTTGCTCTTGGCGAAGGGGTGGCAAGCCCTGCGGGGACGGCTGCCTGAGGTGCCTTCGCTGCAGGGTCCGGCGCTGACACTGATCGACATGGCCCTGTTGGTGGCCGGTGGTTTTGTCGTGGTCAGCTCGATCGCCGTGCCGGTGCTTGCTCAGCCGTTGCTGATGGCCCTGCCCGAGGCCCTGACCAGTCCCCGTCGCGAAGGTGTGTCGGTTGTCTTGACCTATGCGGTGATGGCGTTCCCTTCGCTGCTGATTCTCCGCCGTCAGCTTGCGGCCTTGGACCGTGAGCAGCGGCCTGAGGAGGGCTGGCTGCAATGGCGGATCCAGCCGATCGGCGGAGCACTGCGTCAAGCGCTGAGCGGTTGGCTGATGATCACGCCGGTTGTGATGTTGGCCGGCTGGTTGCTGGTGAAGTTCTTTGGTGATCCAGGAGGGAGCAATCCTCTGCTGGAGCTGGTGCTGCTGAGTCGGGATCCGCTGGCCCTGATCCTGTTGTCGGTCACCGCTGTTGTGCTGGCCCCCTTGTTTGAAGAGCTGATTTTCCGCGGCGTGCTGCTGCCTGTTCTGGCTCGGCGGGTGGGCTTCAGTGTCGGCGCTCTCCTGAATGGTCTGCTGTTTGCGATGGCCCACATCAGCATCGGTGAGCTGATTCCACTGACGGTGCTGGGCACCGGTCTGGCGTTGGTACGGCTGCGCACCGGACGCTTGTTGCCCTGCGTGCTCATGCATGCAATTTGGAATGCCGTCACCTTTGCGAATTTGCTCCTGCTTTAGTGCTTGCAAGGCCCTGTTACGGGTGGTTCACTGGCTTATTTGACGGCTCAGCGGTGGTAGCGGTTCCGGAACAGCGTCCTTCCGGGAGAACCCTTGATCTGATCCAGGGCTCAATGTCGTCGGCACGGGTGGCGCGGCGTTCACCGGTGTTGGGGAGCCTTCATCGGGTCGCCGACGGAACCCTCTTGGGCGTCCTGACGGCGACGGCCGTTTTGGCTGGTCTGACCTTGCACTGGCAGCATCGTTGGACGGTTGCCTTCAATCAGCTTGAGTCCACCCGGACCCTGGCCCATCGCCTGACTGAATCGACCGCGCTGTTGGAGCAGCATGTCCTCCGTGGAACATCGCAACCGCAACGCCTGGTGCCGACGAAGGCATCCAATTTGATTCATCTGGACCGTCCCAAGGTTGCTGCTTCCACCCCCACGGATTCGGATCTGATCGAGACGGTGCAGTCGTTGTTGCAAAAGCCCATCCGCCCGGGCTACTGATGGCGCGGCTCTCGAAGCGACCGCGCTCCAGGGTGGTGGCCCTGGAGAAAGTGCCGGATCGGCGTCTCTGGATGATTTTCCTGATCCTGTCGGCCGGTCTGGTCGGCTTGATCGGTCGGATGGCCTGGTTGCAGCTGGTCCAGACCGGGCCTTTGGAAACGCGGGCCCGGCAGCTGCAGACTCAGAAATCCCAGCCCTTGGGCCAGCGCCGCCCGATTGTTGATCGCAATGGTCGCCTGGTCGCACTGGATGAAAAGCGATACAGGCTCTGGGCTCATCCCCGTTATTTCAACTTCCCCGGCGATGAGCCAACGGCGATTCGCCCGCCCCGGGATGTGGCCGAACTCTTGGCTGAACCCCTGGCGGCGCCGGCGGAGACCTTGCTCCAGGCCATGGCTGATCAGCGCTCCGGGGTGAAGCTGCGAGAGGGTCTGGATCCGGAAACGGCCGCGACCATCCGAGGGCTCGGCGTCAGCGGGTTGGATCTTGAGGCCTACCCGCAGCGGGTGTATCCCCAAGGCACGTTGTTCGCGAACGTGGTCGGCTTTCTCAACACTGAGCGTGTTCCTCAGGCGGGCCTTGAACAGAGCCGCCACAGCGATCTCCAACGCCATGAACAGGCCCGCAGTTTGCGTCGGGGCGCGGACGGCACCCCGCTCCCGGATGCCCTGGAGCCCGGTGTGTTTTATGGCGATGATCTGCGTCTTCAGCTGACCCTGGATTCACGCCTGCAGGAGTTGGCGGTGAAGGCACTGGCTGATCAGGTCAAGACGTGGAAAGCGAAGAAAGGTGCCGCCATCGTCATGGATGTGCGCAACGGTGAGCTGTTGGTGATGGCGTCAACGCCCACCTACGACCCCAATCGCTACTGGGAGTTCAATCCTGGGCGTTTCCGGGAGTGGTCAGTCCAGGATCTTTATGAGCCGGGGTCCACGTTCAAGCCGATCAACCTCGCTCTGGCCCTCCAGGAAAAGGTGATCCAACCGGATGGTCGCGTGAACGACATCGGTCAGCTGGAGATCGGTGGCTGGCCGATCAACAACCACGATCGCAAGGCCAACGGGGTGATCAGCTTTGCCAAGGTTCTGCAGGTGTCGAGCAATGTCGGCATGGTTCAGGCGATGCGTCAGTTGCCCGATGGGACCTATTGGGACTGGATGCAGCGCCTTGGCATCGCGATGCGCCCTGATACCGATTTGCCGGGTGCCGTCGCCGGACAGTTGAAGACGCGAAAGGCCTTCGTCACCCAACCGATTGAACCGGCAACGACGGCCTTCGGTCAGGGGTTTTCTCTGACGCCGTTGAAGTTGGTTCAGCTGCACGGGATGCTGGCCAATGGAGGCCGCATGGTGAGTCCGCACATCACCCGTGGCTTCCGCTCCGGTGATGCCCTGGCTCCATCGGCGGCCCCCGCCGGGCAGCAGCTGTTGCGGCAGTCGGTGACCAGCACCGTGCTCGCCTGGATGGAGTCCGTGGTGGATGAGGGCAGTGGTCAGGGGGTGAAAACGCCTGGTTATCGCATTGGTGGCAAGACGGGGACGGCGCAGAAAGCTTTGAATGGGATTTATCTCCCTGGGGCCAAGATCTGTAGCTTTGTGGCCACCCTGCCAATCGACGATCCCCGTTACGTCGTTTTGGTTGTCGTTGATGAGCCTCAGGGAGAGCATGCCTATGGCTCAACAGTTGCTGTTCCCGTGGCCAAACAAATCATCGATGGCTTACTCGTGATCGAGAAAATCCGCCCGTCTAAGCCAGAGGAATTAAACAAACCGGATCTCAGCTGAACGGACCCCCGGAAAGTGGCTACGTTTCAGACAAAAGAGTTGATACCAAACGATGGCCAACCTGCTGGACCAGCTATCGCAGATGACGGTTGTCGTTGCCGACACCGGTGATCTTGAGGCGATTCGTCAATTCACACCACGGGATGCCACAACGAATCCTTCGTTGATTCTTGCCGCAGCGCAAATTCCGGCTTATCAGAGCCTGATCGATGAGGCATTAAGGGCGTCGCGGCGACTGATTGGAGAGAATGCACCTGTTGAAGAGATTGTTCGCGAGGCCCTGGACGAGATCAGTGTGATCTTCGGTAAGGAGATCCTGAAAATTGTGCCTGGACGTGTGTCAACGGAAGTGGATGCAAGGCTGAGCTACGACACCGATGGAACGATAGAAAAAGGTCGTAAGTTAATTCGTCTGTACAACGATGCTGGGATCAGCAATGATCGTGTCCTGATCAAAATCGCCTCCACGTGGGAGGGGATTAAGGCGGCGGAGGTTCTTGAGAAAGAGGGGATTCATTGCAATCTGACCTTGTTGTTTGGCTTTGGTCAGGCCGTTGCCTGTGCTGAGGCCGGCGTCACGTTGATTTCGCCATTTGTTGGCCGTATTTTGGATTGGTATAAGGCTGAAACGGGTCGGGATTCCTATCCAGGTGCTGAAGATCCAGGCGTGCTCTCCGTGAGCAAAATTTTCAACTACTACAAAACCTATGGCTTTCAAACGGAAGTGATGGGTGCCAGCTTCCGCAACATCGATGAGATCGTTGAGTTGGCTGGATGCGATCTGCTGACCATTTCACCCAAGTTGCTGGATCAGCTCCGTGGCACCGACCAGGTTTTGACGCGCAAGCTGGATGCAACGGCTCCAGGGACGGCGGATGCTGAGCTGCATGTCGACCGCACGACCTTTGACGATTTGATGGCGGCGGATCGGATGGCCTCCGACAAGCTCGGAGAGGGCATCAGGGGATTCAGCAAAGCGATTGAAACCCTCGAACAACAATTGGGCCATCGCCTGGCTGAGCTGGAGGGTGGCTCGGCTTTCGGTCATGCCATTCAAGAGATTTTTCTGTTGAATGACTTCAACGGCGATGGCTGCATCACCCGCGATGAATGGTTGGGGAGTGATGCTGTCTTTGATGCGCTGGATCAAGACCACGATGGCCGGTTGACCCAGGAGGATGTCCGCCAGGGGTTTGGTGCCACCTTGGCCCTGACTGCGGCAAGCTCCTGACCCTTGAGCTGAGTTTGGAGTGCTGTCATGCTTGCTCTGGACACGATGCGTTCCCTGGCCGATCGGGGTGAGGTCATTGCACTCGAAGCCGGTCAGGTGTTGTTCAAGGCCGGAGATGTCGGGGAATCCATGTATGGAATCCTCGAAGGTTCGATTCGGCTGACCTGGCTCGATGACCTCGGTCACGAGGGCCATGAGGACATTCCCTGTGGCCATGTCTTCGGGGCGGGTGCCTTGGTCATGGAGGGACACCAGCGGCTGGGAACCGCCACGGCCACGGTGGACTCGCGATTGATTGAGATGAACCGCGACAAATTCCTGTTTGCCGTTCAAGAATCACCCATGTTTGCGATTCAGCTGTTGGCGTCTGTTGATGAGCGGCTGCGCGATCTCAAGCAGGCGGAGCTCTAATCCAAAAAACGTTTTTTTCGGACCATTAGAGTGCCTGATGCGTCAATTTGATTGTTCTTGCCTCGGCAATTAAAGCTTGGGTTGCAGCTGGGTCTGTTTCAGCTCGCTTTGGGCTTGCTCTCGGTCTTGATCCTGGGATTGCTGAATCGTCTTCTGATCCAAGACATTCAAGTCCCTGCCGCCTTGGCGGCTTTGGCGGTTGGTGCGCAGCAGCTGATGGGCTTCACGCGGGTCTGGTTTGGCCACCGCTCCGATCGCCGACCCGCCGACCGATTGCGTCGTACACCCTTCATTTTGGCCAGCTCCGTGGCCATTGCCGTGCTCTTTGGGCTTGCGGTGCAGGTGGTGCTGCTGCTTGCCGGTGCGATGCAAGCGCAGTTGATGCTCGACAGTGCAGCGTGGTTCTTGGCTCTGATCGGGATTTCCGTGGCGATCGGGACGGCGATTGCGGCTGGAGGCACAGCGTTTTCGGCCTTGGTGGCCGATCGCACCACTGATCAGGAGCGACCCCAGGTTCTCTCTGTGGTTTGGGCCATGCGGTTGCTGGGTGTGCTGCTGGGCACCGTGCTGGTGAATCAGGTCTTCGGCAGTGCCTGTGATGCGGGGGCCGGTCGTGCTGCCGTTTTGGCTGGTCTGGATCGATTAACTCTGGTGGTTCCGCTGCTGCTGCTCGGGCTCGGCATCGCTTCGGTGTTGGGTGTGGAGCAACGCAGCTCCAAGGCCAGCTCTGTGGTTCCCAACACGGTGGTGCCGCCCCAGCGGTTGGCACCGCTCCAGCTCCTGCGATTGATGGGAAACATTCCGCAGGCCGGGCGCTTCATGGCCGTGCTCTGCCTGTTCACCTTCAGCATGTTTCTCAACGATGCCGTGCTGGAGCCGTACGGCGCCGCTGTGTTTGGCATGAGTGTCTGTGCGACGACAGCGCTCAATGCCTCCCTTGCGCTGGGTTTCTTCGTTGGCATGGTGCTCAGTGGTTTTCAGTTGATCCATCGAATCGGCAATATTCGAGCGTCCCAGTGTGGGGCTGGCCTGGCAGTGGTCTCCCTCGCCCTGCTGCTGCTGGCGGCCCCGATTCAATCCCTTGGTTTGTTGAAGCTTGGTGTGACCCTGTTCGGCTTGTCATTGGGGGTCTGCATGAATGCTTGCCTCACGCTGATGTTCAACTTCGTTCAGCCCGGACAGACCGGATTTCTTCTCGGGGTCTGGGGGGCTGGCTATGCCTATTCCTGCGGCCTGGCCACGATCAGTGGAGGTGGTCTTCTGACCCTGTTTCAGTGGCTCAACGGTGGTGACCCCTTTGGGGCCTATGTCGGGTTGTTTGCATTTCAAATCTTCCTTTTTCTGATCGCCGCTGCGATGACGCAACGCCTCGATGTGACGGCATTCCGCGATCGGGTGCAATCCAGTTTTGGCGAGAGAATGCAGGCTGCGGTGGACTGACACGCCCTGCGGGGTGGATCCACTAGAACCGAATGCCTTGAAGCCGATGGATGGCGGCGTTGCAGCTCGTCTGGTTCAAGCGGGATCTTCGGGTTGTGGATCATCGACCCCTTCATGCCGCCGCAGCGCGCGGACCGGTGCTGCCGTTGTATGTCATTGAGCCTGCTCTCTGGCAGCAGCCGGATGCGTCCGAGCGGCAGTGGTTGTTTTGCCACGAATCCCTCGTGGACCTGCGGGAGGCCCTGGCGGCCTTGGGGCAACCCCTTGTGGTGCGGAGCGGTGATGTGGTCGAGGTGTTGGAGCGGGCCCGGCGTCAATTCGGCATTGCCGGCATCTGGAGCCATCAGGAAACTGGCAACGGCTGGACTTTTGCACGTGACAAGCGGGTGGCGGCTTGGGCGCGACAGCACGGCATTCCCTGGACGGAACTCCCTCAGTTCGGGGTGACGCGGGGGTTGCGTTCCCGTCATGGCTGGGCCAAGCGCTGGGAGGCGCAGATGGCAGAGCCAATCACCCCCTCTCCCTCACTGCAGGCATTGGAGGGTCTTCAACCAGGCCCTCTTCCGGACAGACCGTGTCCAGACTTACCTGCTGAGGCCTGTCCTGAGCGGCAGCGCGGCGGCCGCTCTTTGGCCCTGTTGGAACTGATGGACTTCCTTGAGCATCGGGCCTGCCGCTATTCCCGTTCGATCTCCAGTCCGAACACGGCGTTCAGCGGCTGCTCACGTCTGTCCACCTATCTCCCTTGGGGCTGTGTTTCGATGCGAGAGGTGCTGCAGACCAGCCGTGGCTTCCATGGACGTGGGGTCAGCAGTTTTGAATCACGCCTGCATTGGCATTGCCATTTCATTCAGAAGCTGGAAGATCAACCCTCGATTGAATTCGAGGATTTCCATCCCTTCATGCGTGGCATTCGTTCCTGCGATGCCGAACGCTTGGCCGCATGGTCAGAAGGCCGTACCGGGGTGCCTTTTGTGGATGCCTGCATGCGGGCCCTTCAGGCCCATGGCTGGATCAATTTCCGCATGCGCGCCATGTTGATGTCCTTCGCGAGTTACAACCTCTGGTTGCCATGGCGGGACAGTGGCCTGCATTTGGCTCGGCAATTCGTCGATTACGAACCGGGCATTCATTGGAGCCAGTGTCAGATGCAGTCCGGGAGCACGTCGATCAACACGATTCGCATTTACAACCCGATCAAGCAGGGCCTCGACCATGACCCCGAAGGTCGATTCATCCGTCGTTGGTGCCCTGAGCTCAGCGATGTGCCGGCCATTCATGTTCATGAGCCCTGGGCCCTGGGTGGGGGCATGCCACCACCGATTGTTGATGTTGCCGCCTCGATGCAGGAGGCAAAAGATCGGATCTGGGCGATTCGACGGTCGACAGGTTTTGATCGCCATGCCGATGCGATTCAGCGTCGGCATGGCTCCCGCAAATCAGGCCTAACCCCGGTGACCAGCCGACGGCGTCAGCGTCGCTCGGTGCAGAGCAGCTCCACGCAACAGCTCTCATTGGAGCTCTAACGGCGTTGCAGTAAGAGCCTCCTGATGACCCGCTGGGCAATGTCTCCGTAACCCATTTCTCCCGAAAGGATTTGGGCAATGCGTTGAGGCGCTGTCGGGCGTTTGATCCCGAGCTGGTAGCCAACTCCGGGGAATCGATAGAACACCTGGGCAATGCGCTTGCCCCAGGCCATGGAGTCTCCCCAGCGGATCCGCATGGCTTCGCTGTAGCCGCGCAGGTCCTTCTGGTCGCCGCGCAGCCAGCGGTCGAGATGGTGGGCGGCTTCACATCCACTCATCAGGGCTGGCCGAAGCCCTTCGGCGAGGAAGGGGTCACAGAGCGAGGCGGCGTCACCGACAACAACGATGCCCTCGCCATCGAGGCGATGATGGCCGTTCCAGACCCGGAGTTGCCCGCGTTGGCGGACCCCGGCATCCGCCGGAAAGCCAAGATCTGGCAGCAGTTGGGCGAGCACGTCGTCGGGATCGGCGTCCTGCTTGCCGATGAAGCTCCCGACGCCAATGTTCACCCCACCGGCGATGGGAAAGGCCCAGGCAAAGCCCTGTTTCACCAAGCCAAATTCAAATCGTGTGGTTCCGTTGGCCATGGATCCTTGGCCCTCCAGACGCACCGACATCGTGGTTGCGGTCTGGATCTGTTTGGGGCCCAGGCCCAATTGTTGGGGCCAAGGCGACCCGGAACCATCTGCAATGACCACGGCCCGGCTTGTCCATTGGCGTCCGTCCTGGGCCGTGACCTGCCAAGTTTCACCAATGCGGGTGATGGCGTTGATCTCCGTCCCTGCGATGCATTCAGCACCGGCCAGGGCTGCCTGCTCGGCTAAAAGTTGATCCAAACGTTCCCTGCGCACGATCCAGAAGGGAGCGTCGCCGGGAAGTGCGGCGACCACTGGGTCGTCCAGGCACCAGCTGAAATCCACTTGCTGAATCACCTGCTCAACGGCAGGGTCCAGAGGAAACGGAAACCATTGCTGTACGGATGCCGCCATGCCTCCACCACAGGGTTTAATCCGTGGTTCAGCGTCGCGTTCCAAGAGCTTGACGGAATGGCCAGCTTCCGCCAAATGAAAGGCCGCAGCGGAACCTGCGGCCCCAGCCCCGACGATCAGGACATCACAAACGGATCCAGCGGCAGCGCTCACACCTTGAGAATGTCGGCTTCCTTGGTGGCCAGGTGCTTCTCGAGTTCGGCAATGAACTTATCGAGGGTCTTCTGGACTGCGTCTTGTTCATCGCGACTTTGATCTTCGGAGAAATCGCCGTCTTTCTCCTGCTTTTTGATCTTGTCGATTGCATCACGGCGCAAATTGCGCAACGCAACTTTTCCTTCCTCAGCGTATTTCGAGGCCAGCTTGCAGAACTCTTTGCGGCGCTCTTCGGTGAGCGGCGGCACGTTGATGCGAATGATTTTGCCGTCGTTGTTGGGGGTGAAGCCCAGTTCGCTCATCGCGATGGCCTTTTCGATCAGCCCGAGGGAGGACAGGTCGAAGGGCTGGATCTGAATCGTCTGCGAGTCCGGCGTCGTCAGGGTGGCCAGTGACTTCAGCGGCGTATCAGCGCCGTAGTACTCAACGCTGATGCGATCGAGCAACGATGAATTGGCACGCCCCGTGCGAATGGTGTTGAAGTTGCGCTGGGTGGCCTCCACCGACTTGCGCATGCTGGCTTCGAGATCTTGGGTCGACATGGGAGAGGAAGAGGGGCTGGACGAGGTCGTTGGCGCTGAATTCAGAGCGGTTCGCCGATGCGCGATCCGATCGGCTCCCCAGCGACTGCTCTGCCGATGTTGCCAGGTTCAAACAGGTTGAACACCACGATCGGGATGTTGTTGTCCTTGCACAAGGCGATGGCGGTGCTGTCCATCACTCCCAGTTCTCCACTGAGGACGTCCTGGAAGCCGAGGTTGTCGTACTTCACGGCATCCGCGTGTTTGGCGGGATCCTTGTCGTAGACGCCGTCCACCTTGGTGGCCTTGAACACCACATCAGCATTGATCTCAGCGGCGCGAAGCGCCGCGGTGGTGTCGGTGGTGAAGAAGGGATTGCCGCAACCGGCACCAAAAACGACCACGCGCCCCTTCTCGAGATGGCGGATCGCTTTGCGGCGGATGTAGGGCTCAGCCACCTCCTGCATCGCAATCGCGGTTTGAACACGGGTCGGGACACCCGCCTGTTCAAGGCCGTCCTGAAGTGTGATCGCATTCATCACGGTGGCCAACATGCCCACGTAGTCGGCTGTGGCCCGCTCCATCCCAGCGGCGGAGCCTTTGAGGCCCCGGAAAATGTTGCCTCCGCCGACCACGATGGCCAGCTCGGTTCCGGACGCCACCACCTTGGCAACGTCTTGAGCGATGGAATGAACGATGGCGGGATCGATGCCATAGCCCTGAGATCCCATCAGAGCTTCGCCGCTGAGCTTCAGCAGGACGCGTGTGTAGGTCATCAACGGTCCAGATCCGTTTGACAGTAGCAAGCGCTCGTCAAGAGCCTCGATCCCCGCTTGAATGGCGCAACGGCTTCGTGGTGATGCAGCAACACGACCATGCCCAGAGCGGCGTCATGGCCCGCCTCACACTGTCAGCGCTCGAGCGCGCCAGTGAAGATCCCGCCTGCTGGAGTGACCCTGTGGTCTACCGCGCTCTGCTGGTGAGTGGGTTGTCGGTGTTGACCGAAGCAACCCGCCATCTGCAGGAGGATCTCGCCTCCTCCTAGGGCAATGGGCCGAGGTCTCAGAATTCGATACCGGCCTGGGCCTTGACGCCCTGTTCGCGAAAGGGGTGGTGCACAAGGGTCATTTCGGTCACCAGATCCGCCTGGTCCACCAGATCGGCCGGTGCCCCTCGGCCGGTCAGGGCCACATGGGTCAACTCCGGACGTTCTGACAACCCGCGCAGCACCGTGTCTGCCCCGATGTAGCCCAGCTTCATGGCCACATTGATTTCATCCAGCAACACGAGCTTGATGGCTGGATCACGGAGGTAGGTGAGAGCGGTCTCCCAGGCGGCTTCAACCAGCTGTTGGTCCCTCTCACGGTCTTGGGTTTCCCAGGTGAAGCCCTCACCCAGGGCATGCCAGGCCACCTGATCACCGAAGGCTTTCAACGCCCGGGCCTCTCCGGGTTCCCAGCCCCCCTTGATGAACTGAACAATCGCGACCCGTTCGCCATGGCCCAGTGTTCGCAGTACAAGACCGAGGCCTGCGGTGGTCTTGCCCTTGCCCTGGCCGGTGAAGACCAGCACCAAGCCCTTTTCCTTATTGCGTTCCTCCACGCGCTGGCGTTGCACCTCCTGGCGCCGTTCCATGCGCTTGCGGTAGCCGGCGTCATCCTTTTCAGGCGCCAGATGGCCGCCCATGCCGAGTTCTGCGGCGCTGGTGTCGAGGGAGTTGCTCATGGGGAGTCAGGGGCGTCGGGCGGTGATGCGTTGCAGCGCTCGGCCGGCCAGCAGCTCCTGTTGAACTGCCTCGAAGCCGATGCTGTTCAGCTGGGCGACTAGGTCGTCCTCCAGCATGGCGGTGGCGGTGTCGGTTTCGAACAAGGCACAGAACAGCTGCTGGGGAATCCGCAGCGTTGGTCCGGCCGGGTGGAGATCCACCAGCACCAGCCAGCCACCGGGTTCCAACAGGCGGAGGCAGCTGCGCAACACCTGTTCGCGCTCAGGGCGTGGGAATTCATGCAGGGCCACGCTCAGCTGGATGGCACTGAAGCTGGCGTCCGCCAGGGGGGGATTTTCGGCGAGTCCTTCCACCCGTTCCATCGCGGGATGGCGTTCGGCAGCCAGGTCGAGGGCGTGGGGTGACACATCGAGACCGGTGACCCGGAAGCCGGCGGCCAGCCACGGTGCTGCGGCCTCACCGCTGCCGCAGCACAGGTCCAGGACCCGTGCACCTGTTGGCAGCTGCTGCTGAACAGCGTCGAGCCCAAGAGCTCGAAGGCGGTTCACGCCGCCGACACTCAAGGACGACACCGCCGTGACGCTGTCGTAAATCCAGCGGTAGCGGTAGGCAAGGGGGCGAAGAAAGGACGTCATGACGCGCGTTGTCTGGCGAGAGCTGTATCCACGGCCTGCTGCTGGTCCCGGCGGGTGATCCAGTGGTGATACGTGCGGGTATGGATTGCCACGGAGTGGCCCATCATCCTGGCGGCCACCGTGTCGGGAAGGCCGATGTGAATCGTGCGGACCGCCCAGGCATGGCGAAGGTCATAGGGCGTGATCGGCAGTGCATAGCGCCGGAACTGTTCACTTACCCGTCGCCCCACCTGCTGCAACGTGGTGGTGCGCAGATCGGTTCTGATCGCGGGAAGGGCGGAGACGTCGTCTCCGAGTTGCTCGAGCCCGAAGCGTTCCACCCAATCTGGATGGAACGGCCAGCTCTGATGTTCACCGGTCTTGGTGGTCGGCAGCACGCGAAGCACCCGGTCGCCCCCGCTGCCCAGGGGGCTGCAGTCACAGAAGAACACCTCATGGTTCCGCAAGCCATAGGTGGCCATCAGGCCATAGACCAAGCGCCAGCGTGGATTGGGGATGCGCATGGCGGCTTCAAGGATTTGCCGGTCGGTCGGCAGCTGACGGAACTGCGCCTTGTGGAGGCCATAGCCACCGGCCTCTTGACGCCAGTCCTCCGGCAGGGTCAGGTCGAGATGATGGGCCAGTGCGGACAGGGCCGTGGCGCATTGCTGCCGACTGCGACTGCCGTCCTCGTAGCTGGACAGGGTGCGGAGAAGCAGCTCGGCATCGATGACCTGCCCCTGAGCGAGGCTCTGCAACCGGCGGAGATAAGGGAGATAGGCCCCCGTCCAGGTGGTGCGACTGCCCGACGGTGAGCGCCGCCGCCTTGGGTCCGCGAAGAATGCGGATTGGAACTGGGAGATGACTCCAGCGACATCCGTGCTCTGACCGCAGCGATCAGCTGGGGTGCTCGATCGTCCTGTGACAGCCCAGTCATCCCAGTTGAAGGCGCCGCGGTTGAGCTGGCGTTCGACCAGCCGAACGGTCTGTTCTGCGTCCCTGAGTCCGGCGGGATCGGCAGCAAGGCCTGGACTCAGCCGTTGCACCGATGTCCGGTCCGGGTTGTCACGCCGCGGCAGCGGTCCTCTGAGGTTCAGCCGGCGGCCACGTTGTTCGATCCTCAGGCGGAATCCGTCCTCCCGAAGCTGTTGGTTGATGGTGTCAAGCCCGTCGCTGAGGTCCATGGATGTGTCATCGGTCCCGAAGATGACGTTTGTGGGGGCTACGCTCAACCCCTTCCGATCGATCCTTTCCGTATGTCCCGCGTCGGCGTTGTCCTGCTGAACCTGGGTGGCCCGGAGCGGATCCAAGACGTTGGGCCCTTCCTCTACAACCTGTTTGCCGATCCGGAGATCATCCGGTTACCGAGTCCGGCACTGCAAAAACCGCTGGCCTGGTTGATCAGCACCTTGCGCAGCGGAAAGTCCCAGGAGGCTTACCGCTCCATTGGAGGAGGGTCACCCCTGCGGAGAATCACGGAGCAGCAGGCCCGGGAATTGCAGAGCCTGCTGCGTCAGCGCGGCATTGATGCCACCAGTTATGTGGCGATGCGCTATTGGCATCCCTTCACCGAATCGGCGGTGGCCGATATCAAGGCCGATGGCATGGATCAAGTGGTGGTGCTGCCGCTGTATCCCCACTTCTCCATCAGCACCAGTGGGTCCAGCTTCCGTGAGCTGCAGCGTTTGCGTCAGGGCGACACTGACTTTGAAAAGTTGCCGATCCGTTGCATCCGCAGCTGGTTTGATCACCCGGGTTACGTGCGGGCGATGGCTGAACTGATCGCCAGCGAAGTTCGCAACAGCGATTCCCCAGAGAACGCCCACGTGTTCTTTTCAGCCCACGGTGTTCCCAAGAGCTACGTCGAGGAGGCCGGCGATCCCTACCAGAAGGAAATCGAGGCTTGCACCGCCTTGATCATGAAGGAGCTCGCCAACCAGGTGGGTTTCTCCAACCCCCACACCTTGGCTTATCAAAGCCGTGTGGGTCCCGTTGAGTGGCTGAAGCCCTACACCGAAGAAGCCCTCGAGGAACTCGGACAGGCCAAGACCCAGGATTTGGTTGTGGTTCCGATCAGCTTTGTCAGCGAGCACATCGAAACCCTGGAAGAAATCGACATCGAGTACCGCGAACTGGCCACTGAAGCCGGTGTGGTGAATTTCAGGCGCGTGCGTGCCCTCGACACCTACCCGGGTTTCATCGAAGGTCTTGCAGACCTGGTTGCCACCAGCCTCGAGGGCCCTGAGGTGAGTTTGGATGCGGCTGCTGAGCTGCCCACCAAGGTCAAGCTTTACCCCCAGGAGAAGTGGGAATGGGGTTGGAACAACAGTTCCGAGGTCTGGAATGGCCGTCTGGCGATGGTCGGTTTTTCTGCCTTCCTGCTCGAACTGATCAGTGGTCATGGCCCGCTCCATGCCATGGGTCTGCTCTGACCGGTTGCGACGGTTCCTGTCGTTGGCGGCAGGGCTGTGGATGAGCAGCAGTGCCGTCGCCCAGACCGCTCCGTCCTGGTCGTCCGCTGTCTTTCCGATCGCTGAGTTCCAGGCCTACACAAGCCATTACGGCTTGCGACCTGGTGTCGATGGTCAGATGCAGCCCCATCGAGGTCTGGATATCGCTGCTCCGCTCGGGTCCCCCGTGCTCAGCTGGTGGTCCGGTGACGTCGTCGAACGAATCCTGGACGACTCCTGCGGTGTCGGCGTCCTGATCCGCTCCGGTGCCTATGACCACATCTATTGCCATCTGCAGGCTCCGTTGTTGCAACCGGGGCAGCGGGTCCGTGCTGGACAGCTCATTGGACGTGTCGGCCTGACAGGACGCACCACCGGCCCCCATCTGCATTGGGGGGTTCGCTACCGGGGGCGATGGGTGGATCCGACACGCATCCTCAAGGCCATGATCCGGCAGCGTCGGGCTGATGGGGCTTCGGGCGATTAATCTGGGGGGTCCATCTCGACTGAGCTGCCGTGACCCTTACTTCCGCTCCCACGGCCGTCGGCGGGCAGGAATCGGGTCAGTTGCGCCGGATCACGGGTGCAGAGGCCCTGATGGATGCCCTGCGTCGCCATGGCGTCGACACGATTTTTGGCTATCCGGGCGGGGCGATCCTGCCGATCTACGACGCCCTGCACATCGCTGAAAGTCAGGGATGGGTCAAGCATGTGCTGGTCCGTCATGAACAGGCGGGCACCCATGCCGCCGATGCTTATGCCCGTGCCACCGGCAAGGTCGGTGTCTGTTTTGGAACCTCTGGACCCGGGGCCACCAATCTCGTCACCGGGATCGCCACGGCCCAGATGGACTCGGTCCCGATGGTGGTGATCACGGGACAGGTTCCCCGGCCCGCCATCGGCACCGATGCGTTCCAGGAAACGGATATCTTCGGCATCACCTTGCCGATCGTGAAGCACTCGTGGGTGGTGCGTGATCCGGCTGACCTGGGCATGATCGTCGCCCAGGCGTTCCTGATCGCCGCCAGTGGCCGTCCAGGACCAGTTCTGATCGATATTCCCAAGGACGTTGGCCAAGAGGAGTTCGACTACACACCGGTTGAGCCCGGCTCGATCGTCCCCCCCGGGTTCCGTCAGCCGGAACCGCCTGATGATGCGGCGATCAGTGCGGCCCTGGCGCTGATTGATCAGTCCAGTCGGCCTCTGCTGTATGTCGGCGGCGGCGCCGTGTCCGCCTCGGCCCACGAGAGCCTGCGGGCCCTCGCCGAACGTCATCAGATCCCCGTCACGACAACGTTGATGGGCAAGGGTGTGTTCGATGAGAACGACGTCCTGTCGGTGGGCATGCTTGGCATGCATGGAACGGCCTATGCCAATTTTGCGGTCACCGAGTGTGATCTGTTGATCGCTGTCGGCGCACGATTCGATGACCGCGTCACCGGAAAACTCGACACGTTTGCCCCCCGCGCGAAGGTCATTCACTTCGAGATCGACCCGGCTGAGGTTGGCAAAAACCGTGTGCCCGAAGTGGCTGTCCTCGGGGACGTGGGTTTGAGCCTGTCGCGGTTGGTTCAGCTCAGTCTCCAAACCACGGTGGAACCGCGCTCAGCCGCCTGGTTGGATCGCATCCAGACCTGGAAAGAGCGCTATCCCCTCACGGTCCCCCCAGCGGAGGGGGCGATTTATCCCCAGGAGGTGCTGCTGGCCGTGCGCGATCTTGCGCCGGATGCCATCGTCACAACCGATGTGGGTCAGCATCAGATGTGGGCTGCGCAATATCTGCGCAATGGCCCACGGGGCTGGATCAGCAGCGCTGGCCTCGGCACGATGGGCTTCGGGATGCCCGCAGGTATCGGTGCTCAGGTGGCATGCCCCGAGCGTCAGGTTGTGTGCATCGCCGGTGATGCCAGCATCCTGATGAACATTCAGGAATTGGGCACGCTGGCGGCCTATGGGATTCCGGTGAAGGTGGTGATCGTCAACAACCACTGGCAGGGGATGGTTCGCCAATGGCAGGAAAGCTTCTACGGCGAGCGCTACTCCGCCTCGGACATGCTCAATGGCATGCCTGATTTCATTGCCCTGGCCCGAGCCTTCGGCGTGGATGGGGTCAAGATCACCGAGCGGGACGACCTGCACGCCTCATTGGGTGCTGCTTTGAGTGCCCCCGGCCCGATGCTGATTGATGTGCACGTGCGGCGCGGGGAAAACTGCTACCCGATGGTTCCACCGGGCAAAAGCAATGCCCAGATGGTCGGTCTTCCGTCCCATCCCGAACTGGCCAACGACACCACCCGCACCTGTGGCTCCTGCGGCGCGGTCACTGCCCATGAACACCGGTTCTGCCCCCAGTGCGGAGCGTCCCTGTGATTCGCGTCCTGGTGCTGCTGCTGGTCCTGTTCTGTGCGGGGCTCTCCGTTGATGCTGCAGAAGTCCTCCAGGTGCGCAGTTCTCAGCTGCTTCAGGTGGGCGACCACAACCGCACCTACACGGTGCAGTTGACCTGTGTTGATGTGGCAGCGCCCGATGAGGCCCGTGCCGTGTCCTGGTTGAGGGAACAACTGCCCCGGCGCCGTCGGGTGAATTTGCGGCCGGCGGGGTCAGTGGATGGTCAGCTTCTGGCCCGGGTGACGCCGATCGGCGACGAGCTCGATCTCAGTTCCGGTTTGGTCGCCGCAGGTCTGGCCAGCGACCGTTGCGCCTCGGGGTTGAGCTGAATGGCGGATAACCGAGTTGCCCGAGGGATCGTTCTGGTTCCCTGTCTGTTGCTCGGTGCCGCGTTCCTGGGCACCGCCGCCTGGGGACAGGGTGCTGCTGCTGATAACCGTGGTCTGGCCGCGGCGATCGGTGGGGCTCTGCTGATCGCGGGACTCTTGTCTCAGTTGGGCGCGGACGCTGACACAAACCCGGACGACACGGACGACACTCCCTAACTTGCGGCGATCGGGTTGATCGTCCTGATGGCTCCAACCGGTTTCGGTTCCAAGCGCTGGCTCGCCTTGCTGGGTCTGGCTGGAGTTGTCATTGGCTGTCAGGCCCTGCTGGGCAGCGTCTTGCCCAAGGCCCGCTTTGTGGTGTTGTTGTCCGACGCAGCCTCGGAACAACGGGTGCGTCGGCAATTTTCGCGGGGCTTTGCGGTTGGGGAGGAGTCCGTTCGCCGCTGCGGCGCTGAGATGCCGCCGGTGAATTGGCTGGATCTTCGGGATGACCAGTCGCCTGTCGATGCCCTCCGCAGTCACGGGGCCGCGCAGCTGGTGGTCGCACCACCGGCTGCTGATCTTCGTGCCTTCGATCAACTGGTGGCCCAGCGCCAGTTGACGGTCCTTCTGCCCTATCAACGCGGACCATCCCTGGAGACGCTGCGGTCTCTCGAGCATCGGCACCATCTTTGGCCCCTGACACCGTCGCGCCAGGAGGACATCAAGGCTCTTGCAGACACCGCCATGGCCGCCGGATGGGGACGCGCCATGGTCGTGGCTGATCCAACGGCTCTGGAAGCCACGGTCTCTGCGCAGTTCGTCTCCACTTACCAGACCCTCGGCGGTGTGGTGGAGAGCTATGAGTCCGATCCGGTGCAACGCGTGGATCCGGCTGACGCGACGTCGCTCAAGCGCTTCCGAGATGACATGGCCTGGTCCTGGGCTCAGACCGTCGTGGTCGCCGCTGATCCCAAGGGAGCCTTGGCCCAGGTTCTGCAGCATCAGCAGGGCGAGGGCCTTTTTGGTGGTGGAGCACCGCGAACGCCCAACTGGATCTGGTTATCGGAGTCGGATCGTGTTGAGACGATTCGTCCGAGGGAGTGGCAGCAGATCGCGCTCCAGGCTCCGGCCCGTGGTGATGCCTGGCAACCGTTCGCGGAACGCTTTCAGGAGCGTTGGGGTGAGGCACCTGGCTTGCTTGAGGCTTCGGCATACGACACCGCTCGGGTCCTCGCGTTGGCCTCTGGGGTCGACGGCGATCCGTTGCGCTGGATCAATCCTGATGCTGAGCCGATCCCTCTGTGTGAGGCGTTCCAGCAGCGCCTGTCCGGTGATGGTCTGCGGATCCCTTCAGCGGCCAGTGATTTTCGGTTGCGGCCCGGCCTCGCGCCAGGGGGCACGGCCAAGGCCGGTCTGCTTACAAGCTGATCATCTGGTCGAATAAACAACAGTCGTGGGGTCACCGTGCTGCGTTTGAGCCAGTTGAAGCTGCCGCTCGACCACGACGAGGAGGATCTGCCCAAGGCCGTGCTGCGGCGTCTTCGCATCCCCGCCGCTCAGTTGCTGGAGTGGAGGTTGGTGAAACGCAGCATCGATGCCCGGCGGCGGGACCGGATTCAGCTGATTTACAGCGTTGATGTGCGGGTTAAATCCGAGGCGGCGGTGTTGCGCCGACATCGGGCCAATTCCAGCGTTCGTCCAGCGCCCGATACCCGTTATCACCCCGTCGTCCAGGCTCCAGCGGGCGGGATGGATCACAGCGGTTCGCGACCGATTGTGATCGGTGCGGGTCCCTGCGGTTACTTCGCGGCCTTGCTTCTGGCTCAGATGGGATTTCGCCCGTTGCTGCTGGAGCGCGGCGAACCGGTGAAGCAGCGCACCCTGCAGACCTTTGGCTTCTGGAAAGGGACCAAGCCATTTGATCCCAACTCCAATGCGCAGTTCGGTGAAGGCGGTGCTGGAACCTTTTCCGATGGCAAGTTGTACAGCCAGGTGAGTGACCCTGAGCACTACGGGCGCAAAGTGCTCGAGGAGCTGGTGGCCAGTGGTGCCAATCCGGAGATCCTCACGGTGCATCGACCCCACATCGGCACCTTCAAGCTGGCGACGGTTGTGCGGGGCTTGCGATCGCGGATTGAAGCGCTCGGTGGGGAGGTGCGCTTCGGCTGCCGGGTGGAGGAACTGGTGCTGGACGCTGCCTGCGGCGAGGGCAAACCCAATCAGCTGGTGGGTGTGCGTCTGGAGGATGGTGAGCAGATTGACTGCCGACACGTGGTGCTCGCTCCGGGCCATTCCGCCCGCGATTGCTTCGCGATGCTGGAACGGGTCGGCGTCGCCCTCGAGGCCAAACCGTTCTCCGTGGGGGTGCGGATCGAACATCCTCAGCCCCTGATCGATCAGGCGCGCTGGGGTGCCAACGCCGGCCATCCCCAGCTGGGTGCAGCGGAATACAAGCTTGTGCATCACGCCGCCAATGGACGCTGCGTCTACAGCTTCTGCATGTGCCCTGGGGGTTTTGTCGTTGGGGCGACTTCAGAAGAGGAGCGTGTGGTCACCAACGGCATGAGTCAGCACTCACGCAATGAACGCAATGCCAACAGCGGACTGGTGGTGAATGTGGATCCGGCGGATCTCAAGCCGTATCAACGCTGGGAGGACGATCCCCTCGCTGGCGTCGCTCTTCAGCGGGATCTGGAGGGCCGGGCCTTCCGACTTGGAGGGAGCAGTTATGCGGCTCCGGCCCAGCGGCTGGAGGATTTCCTCGCCTGTCGTCCCTCCACTGATCTGGGGGTGATTCCGGCGTCTTATCTGCCAGGTGTGACCCCGACGGATCTGAGCTCTGCCTTGCCGGAAACGATCGTGGAGGCCCTGCGAGAAGCCCTGCCGGCCTTTGCCGCACGCCTCAAGGGTTACGACCATCCCGATGCGGTGCTGACCGGCGTGGAAACCCGCACCTCATCGCCGGTTCGGATTCCTCGCGATCAAAGCCTGGAGTCGATCAACACCCGCGGGGTGATTCCAGCTGGTGAGGGGGCCGGCTATGCCGGGGGCATCCTTTCGGCGGGGATTGATGGCATCCGTGCGGCAGAGGCCATTGCCCGTCAGCTGACGGCAGCTTGAGAGACGATGCCGCTCCACTGCACGGTTTTGACCTGATCACGACGCCAGGAGTGAAACAGCTCCTGTTCGGTCAGGGTGCAGAGCGGGCAGAGACTGATGTTCGCGTCGGTCAGTCCTGCCTGCTGGAGTTGTTGGCGTGCGGCGGCTCGGATATCCAGGCGATGGTGATTCGGCTCCGGATCCGGAAGCAGAACGCCTGCGTTCTCGAGGGCACTCCAGTTGTGTTCATGTCCGAGGCTGCCACTGATGGCCTCGATGACGTCCGTTTGAACCTGATAGTTGGCTCCGCTGATGGCTGGTCCCAGGGCGACGACCAGATCGCTGCGCTGGGCGCCCCGTTGTTCCAGTTTTTCGATGGCTGAGCACAGGATCCGAGCGGCTACTCCGCGCCATCCGGCGTGGCAGGCCGCCACGTGTCCTGTGCCGGGATCGGCGAGCAGCACAGGGGTGCAGTCGGCTCCGCAGACCCAAAGACTCTGACCCCCTGCAGAACTGACCAGGCCGTCAGCCTCCGGCCAAGGTGCGCCCGTCGCTCGGTGGGCCTCCAGGACGTCCCCGCTGTGAATTTGTTGGGGCCGATGCACGCTGATCCCTGCACTGATGGCGCCAGCGAGTTCATCGGGGCCACGACCGTGCCACAGGCGCGTGAAGAACCCGTGCTCAATGCCATGGGCCTGCAGGTGATCCGATTGCAGGTAATAGCCGCCGTAGCAGCCGATCCAGCTCCAGCCCGGCAGGGCATTGAAGCCACGGTCAGGCCGACCTTGAAACGGATTGAGGTCCGCCATTCAGACCATGGGGATATCGCGCAGCATCCAGAAGCCTGCAAAGGACTGTTCCTCAGGGCTGGTCTGGACAGCGATGAATTGCAGTCCGCCCATGCTGGTGCGGGAGGTCTCCAGTGCCGTTGTGATCTCAGCTGAAGCGCGCTCATCGAGATCACTCACCAGCCAGCGGTCGTCCTGACCGGCTTCCAACAGCAACTGGCGCCCCTCCACGGTCATCTGAACCGGTTCGAGGCCGCCCAGCCAGCCGGCCACCGCCAGTGCCCTGCTGCTGCTGAACAAGCGAAGACCTGGAATCGCTGCATCGTCGTCCACACCATCCGGCAGCGGCACCAATCCGCTGAATCCCATCGGCCAATCGCTGGCCTCGCGCAAGAGCCCTGCGGGGAGTGTCGCCCAGCTCCAGGCATCGCCCTGAACCGCTTCCGGCAGTGGAACCGGTGGGGTTGGAATCGGTGCGGGCGGTGGGGCCAGAGGGCCGGCCATGAAGCCATCTTCTTGGGGGTAGACCTCCCGTTCCCGTTGCTGGAGCCAGTCGAGCAGGGCGTAGGTGCGACGGCTGGCAATCACTTCCAATCCGAGTTCAGCCGAGGCCCGTTGGACCATCGTTCGCATCGAGCTGCGCCAGCAGCGCAGCCGGAGTGGTGCGCTGTGCTCGGTGGCCTCAGCGGTTTCAATCGCTTCACGCAAGGCCTCGGTCAGCCAGAGCGAGTTGACCTCTCCAGACGGGCAGCGTTTGGCGAAACGAAATGGTGCCGATTGCTCCCCCCCGCCTGGGGAGGAGGTCACCAGCAATTCCCAACGTTTGCGACCGTCTGCTTCCAGGATCGGCCTGGAATAAAAATCAAGTTCCCAATCCGCTCCCGTCATCCCGCGGATTGTTCCTGTTGCTTGAGAAGGCTTTGGGCACGGCTGGCCCGATCCGCGGCTTCGGCCATCACGGTGTCCTTGTCCACCAGCAGTTCACCTGGAGGACCTTCGAGCAGGGCTGTGTTGAGACCGATCCGGCCGCGGCCCGGATCCAGCTCGGTGATCAGTGCTTTCACCCGGTCGCCCTGGTCAAAGACCTCACGGATCGAGCGCATGCTGCCGTTCGTGATCATCGACTGATGCAAAAGCCCACTGACTCCACCCAGATCGACGAAGAGTCCGTAGGGCTTGACCGCCGCCACCTGGCCTTCCACCAGCTGGCCCACCTCCAAATCGGTGAAGAGTGCCGCAACGGCCGCACGTTTTTCTGAAAGCACCAGCTTTCGGGTCTCGGAGTTCACCTCGATGAAGGCCACGCCTAACTTTTTGCCCACGAGCTCCTGATGGTTTTCACCGTCCTGGAGTTGTGAGCGGGGGATAAAGCCACGCAAGCCTTCGAGATCACAGGTGACACCACCACGGTTGAAGCCGTTGACGATCACCTGGACGACCTTGCCTTGCTTTTCCATCTCCTTGACGCGGTCCCAGCTCTGGCGAAGAGCGAGGGCGCGGCAGCTGACGGTGACCATGCCGTCTGCGTTCTGTTCGCGGGTGACGAGCACCTCAATTTCCAGGCCTTTGGGAAACCGCTCGCGCAGGTTGGTGATCACCCCCAGACCGGCTTCGCTTTTGGGCATGAAGCCCGGAGCTTTACCGCCGATGTCGACGTAAACACCGTCGCTTTCGAGGCTGATCACCGTGCCCGTGACCACCTCGCCAGTGGTGCCGACCGGTGCTTTCTCATCCAGAGCGGCCAGGAAGGCTTCTTCGTCGAAGTCGAAGTCATCGACGCTGCGAGCCTGTTGCCGCTGGGGTGTTGCAGCAGCTGCGGCCCGGGGTTTGGGCTTGTCGTCGGGGGCGCCGAGCAGGTCGGCCATGGTCATTCCTTCCAGCTCACCCATGCCAAAGCGCTCTTCATCGCTGGCGTTGGGCTGTGAGGCCAGGGGTTGAGGCGGTTGCGGTGGTTTCGCCGGTGAGGCGAGGCCGGCGGCTTCTTCGAGGCGCTGGGCCTTGGCAGCCGCAGCGTCGGCGGCGGCACGGGCTTCCGCGGCTTCACGTTGGAGGCGGTCTTGCTCATCCTCCCGACGGTTGATCTGCATCACCTGCAACGGCTTGCGGTTCTGTTGTGGACTGCCGTTAGCGGCCATGGACCATCGGGGTCGTCGATCGACCAGTCTGACAGGCAAGGTGAGATTTGACTGCGTCGATGCCGTTCCCGCAACGCCGTTTTGAACTGTTGCCATGGCCTGAGGTCAGACAAGCGGCTGTTCGGCCCGGCGCGACGGTGGTTTGGCCGTTTGGTGCTGTGGAGCAGCATGGCCCGCATCTGCCGCTGGCAACGGACGCTCTGTTTGCGGATCGCATCCTTGATGCCGTGTTGGCGGGGTTGGATGAGGACGCTCCGATATGGCGACTGCCGCTGCAGTCGCTGGGGTTCTCGCCGGAGCACCTCGGTTTTCCTGGAACACTCAGCCTGTCGGCGGATCTGGTTCTCCGTTTGGTGGAGAGCGTTGGTGCCCAATTGGCCGAGCTCGGCATCCGCCGTTTGGTTCTGTTCAATGCTCACGGTGGCCAGATCGCGCTCCTGCAGACGGCGGCGCGGCAGCTGCGCAGCCAATCGGCATCGATGGCGGTCCTCCCCTGCTTTCTCTGGAGCGGTGTCGGCGGGCTGGATCGCTGGATCTCGGCTCCAGAACTGGAGGGTGGCCTTCACGCCGGTCAGGCTGAAACCAGCTTGATGCTGCATCTGCACCCTGAGCTGGTGGGAGACCAACGCCCCATCGATGGTGCCCATGGCTCCTCCACTCCCGCGTCTCCACCGGAGGGGTGGAGCCTGGAAGGCGCTGCCCCTTGCGCATGGCTGACCACTGATCTCAGCAGGACGGGGGTGATTGGTGACTCCTCGGAGGCATCAGCTTCGATCGGTGCCGCCCTGGAACAGGCCCTGATTCAGCACTGGCAGCAACGCTTTTGTTCTCTGCTGAACAGCGATTGGCCTCCGGTGTCCCCCGTCGACGGTGCCCCCTCTGGGTGCTGAACCACGCACTCAGAATTCACCAATGTCCGGAAGGCTGGTTATTGTCGGTCCCACTGATCTGTGGTTAGACCCGTCCTATGACGACCCTCAACGCACCGGAGGCAGCCGTTATGGAGGGACATGATCTGCCTGATTTCACAACGTCCGCCTACAAGGACGCCTACAGCCGGATCAACGCCATTGTCATCGAGGGCGAGCAGGAAGCCCATGACAACTACATTTCTCTTGGAACCTTGCTCCCTGAGCAGGCCGACGAATTGGCGCGTCTAGCTCGGATGGAAATGAAGCACATGAAGGGCTTCACCTCCTGCGGCCGCAATCTGGGTGTTGAGGCCGACATGCCCTTCGCCAAAACCTTCTTTGGTCCTCTTCACGGCAACTTCCAGGCTGCGTTGAAAGAGGGCAAGGTCGTGACCTGCCTGCTGATTCAGGCCCTGCTGATCGAAGCCTTCGCAATTTCGGCTTATCACATCTATATTCCTGTTGCTGATCCCTTCGCGCGGAAAATCACCGAAGGTGTCGTCAAGGACGAGTACACCCATCTGAATTACGGCCAGGAGTGGCTGAAAGCCAATTTTGAAGCCAGTAAGGACGAGCTCTTCGAAGCGAACAAGGCCAACCTTCCACTGATCCGCTCCATGCTTGAGGAGGTCGCTGCAGACGCGGCTGTCCTGCACATGGACAAGGAAGATTTGATCGAGGATTTCCTGATCGCCTATCAGGAAGCTCTCACTGAAATCGGTTTCAACACCCGTGAAATCGCACGGATGGCGGCGGCAGCCCTCACCCTTTGATTCAGCCAACTCCCCGTTTCTGGTCAACCGGTTTGTTCACAGGCAGGTAGTCTTCGATACTTGGATCATGGGATCATGGTCCGATCAGACCACCTGCGGAACGTTTTCGTCACTACATGTTTGGCCTGATCGGACATTCCACGAGTTTTGAGGCTGCTCGCCGGAAGGCGAATGAACTGGGTTTTGATCACATTGCTGATGGCGATCTCGACGTCTGGTGCAGTGCTCCCCCTCAACTCGTTGAACACGTTGAGGTCACCAGTCCGGCTGGGGTGACGATTCAGGGGGCCTACATCGACTCTTGCTTCGTTCCAGAAATGCTCAGCCGTTTCAAGACGGCTCGGCGCAAGGTGCTCAATGCGATGGAGCTTGCCCAGAAGAAGGGCATCAACATCACGGCCCTTGGTGGATTCACCTCCATCATTTTCGAGAATTTCAACCTGCTCCAGCACCGCACGGTGCGCAGTACCACCCTCGACTGGCAGCGTTTCACCACTGGAAACACCCATACCGCTTGGGTGATTGCCCGCCAGGTCGAAAACAATGCCCCTCTGGTGGGGATCGACCTTGCCAAAGCGAAGGTCGCTGTCGTTGGTGCCACGGGGGACATCGGCAGTGCCGTTTGCCGCTGGCTGTCAGCTCGCACCGGCGTCGGTGAACTGTTGCTGGTTGCCCGTCAGCAGCAGCCTCTAGTCGATCTGCAGCAAGAACTCGGCGGCGGCAGGATCATGACCCTTGAGGATGCGTTGCCTGAAGCAGACGTCGTCGTCTGGGTTGCCTCCATGCCAAAGACCTTGGAGATCGACCAAGCCAGCTTGCGTCAACCCTGCCTGATGATCGACGGGGGCTATCCGAAGAACCTGGATTCCAAGGTTTCGGGAGGTGGCACTTACGTGCTCAAGGGCGGAATCGTTGAGTTCTTTCAGGACATCGGTTGGTCGATGATGGAACTGGCGGAAATGGACAAGCCACAGCGTCAGATGTTCGCGTGCTTCGCTGAAGCCATGCTGCTCGAGTTCGAGCAATGCCATACCAACTTCAGCTGGGGTCGCAACAACATCAGCCTTGAAAAGATGGACTTCATCGGAGCGGCATCGGTCCGCCATGGGTTCTCAACCCTGAATCTTCAATCCCAGGTGCAGCACGCTGCTGCCTGAGTCGGTTCCAAACCTTTCTCTCTGATCTCCATGCCACGCCGTCCACTGCTCGAGTTCGAGAAGCCCCTGGTGGAGCTGGAGCAGCAGATTGAGCACATCCGTCAGCTGGCCAGAGACTCCGAGGTGGATGTCAGTCAGCAGCTGCATCAATTGGAGAGCCTGGCGGCACGGCGTCGCAAGGAAATCTTCGGGGCTCTCACTCCAGCTCAAAAAATCCAGGTTGCCCGGCATCCACATCGCCCGAGCACGCTGGATTACATCCAGATGTTCTGTGATGACTGGGTTGAGCTCCATGGCGATCGTCGCGGCAACGACGATCAGGCTCTGATCGGAGGTGTGGGCCGTCTGGGCGACCGCCCGGTGATGGTGATCGGTCATCAGAAGGGCCGTGATACCAAAGAAAACGTCGCCAGAAATTTCGGGATGGCCACCCCGGGCGGTTATCGCAAGGCCATGCGCCTGATGGACCATGCCGATCGCTTCAGGCTGCCGATCCTCAGCTTCATTGACACGCCCGGTGCCTATGCGGGCCTTCAGGCTGAAGAACAAGGCCAGGGTGAGGCCATCGCCGTCAACCTGCGTGAGATGTTCCGCCTGCGCGTTCCAGTGATCGCCACGGTGATTGGTGAGGGTGGATCCGGCGGAGCGTTGGGGATCGGGGTCGCGGATCGTCTGCTGATGTTTGAGCACAGCGTTTATACGGTCGCGAGTCCAGAGGCCTGCGCTTCGATCCTTTGGCGTGATGCTGCCAAGGCACCCGAGGCAGCAGCTGCCTTGAAAATCACCGGCCCAGACCTGCTGAAACTCGGCGTTGTCGATGAGGTGCTGCCGGAACCTGACGGGGGCAACAATTGGGCTCCGATCGAGGCCGGTCAGACGCTTCGTACCGCGATTGAGCGCCATTTGGCTGAGTTATCGCATTTGTCCGAAGCGGACCTTCGCGAGTCGCGTTACCGAAAATTCCGTGCTTTGGGCCGTGTTCTGGACAACCCGTCGCATTCTGTTGATGAAGCCGCGTAAAGTGCAACGGTTTGCAAATAACGGTTGCCGACAGCTCTGATTACTGGTGCGAGTCGAGGCTTAGGTCGGCGAACTGCAGAGAAGCTGGCTCGAAAGGGCTGGGATCTTTTGCTGGTCGCTCGATCATCGGATCAGCTTGAGTCCCTAGCCATCGAATTGCGTTCCCACGGCGGCTCTGTTGCCGTGGGAGCCCTTGATCTCACCGATCAAGACTCCATCGCTCCGACACTTCAGTCACTGTTACAGGGACATGAGCCTCCTCAACTCCTGATTAACAACGCTGGGGCTGCCTACACCGGTGATCTGGTCTCCATGCCATTGGAGCGCTGGAACTGGTTGATTCAGCTCAATCTCACCAGCGTGATGCAGGTCTGCTCGGTGGTGGTCCCCACCATGCGTGCGAACGGAGGTCTCGTGATCAACGTCAGCAGCCATGCGGCGAACAATGCATTCCCCCAGTGGGGTGCTTACTGCATCAGCAAAGCTGCCCTGGCGAGCTTCAGCCGCTGTCTCGCGGAAGAGGAGCGTTCACGGGGGATTCGGGCGTGCACCCTCACCTTGGGTGCCGTGAATACTCCCCTGTGGGATGCGGAAACCGTACAAAGCGATTTCGATCGTCGTGCCATGCTCTCCGTCGATCAGGCGGCTGATGCATTGGTGTACTTGGCTGAGCAACCCACCAATCAAGTGATCGAGGACCTGACCCTTATGCCGTCCGCCGGCGCCTTCTAAACGACCACTTATGACTTCCACCGTCCCCTTCGTTTCCAACGGCGCTGCAACTAACGGCAACGGCAATGGGCAGCTTCCTAGCAGTATTTCCGAGGCCATCCGGGCCCGGTTGACCGAGGCTGGTGTCTCCTTCCTCGCCAACGACAACATCGCTGAACATCTCCAGCCCGGAGATCTGGTTCAACTCGAGCGTGAGGTCGCCGACAGGGTTCGCGATTTGCTCCGCACCCTGGTGATCGACATCGACAACGATCACAACACCCATGAAACCGCCGAGCGCGTCGCTCGGATGTACCTCCACGAGGTGTTCAAGGGCCGCTATCACCACCAACCCAAGGTGGCCAGCTTCCCCAACGTGAAGCAGCTCGACGAGATCTACACGGTGGGTCCGATCACGGTGCGCTCAGCCTGCTCACACCATTTGGTGCCGATCATGGGCAATTGCTGGATTGGAATTAAGCCCGGTGCTCGGGTGATTGGCCTCTCCAAGTTCACCCGCGTTGCGGATTGGGTGTTCTCTCGGCCCCACATCCAAGAGGAAGCCGTGATGATCTTGGCCGATGAAATTGAAAAGCTCTGCGAACCCCAGGGCCTCGGCATCATCATCAAGGCGCAGCACTACTGCATGAAGTGGCGCGGTGTGAAGGAGCCACAAACCAGCATGGTGAATTCCGTGGTGCGTGGTGATTTCCGCCACGACCCAAGCCTGAAGCAGGAGTTCTTCGAGCTGGTGCGTCAGCAGGAAGCCCTGCTCAGCAGCTGAAGCTGTTCACGGCCTCCACGAGGGCCTGAACTTTGTTCAGGTCCTTATCACCTGGGGACCGTTCCAGCCGGCTTGAGGCGTCAAGGCCATCGGGTTGTGCTTCCTTGAGCAGTGCAGGAATCCATTCGCTGCTAACGCCCCCCGCCAGCCACCAGGGGCAGCTCAGGGTGATCGCGTCAACCCAGTGCAGGGGAAGCCGGTGACCGGTTCCCCCGAGTTGGCCTGGGGCCCAAGCATCCAGCAGGACAGCATCGGCGACGTCGGCATATGTCCCAACGACGCCAAGATCGCTTTGGCTGCGCACCCGCAGAGCTTTCCACCACTGCGTTGTGGGATGACGTCGTTTCAGCTGCTGCAGTTGATCGGCGGATTCATCGCCGTGAAGTTGCACCACGTTTGGCGTTCCTGCTCCGCTGAGAGCCAGGTCGATGCTTGCTTCGTCGAGGTTGGCGATCACCCACACCCGCAGCAGGTCGGGGTCATGCTGTTCAAGGGTGTGAAAAAGAGCCCGGCGCCGCTCCTCCGCGAGGTAGCGCGGGGTGTCTGGCACGCCGATCACACCGATTGCGCTCACACCCATGGCCGCAATGGCCAAGGCCTGCTCGGAATCCTTGAGTCCGCAGATTTTCAGAGCGGGTGGTTTGGATCGGTTTTTGCCCAAAGACGTGCTCAGCAAGTGTTTCTAGGATCCAATTTGATGCAAGGCAGTGGTGGGTGACGGCTGGGAGCTGATCAAGATCCGGGGCATTCCCCTCAAGATCCACCCCAGTTGGTTCGCCATCGTGGCCATCACCACGGTGCTGTTTCAGGAGCGGGTGGCGACGGAGCCGTCGTTGGCTGAGGCCCTCGCAGGCATACCGAGCTGGATCACTTGGGGTGTGGGGCTCGGGACGTCGTTGCTACTGTTTCTATCGGTTTTGCTCCATGAACTGGGCCACGCCCTGGTCGCTCTTCGCGAAGGGGTGAAGGTTCGCAGTATCACCCTGTTTCTGATGGGTGGTGTCGCCCGGGTGGATCAGGAGTGTGAGACGGCCATGGGGGCCTTGCGGGTGGCAGCGGCCGGACCTCTGGTGAGTTTGCTGCTGGCGTTCGGCCTTGGAGCTGTTTTTTCGCTGGGTCAAGGGGTCAGCCCTGTCCTCGGCTTCGTGGTCACCCAGTTGGCTGTTCTCAACCTGATGCTGGCCTTGTTCAACCTGCTGCCGGGTTTGCCCCTGGATGGAGGTCTGATTCTCAAGGCCCTGGTGTGGCGCTTCACCGGAAGCCGTGACAAGGGCGTTCAGGTCGCCACCGCATCAGGACGGGCTTTGGCACTGACGGCGTTGTTTTATGGCGTCTTTTTGCTGGTGTTCGCCCGCAATGCAACCGGTCTCTGGATGATGCTGCTGGGGTGGTTTGGCCTCAACGCCAACCGCGGTCAGTCGCAGATGTTGGTGCTGGAGAGGGTGCTGAATGATCTCAAGGTCTCTGATGCCGCTGGCCGTCGCTTTCGCGTCTTGGAAGCCAACCAGTCACTGCGGCGTTTGAGCCAGTTGCGGCTGCAGCATGAGGATGATCAACGCGGTGCGGATTGGGTGCTGATCTGCCGAGCCGGACGCTGGCTGGGCTGGGTGGATGACCGTTCCCTGCGCGATCGTCCTGTGCAGCAGTGGGATTCCGAGCTCTTGGAGGATCACTTGCTTCCCCTGGAGGACCTGCCATCCATCCATGACGTCGAACCGCTCTGGAAGGCGGTTCAGTCCTTGGAGCAGGCGCCTCAAGGGCGGTTGTTGGTGTTCAGCCCCGCCGGTTTGCCGTCAGGAACGATCGACAGGATGGATCTGGCCGAAGCCGTACTCACGCGTTTGGGTGTGCGTTTGCCGCCTCCGATGTTGGAGGCAGCCCGGAAGCAGAACGCTTATCCCCTGGGTCTGGTGATGCTGCCTCAGCTGGTGGAGTCGATGCAGAAGAGGAATCAGGAGTCCAGTCAGAAGAACGACACGTCAGCCGCCTGAGCGTGTCTGCGCTGATGGATTCCCTTCGCCAGGCGAGTTGATTCCATTGCTGAACCAGGGTCTGAATCAAGTGTTGATCCAGGCCTTGCCGGGGGATCTCCGGCCCCGCTGCCGGTGGAGCCCCTTCACGGAACACCTTGCACCACAGCTCCGACGGTGGATCGAGCAGGATTTCGCCGTGCTGCAGCAACCGGCCGTGCTGCCAGCGTTGGGCGCTGCCGATGCGTTTGTTGCCCTGGAGATCGATCAGATCTGCGGCGGTTGAACGGGCGAAACAGTTCTCTCCGCCAGCCACCGCCCGGCTCTGGCCGAATTGCAGTTCACATCCCAAGGCGGCAAATCCGTCGATCAGCCAACGGCAGGCGTCCCGGTAGGCCTGTTGACGTTGACGGGGAGCCTCAGGCCAGATCAAGGCATAGGTCAGGCCCCCTTGATGCAGCACCGCATCACCACCGCTGGGGCGATGCACCAGGGAGAGCTCTCCTGCCGCGGCGAGTTCGTGCCAGTGGTTGGGGATGGTCCGTTGATTGCGGCCCAGGGATAACCAGGGCCCTTCCCATTGATAAAAACGAACGGCGGGTCCATCGCTGATGGTTTGGAGCAGATGGCTGTCGATTGCCATCTGAGTGTGACCATCTGCGCGAACTGCATCGAAGATGCGCCCCGGTTGGTCTGGGCTCGTCATGCTGGACGTCGACGCGTCATGACGCCGTGCTGCCTTGGTGGGATGTGCCGTTGCTGATTGGTCTGGGGCTGTTGGCCGGGAGTCTGGCCGGTCTGCTGGGGATTGGCGGCGGTTTGATTTTCGCGCCTCTGCTGCTCTGGCTGGATTTGCCCCCAGCGCAGGCCTTGGCCACCAGCAGCTTTGCCATTGTGCCGACGGCGATGGCCGGCACGATCACCCACCTGCGTGGCGGCCATTTGCCGGTTCGCCCCGGTTTGGCCATCGGCCTGTCGGCCTTTGGCTCGGCGATTCTGTTTGGGGGCTTGGCCGGGATCGTGCCGGAGTGGTCGCTGCTGGCGATGCAAACCCTGATGTACATCGTGTTGGCGATTGCAGTGCGGGGCAGGGATGAGCCACACGGGGAGCAACCGGATTCCATGGTCTCCCCAGCCCTGTTGGCCGGAGTGGGCTGCATCGCTGGCTGGTCGGCAGGGATGCTTGGTCTCGGCGGGGGGCTGGTGATGGTGCCCTTGATGGCCGGGCCCCTCAAAATGCCGATTCACCTCGCGGTCAGGCTCAGCACCTTGGCCGTGCTCTGTTCCGCCAGCGCTGCATCCCTGCAGTTCGTCCATGAAGGACGGGGGTTGCCTTGGATGGGCTTGATGCTTGGAGCGGTGGCAGCCCTGGCTGCATGGTGGACCTCCAGCCGCCTCGATCAATTTGATGCGGGTCTGTTGGTCAAGTTGTTGCGGGGGCTCGCGATCGTGTTGGCGATTGACAGTTGCCGCCGTGCCATTCATCTCTGGATGGGATGAACGTTTCCGTGCACTGGCGATGATCACAGTGGTTGTCGTGTCCTTGTTCTGAGTGGACCAATCTCCACTCGGCCTGGACTCAATGATTCAATCAAAGATGGCACTCTTTTTCGCGCTGAAGTTATATTCAGTGCTCAACTAAGTCTCTTGAAGGCTGGCTTTGAGCCCCATGCCTGAGCTGTTCTGGGCATGCAGTGTGCAACCATCTGAGACGCTAACGGAAGCGGAAGATGGGCTAAAAGTTGTCACTGCCGGTGGGCAATGTGATGTCTTGCTTTGTTTACTTTTGTTGTTTCGTGTTTTGAATGGGTGCCTCATTCATGCCCGTTTGAGCTCGAAGGCGAGGGACCGTGCCGCAAGGGCTGAAAATACAGGAAAACATTAAAAAAGCCCGACGAAAGGTCGGACTTCCTTGGCCGTTGATCCCCATCACCGGCCTGATGCATCCAAGATATGCGCGGATCCGGCCTTTGAGGGGAGCGATATGAACAGATCGGCCCATGCAATCCACATTTGAAATCGTCCATGCCGACGTTCTCCACGGACCTGGGGAAATGCGTCGTCGGCCGATGCGTTTTCCACAGCAATTTTGCTTGTATGTGATTTTGGATACTGTTAAGCGTGCCGTGTTCTTGCGGAAAAATTGACTTATATTTCGTGCTTCCCCATCACCGGCCCTAAGCGTTAGCGCGCTTAGGGCATTTTTATTGGGATATCAGCACAGGGGGCTGTCGGCTGATCGCCATCGATCGGCTGGGATCTTTTGCTCGGACCTAGGCCTGCAGTTGGTTGCGGCGGATGTCGCTCATCCCCCAAAGGCGTGGAGCACGGTTTCCAGGGTTCCAAGGCCAAAGAGAAAAGCGCCCGCAAGAAGCGCGAGGTCTTTTTTGGAGTTAGCCATGGAGACGACGGTTGCTCCGACCGATGACCACAGGAAAACCCTAAAAAGAATCGGAAGACCGGACATTGCGAATGGTTTCGCCCTTCACTTCGTTATGTAAACCCCCTGCTGTGTCAGGGGGGCTGCGGCTTGATACCGGCTTCGCATCTCTTGATTTGTACGAGAGAAGGTATTCGTTGTGACTGGATCCCCTTGGATCCAGTCCGTCACGGGGTTGAAGCTCAAGAGCGGCCGATCAGCTCGAAGCCAAGAGGTTGGTCCAGAACCCAGGCCTAGAGCGAGGTTGGATGGCTTGGCAGGTTGCACATTATTTGAACATGACAGCTGATTCAGATCTGCTTTTTGAGCTGGTGTAAGGATGTAGAAGATGTCATTTATGTGTCATCAGTGCTGGAAAGTGGTGGTGCTGAATGACGCAAACGTTCTGGCTGTTTGAGTTCATATTGTTCGTCTCCATCTGTTGATATCAACAGGCAAATCATGCATCTTTTGTCTGCGCTGCCCCGGCCTTTGGGCGACGTTGTGCCCTGGCTTTGTCGCTCCTCACTCGTCTGAACAGCGGTAAGTCTGTGATCTGCAGGGGGTGAATTGACAAAAAGAAGCCCCCGCCGAAGGCAGGGGCTTCAAAACGATTCTCAGGAGTGTGTCCTTGTTTCCACCCTGTGGACCGTTTTCACAGAAGAGACCTTTTCAATTTAGAGGCAATGTTGGTCGTTGGCTCATGGTGCGACTCAGGAACTGGCTGACCATGACGGCGTGACCTGCCTCAATTGCGGACAGCCCTGAATCACCACAGTGATGACTGGTGTGCCGCTTCGAAGCAGTGGCGTTAGCACCTCGCGGGATCCGCTGAATCAATCAAGCAGATCCCAGAAGCGATGATCCAGCTCGTAGCCCAGCGATGCAGCCACCTGCGTGAGGTTGTTGCGCATCGAGCGGCCCACATGGGTTCGGCAGAGATCGTCCAGAAGCATCATCCGATGGGTGATCCAAAGCTCCAGGGCTTGTGGGTCGAAGCGCAGGCCTTCGCTTCGGCTAAAGCTGTGGGGCACCACCATGGCCACATGGCGAATCAGGCTGCCGTTGTCCCGTTCCAGAATTAAAGGAAGCCAGGGCAGACGGGCATCGGCTCGCAGGGCCCAGAGCCGTGGTTCCGGACATTCCGCCAGTTCACGGGGATCGTTGGGGTCCCGTGGCCATTCAAAGCGGAGCTCCAGTACAGCCCCTGCGCTGAGGGTCTGCTCTAGGGGAGCGTTGCTCCATGGGGTCAATGGACTGAGATCCAGCGTCCGAATGACATCACTGTTGATCAAAACCGGATCCATGGGCTGGTGTGACAGGCCTTTGCGAATGATGGCCTCTGGCCCGACCCATGGAGAACAATGGAGACGCTTGATTGCTCCAACACCATGGCCAGCGTCCTGACCCAAGCTGAGATCTACATCGCCCTCGTGGTGGCAGCCCACGCTGGTGTGTTGGCTGTGCGCCTTTGCGTCAGTCTTTACCGCGCTTGATCGTCAGTTGAACGCTGGGGTCTTGGCGCCGGCTGTTCGTTGCGTTACAAGCGGGTACTTGATTCAGCCCTTTGACGGCATCGGCAGCCAGAGCGCGTCAGGCCTCATCCATGGATGCTGCGACTCTTGCGGCAGCGATTCAACGTCAGGCTGACCGCCGAGAACTCCACTGCAGCATGTTGGCCCTTGCCGCCAAGCTTGGCTTGGTGTTGCTGGGTGGAGTCAGTCTTTTGCGCCTGTCAGGTGCTTACCAGCAGCGTCTCGACCGCCATGCAGAGATTGCTGCGGTGGTTGATGTGGAATCGTCCAAGTTGCAGACCTTGCAGCAACGGTTTGACCGTCTGTTCACCGTCGGCGGTGAACAACGCCTGATCGGCGAACAGGACCAGTGGATTGCGCCCAATCGTGTGCGGATCGTCTGGCGCTGAGATTCGTGACTGCTTCTGCAGTTGCCAGAGCTTGATCGATCAGACTGACGCATTCGATGTGCGGCGATGACGGGCACTCCAGGCACTGTTCTGATAACAGGCACAACATCTGGGGTGGGGTTGAATGCGACAAGGGCGCTGGTCAACCTCGGTTGGACGGTGATCACAGCCAACCGCAGTCCGCAGCGGGCGGCGGCTGCGGCGGATGATCTTGATCTGCCGAAAGAGCGACTTCAGCATGTGCTGATGGATCTCGGCGATCTGGACAGTGTCCGCAATGCTGTGGCAGCCCTACCTGGGTCCCTGGATGCTGTGGTCTGCAATGCAGCCGTGTACAAACCCAAGCTGAAGCAACCGGAGCGGTCCCCGCAGGGCTACGAAATTTCGATGGCCACCAATCATTTTGGCCATTTCCTCCTTGTTCAATTGTTGTTGGAGCGTCTGAAGGCCTCCAGCCATCCGTCGAAGCGGGTGGTGATTCTCGGAACGGTGACGGCCAATTCCAAGGAGCTTGGTGGCAAGATCCCCATTCCGGCGCCGGCTGATTTAGGCGATTTATCCGGCTTTGACGCCGGCTTCGAAGCTCCGATTGCGATGGCCAGCGGCAAAGCGTTCAAGCCGGGCAAGGCCTACAAGGACAGCAAGCTCTGCAACATGATCACCACTCAGGAGCTGCATCGTCGTTTGCACTCCGAGACGGGAATCACTTTCAGTTCGCTGTATCCCGGTTGTGTGGCCGATACGCCGCTGTTCCGCAATACGCCGAAGGCCTTTCAGACGATCTTCCCCTGGTTCCAGAAGAACATCACCGGTGGCTATGTTTCCCAGTCGCTCGCGGGAGAGCGGGTGGCCCAGGTGGTGGCTGATCCGGATTTTGCTGAATCCGGCGTGCACTGGAGCTGGGGGAACCGACAGAAAAAGGATGGCCTTCAATTCAGCCAGGAGTTATCCGATAAGGCCACGGACCCTGAAACGGCTCGCCGGGTTTGGGAGCTATCGATGAAGTTGGTGGGGGTCTGATTGCGACCAGGCCACTTTTTAAAAAGGATTTGTGATCAAGATAGCGATTAAATGTGGTGTGTCTTTACTCGTTGGATGCGTTGAAGCATTCAACCATGCATAAAGTTCGCCAGTATTGCTGACAAAGGTAAATTCTTTGGAGGGTTTGCCTTCAGAGAGTTCCTCAATGATTTCTAGGTCGTTTTTATTTTTGAGAGTCGAATCTACAAAGGTGATTGTGTCCCCATCTTCAAATGAGAAGTCTTCTATCTCGTCAACCATGTCCTTGGAAAGGACGAATTGATCGCGTCCAGGACCACCCTTAAGCACATCCTTGCCACGCCCTCCGATCAGGGTGTCATTGCCGTGTCCTCCATTGATTTGGTCATTCCCATGACCACCGAGTAATTCGTTGTCTGCATAATTCCCTCGAATGACATCATTTTTTGGACCACCGACGGCATTCTCGATCACACACATGCCTGTTTTTTGCTGGACGGTTTTGCCGTCCCAGTCATGGGCGATTGTAAATCCACCCATAACTCCATCGACTGCACTGATACTTCCGCCAGCTCGCTTGTTATTGCCAAGATTGGCGTTTCTTAGGTCAATAGTGACAGAACTCTTAGAGCCTCTTCCGTCAACCGTATCAAGACCACCGGTATCCCAGATTGTGCTCCATCCCACCCCTGGTTTGGTCTTCGTTGGCAAAAGGTAGGTATTGTCTTCGTTGGCATGATCCGGATTGATGCCGTAAAGCCACTGAATGGCCGCTATATCAAGTGTGCCAAGTGTTTTTAGAAAGCCAAATTCACGTTTGCGCTCAGCTTCTATAAGCTCTCCATGATCTATTTCTGTGACATAGGTCATTTGTGTATAGGGATGAGCATTTTGCCCAAATCTTCCCTTGTCTAGGCCAATTAGACCTTTGTTTTTAATGCCGGGAAACTTGGGATATCCGAATCGCCCTTTGTCGTGGGGATGCTTAAGTCCAAGTGAATGAGATATCTCATGGAGAATTGAAAAGCCATAGTAACTACCGCTCAATGGTTTCTTATTGAGTGAGTCTACGCTTGAGTTGTAGAAGTCTCTGTTGACGGCAGTTATCCCACTATTGTCGTTACTTTGATCTGGTGCATACGCAAATCCCCCTCTTGAGCCGATTGTCCGATTCCCTACGAGATGTAGCCTTAGTTGAGCATTTTTTTGATTGTTCCCAATATTTTGGAATGTGATGTCGCTGACGCTTGTTATGTTGGACAGTGCTTCTTCGATCCGACCTCTTTCAAGTTTACTCCATGAATAGGATTTGTAAGGGGATGGTGGTGTTTCATTGTTCTTCCATTTTGTTGTATCAATGAGGCTGTAATCAAGCTCCACAGAAGATGTTTCGCTCGTCCAGCGTTCGCCATCGAGTAATCCGTTAATCCAAATATTATTTGATGCCTCTGGTGGAGCGATCTTGATGTTAGACATTGATTTGCAAAAAAAAAAGCTCCAGAGCAGGAGTTGCGCTGGAGCTTATCTTACTGTTGTTGGCTGAATTTACAGAGATACGTGAACACCGCTGCTGCCAACGCTTAGGCTTGGACCGGATGTTAAGACCGTGCCAACGGTGGTAATACCGTGGTTAACTGTATCCCAGAAGCCAAGATCTAAATCACCAGCAATGCTTGACGTATGACCCAAGAAGTCTTTGTAGGCATCTACGGCTTTCCCTTCGAGGGCGTCAAGACCGTGGACGTACATGGTTCCACTATCGCCAAGAATGCTGTGAGCCTCTCCTTCAATATCAGAGAAGAATGATCCAGCAGGGGCTTTGGCTTTGCCAATTAAAGTATCAACTTTTTTGTTGAATACACCGTCTCCATCGGTGTCCATGTAGTGCTTGACTAATCCATTGCCTTTGGTGACAACGAATTGGGTGAAATGTTCTACTTCGTCAAGAAGGTCGCCTGATCCGGTTAAGGTATCTGCCACATCTTGGCTCGCCTCTGACACTGCGTCAGCAACGCTGTGAACTGTTGAGGTGTAGACGGTTTTAGCGTTGCTGACCTCTGATTTAACAAAGGAGCCAACGTGAGTGACGCTATGCCAGAAAGACATCGATTGGGTTTTGATTTGCAATAAGAACTTAGCCAGGCATAGCGAAATCCTTGACTGCTTAACTTTCTTTTCGCAATTCTGGCTCCTTGTGAATTGTTTTTAGAGTGGCTAGTTCTTTTGGGCTTAGGCGGTGACTATTTTAGGTTGTCCTTTGGAATTGTTTTAGTCAAACCCCAGCAGGTCAAAAATTTCGCGGTCTTTCAGAGATATGGCCTCAAGGGGCTCAACCTTTTCGAGCATGTTCTGAGCCAGTCGCAGATACTCACTGCGCACGGCTTGTACAGCTTCATCGTCGTCGTCCATTTCGAAGATCGTGCACTTCTTCAGACGGGATCGACGGATCGCATCCACATCCTTGAAGTGGGCCATGGTGCGCAGGCCGGTGCGTGCGTTGAACTTGTCGATCTGATCGGTGTCCGCCGATCGGTTGGCAACGACGCCGCCGAGGCGAACCTTGTAGTTCTTGGCTTTGGCTTGAATGGCTTGCACGATCCGG
>NZ_JBGKDS010000011.1:0-6570 GCF_042954325.1 Parasynechococcus sp. | reverse complement strand
CGGTGGCATGGGTCCGCTGAGTCGACAGCACGGACTCGCGATCGATCAACTGCTTAAGATCAGAGGTGTCTGGGGAAATGGAAGCCGCTTTGCCATCGAGCGGCCGACCCTGGAGAGCGAACCGGAGCAACGCCGCGCCTGGCGCGGCCTCTGTGGCGCCGCGGCGTTTCTGGGCGTGGTCACCGATGTGACGATCCGCACCCTTCCGTTGCATCATCTGGCCGTGACATCGCAGCGCATCCACCCGGAGCAGCTCCCGCAATGGATGGCATGGGCGGAACAACAAGCAGCCAATACAAGCCTGCAGTGGCACTGGGGTGATCAAGACGACATCCAGCTGTTGATCGTGGACGCCGCCAACGGCGGTTGGCCTGGAGCAAGCCACATCGACGGACTGCATCAGCTGCCGGCCTTGGCCACACCAGCTCACAGCGACGTCAGAACCCACAGCGAAGTGGTGGGCCTGCTCGGCCCCGCCAACGCCGAACAGTGGCAGCAGCTGATCCAGCCGCTGCGCATGCTGGTTCAACATCGCCCCCATCCGGGCTGCAACCTCGCCTGCCAACAATTGGGAGGAGCCACCTCAACCGTGGGCCGTGATGTCACCTCCTTCGTGCATCGGCAGGCGATCTGGAAGCCCTGGATCACCGCTGCATGGCCCGGCCAGGACAGCGAGAGTCGGCAGCGCAGCCTTGATTGGCTGCAGGAGGTTTGGGCGTTGCTCGAACCCATCTGTCCCGGTGTGCATCTGGCACAGCTCCATGACCACCTGCCCTGGCACCGGCGGGAGCTGTCGCTGGCGTTTGGCGACTGGTTGCCGGGTCTCCGAGATCTGAAGCGGACGGTCGATCCCAATGGCAACCTGCCAACCCTCTGACTCAGATCAACAGCATTGACCCATCAGACACCCGTCGTTTCTGACGATTCCTAAGTCGCCTATTGATGTCACGCTGAGTCGATGACTGCTGCAGATAAAGCAGAAACCAGAGATAACGATGTTGATCGATAGGGATCACAAAAAAGTTTTTACAGGCCGCTTCAAAACGCGATCCATGATCAGCACTGATCAGCATGAAGGCACTGATCATGTGTGAGCTTGGCGCGGGTGAGCAATCGTCACACAGTCAGGCATCAAAGGCATTGAGCTGACACCGGTCCGAAAAGGACGCACTGGCCTGACAGGTCACGCAAACACCCCCAACCTTGAACAAGCGTTGTCTCAGGAGTTGGGACTGTCTCTTTGTGCTCGTCTCTCTACTGATCCTGGCGGTGTTGCTCGTGTGGGGAGTTGTGAAAAAGGCATGCAAATCAAAGAGGTAACTCCCCTCTCGTCCCAAAAACCAAGATCACCAACACAGAACCCGTCCCAGGAAAGGGGAGGCGTTTCAAGAACTTCGAGTCCTGGAAAGGGATAAGTCATGTTCTACGGTCGCGGCTGCCTATGGCATCCGGTGATGGCCCAGCGATCCAGTCCGTCCGCGCTGAACCAATGGTTCTCGAACCCCAGCAAGGACCTTCTCTCCGGACTGGTGGTGGCCTTCGCCATGATTCCGGAGGCCATCGCCTTTTCCGGTATTGCCGGAGTCGACCCGAAGGTCGGTCTGTTCGGTGCCTTTTGCTTGTCGCTCACGATCGCCGTGGTCGGTGGTCGGATGGCGATGATCACATCGGCCACGGGCTCCACCGCCCTTTTGATGACTGGCCTGGTCGCCACCGGTGAGGCCCGTGGTCCTGGGCTCGGCGTGCAATACCTGATGGTTGCCGGCCTGGTCACCGGCGTGCTCCAGATCCTGTGGGGCTACATGCGGTTGGCCTATCAGATGCGCTTTGTTCCCCAGGGCGTTCTCAGTGGTTTTGTGAATGCCCTGGCCCTCCTGATCTTCCAGGCGCAGTTGCCTCAACTGGGCTGGGACATCCATCACAGCGAGGCCAGCTCACTGCTTCCCCATGGCGGCCAGGTTCCGATCGTCTGGGGGTTGGTGCTGCTGGGTCTGGCCATCATCTATGGCTTGCCGCGGCTGACCCGGGTTGTCCCCTCACAGCTCGTGGCCATCGTTGTGCTGACTGCGATCAGCGTTGGCTTCAGCTTTGACATCCCCACCGTCAGCAGCCTGGGAACGCTCCCCGATGGCTTGCCCTCCTTCAGTATTCCGTTCGGCAGCGGCGGTGTTCCCTTCAATTTCGACACCCTCGGCCTGGTGTTGCCCACGGCGCTGGCGATTTCTTTGGTCGGCCTGATGGAGACCTTCCTCACCCAGGACATCCTCGACGACAGGACCGACACCACCACCAACAAAAACACCGAAGCCCGCGGTCAGGGCATCGCCAACATCGTGTCCTCTCTGTTCGGAGGAATGGCCGGCTGCGCCCTGGTGGGTCAGTCGGTGATGAACGTGGACAACGGGGGTCGCACCCGACTCTCCACGTTTTTTTCGGGCGTCAGTTTGCTGGCGATGATTCTGCTGGCGGGCCCCTGGCTCAAGCAGATCCCAATGGCCGCGCTGGTGGCCGTCATGATCAGCATCGCGATCAGCACCGCGGACATCAATGGACTGCGCAATCTGCGTCAGATCCCCAAGAGCGACACCTCGGTGATGCTGATGACCTTCGCCGTCACCATGCTCACCACACCCCACAACCTGGCCCTTGGTGTTCTCGCTGGCGTCGCCCTCGCAGGGATTCTGTTCAGCCGCAAGGTGGCGAAGGTGATCCAGGTTGAAGCGATTCAGATCAGCGAAAACGAGCGTCGGTATCGCGTTTCCGGTCAGTTGTTTTTTGTGAGCAAGGTTTATTTCATTCAGGGATTTGATCTCCACGATCACCCTGCACGGATCACGATCGATCTCTCCGCCGCTCACATCTGGGATCAAAGCGGTGTGGCCGCACTCGATCAGATCATCCGCAAATATCGCAATGGTGGATCTGAGGTTGAAGTGGTGGGCCTGAACGACGAAAGTCTCGATCTGTTCGAGCGAATCGGGGGGCAGGAATCGGCCCATGCCTGAGCTGTCGGCTCAGGCTCAGATGGCCTTGTTGAGCTGATGCAACAGGGCCAAACATGACGTCATGTCGGTCCGCATGTTGGTCAGACGTGTCTGAATCCGTTGGTCCTCAGGATTGAGCTGCACGTAGCGCAGGGTGACATCGTTACCGATGCTCATCAGCAGACAGAGGGTTTCAAGATCACCACTGCTGGAGGCCCGGTCCTTGGCTCCATCCAAGAGCACCTTCAGCAGCGACATCTTGTTGTTGTAGGCCTGCCGATCTCCTTCCTCCCAGGCTTGGGCGGGGGCAGTTGCTGACATCAACGTCAGCAAAAAAGTTGCCACCAGCGGAAGGGCGGCCCGCATCACAAAATCTCAATTAGGGGAAAGCTAGGGCGATTAGCCCGGTCTGAGGAGGAGATCTGGGACAATCCAACCGATCCGTCCCATAGCTGATGATCCGATTCAGTCGTTGCCTTCTGATCGGAGCCTTGGCCAGCCTCGGCGGGGTCCTCAGCGGTTGTGCCTCGCTCAGTGACGCCAACGGCTCTCGCTTGGATCTGGTGCAGCAACGGGGGGAACTGCTCTGCGGGGTCAGCGGAAAGATCCCTGGATTCAGTTTTCTCAGTCCGGAGGGCCAGTACACGGGTCTGGATGTCGACATCTGCCGGGCGATGGCAGCCGCCTTCGTCGGTGATCCCGACAAGGTTCAATACCGCCCCCTGACTGCACCGGAACGCTTCACCGCCCTGCGCACCGGAGAGATCGATCTGCTGTCCCGGAACACCACCCACACCCTGAGCCGCGATGCCAGCGGAGGCAATGGCCTGAGCGTCGGCCCCGTGGTGTTCCACGACGGACAGGGCTTGATCGTTCCGACCGACAGCGGCGTGCGCTCATTGGATGACCTCAGCGGCAAGGCCATCTGCGTGGGCTCCGGCACCACCACCGAGCAGAACTTGAACGATGCCTTTTCCGCCCGCGGACTGCCCTACACCCCGATCAAATATCAGGATCTCAACCAGGTCGTCGGCGGTTACCTGCAGGGCCGTTGCGCCGCGATGACATCCGACCGCTCCCAACTGGCGGCGGCTCAATCCGGTTTCTCCGATCCAACCGCCCATCGCATCCTCGAGGAACGCTTGAGCAAGGAACCGCTTGCCCCTGCGGTGGTCGGCGGCGATCAGCGGATGGCGGATGCCCAGAGCTGGGTGGTCTATGCCTTGATCGAAGCTGAAGAACGCGGCATCACCCAGGCCAACGTGGACGCGATGGTGGCCAAAGCGAAGGGGGACCCAAGTCAGGCCGCCCTGCGACGGTTCCTCGGCGTGGATGGTGGCCTGGGCAGCAAGCTGGGACTGTCCGATGACTTTGTGGTGCAGGTGATTCGTGCCACCGGGCATTACGGGGAGATCTATGACCGCCACCTCGGTCCAGACAGTGCCGTCACCATTCCCCGCGGCGCCAACCGGCTCGCTGACGATGGCGGCTTGATGATCGCGCCCCCCTTCACGTGATGCGGCGGCAAGCACTGCTGATCCAGCTGGCCGTTGCAGCTGGTTTGCTGGCTCTTCTGGGGCTGCTGATCAACAATCTGGCGGTGAACCTGATCCGCACGGGGCTCGGCCTCGGCTTCAGCTGGCTGGAACGTCCTGCTGGATTCGCGCTGGCCGAAACCGCCCTGCCCTATGCCCCATCCGACAGCTACCTCTGGGCGCTCCTGATCGGTTGGCTCAACAGCCTCAAGGTGATCCTCGCCGGCCTGGTGCTGGCAACGGCACTGGGCATCACGGCCGGTGCCGCACGCATCGGTCGCAACCGTCTGCTGCGCACCCTGGCCAGCGCCTATGTCGCTGTCATCCGGCAGGTTCCCCTGCTGCTGCAACTGCTGTTTTGGTATTTCGTCGCCTTTCTCGGCCTGCCGGAGACACCGGTGGGGGGACTGATCGAGCTCTCCAACCAAGGCATCAGCTTGCTGGGGCTCAATCTGAGTGTTGAATTCTGCGCTGTCCTCACCGGATTGACGGTGTTCACCGGAGCCTCGATCGCCGAAATCGTTCGCGGAGGCATCAATGCTGTTCCTCAAGGGCAGTGGGAAGCCTTTCGGAGCCTGGGGCTCAATGAGGGCCTGGGACTGCGTCGAATCGTGCTTCCCCAGGCCCTGCCGGCCATTCTCCCGGCACTCACCAGTCAGTACCTAAACCTGGCGAAAAACAGCACCCTGGCCATCGCCGTGGGCTACGCCGATGTCTACGCCGTGAGCGACACAACGATCACGCAGACCGGACGAGCCATCGAAGGCTTCCTGTTGCTGCTGTTGAGTTTTCTGCTGCTGAATCTGCTGATCAGTGGAACCATGACCGCGTTCAACGGCTTGGTTCTCGGGCGCCTGCGGAGGAGCCGTTGATGAACCGCTGGCTGGATCGCTTGATCACACTCACCCTGATCGCCCTGCTCGGCTGGGGCGGTTGGTCGGTGATGCATTGGTTGCTGCATGGGGCCAACTGGTCGGTGGTGAGCAGCAACCTGCCCCTGTATGCCGTCGGCAGCTATCCGGCGGACCAGCGCTGGCGCCCACTGCTCTGGATCGCCGGTTTGATCGCCCTGACGCTGCTCACCCTGATGGGACCACGCCAGGGCCTGTGGAGACGTGCCATGCCCATCGCCTGGCTTGCCATGGCACCGCTGGGGCTGTGGTTGCTGGCAGGAGGATTGGGTCTTCTGCCGGTGGGAACACGCGACTGGGGGGGGCTCACCCTCACCGTGCTGCTGACGATTGGCAGTGGTCTGCTGGCCCTGCCCCTGGGTGTGCTGTTGGCCCTCGGCCGCCGCAGTGCCCTGCCCGTTCTGCGTTGGTCCAGCCTGGCCTACATCGAACTGATGCGGGCGGTGCCGTTGATCGCCGTGCTGTTCTTCGGACAGCTGCTGATTCCGCTGTTTCTCCCACCGGGATTGGAGATCAACCGGGTGCTGCGGGCGGTGGTCGCCTTTGCCCTGTTCGCCTCCGCTTACATCGCTGAAGACGTGCGTGGTGGCCTGCAGGCGATTCCTCCCACCCAACAGGAAGCGGCGCAAGTTCTGGGACTGTCTCCGCGGCAGACGTTGCAGCTGGTGGTGCTGCCCCAGGCCCTGCGGATTGCCTTGCCATCACTGACGAACCAAGCCGTCGGCCTCCTGCAGAACACCAGCCTGATGGCCATCCTCGGCCTGGTGGAACTGCTGGGAATCAGTCGCAGCCTGCTCGCCAATCCAGACTTCATCGGTCGCTACCTGGAGGTCTACCTCTGGTTGGCTGCGGTTTACTGGCTGGCATGCACGGCGATGGCCCTGCTGGCCCGCCACCTCGAGATCCAGCTCGACCCTGTTCGTTCCAAGCCATGACCGTTGCCATTCGTGCCACCGACCTGGTGAAGAGTTACACCCCAGGGCTGCGGGCCCTCGATGGGGTGAACCTGGAGGTGACCGCGGGCGAAGTGCTGGTGGTGATGGGTCCCTCTGGCTCCGGAAAAAGCACGCTGATTCGCACCTTCAACGGCTTGGAAACCTTGGATGGCGGCCGCCTGGACGTGCTGGGGGTGCCCCTCGA
>NZ_JBGKDS010000010.1:0-6706 GCF_042954325.1 Parasynechococcus sp. | reverse complement strand
ACGCGCAAGCCCATCAGCTGGGATTTCTATCCGATTCCACAGGGTGTGATTCGCCGGGTGGAACCCGCTGACCTTGCTTGGATGCGGTGGCTTGGACCCTTGGCGCTGCCCTGGCGGTTGCGACGGCTGCGGCGTTGGATGTCGCAGGAGCAGGTATCGCTCGTGATCGGGATGACCACGATTCCCGCGATCAAGGTGTTGCTGGCGTCTTCAGGGCTGGGTGTGCCCTGTGTGATTTCCGAGCGCAACTATCCGCCGATGAAGCGTCTGGGTCTGCCCTGGCGTTTGTTGCGTCGGTTCACCTACCCCTGGGCTGATCTTCATCTGGTGCAAACGGACGTGGTGGGCCGCTGGTTGCGCCGGCATGCGGGAGCCAGCCGCCAGCTGTTGCTGCCCAATCCAGTGATCTGGCCACTCCCGATGGCTGAGCCCCATCTCGAGCCCAATGCCTGGTTGGATCAGGCTGGGGTGGCTGCGGATGACCCTGTGCTCCTGGCGGTTGGCTCCAAAGCCATGCAGAAGGGGTTTGATCGTCTGGTGGCTTGGTTCAAGCTGCTGGCCCCACGCCATCCAAGGCTGCAGTTGGTGGTGGTCGGGCTCGCCGCTGGGACTTATCACGGCCGTGACCAGCAGCAGGATTTGCGACAGCAACTGGTGTCCGACCCTGCTCTGCTGGCTCGTCTGCATTTCCCAGGCCCGGTTGGAAACCTGCAGCAGTGGTACGAACGAGCGCAGCTGTTTGTTCTGTCGTCGCGTTATGAGGGCTTTCCCAATGTGCTGCTGGAGGCGATGGCCAGCGGCTGCTGCTGCATTGCGGCCGATTGCCCTCAGGGTCCGGCGGAGCTGATTGAGGATGGCGTCAATGGTCGTCTGATGCCGGAGCAGGCGCCGGAGCAGCAGTGGGTGGAGGGGCTGGATGCCCTGTTGCGGCAGCCGAGTCAGCGACAGCGATTCGGTGCCGCTGCCCGGACGGTGCGGGATCGCTACGACCCGGATCGTCTCGCGGGTTTGTTCATCACGGCCATGGAGTCCCTGTCGCGATGACGGACGATCTCTGGTTGCTGCTTCCCCATTTGGGGCCTGGAGGCGCACAGAAAGTGGCCCTGCTTGCGGCGGAACGGTATCTGGCGCTGGGCTGGTCGGTGCGGCTGGTCACGCTGTTGCCCGACCATCCGGTGGTGCATGCTCTGCCCGCAGGCTTGATGCACACCGATCTCGGCCCAGAGGTGGCGGCCCGTTGGCCAGCGTTCCTCGCTCCCCAGCGCCGATTGCATCGACTGGTCGTCAAGCTGCTCGCCAGCCTGGGTTGGCCCTTGCTCGCACGGGCGCCGTGGCCCCTTTGGCGGTGGTGTGTGGAGGCCATTGGTGGACCACAGGCTGAGCTGTTGCGTCGTCGTGTGGCGGCCGATCGGCCGCAACGGCTGCTCTCGATGCTCAGTCGCACCAACATCCTCAGCTGCAGTGCCCTCTGGGATCAGCCCTGTCATCTGGTGATTTCCGAGCGCAACGACCTGCGCCGTCAGCTCTTGCCGTTTCCCTGGCCGCAGCTGCGGCGGTTGCTCTACCGCCGGGCCGATGTGCTCACTGCCAACACCGCTGGCGTGCTGGAGAGCCTGGCTGCTTTAGACGGTTTGCCGGCGCCGGTCCTGCTGCCCAACCCGCTTCCCCGGCGGTCCGGGATTGATGCGGCTGCGGTTGATCGGCCGCGCCTGGGGTTCATTGCTGTGGCCCGACTGGTGCACCAGAAGGGGTTGGACGTGTTGATCGAGGCCCTGGCGACGACCCAGGGTGTCGCCGCGGGCTGGTCCTTGACCCTGGTGGGGGACGGACCTGAGCGTGGGGCGCTGCAGAATCAAGTGGCACGGTTGCAGCTCGGGGGCCGGGTCCGCTTTCTCGGACACCGCTCCGATGTCACGCGCCTGTTGGCTGAGGCGGCTGTGTTCGTGCTGCCATCCCGGTTTGAGGGCATGCCCAACGCCTTGCTCGAGGCGATGGCGCAGGGGCTGGCAGTGGTGGTGAGCGATGCGTCCCCAGGGCCCCTTGAGGAAATTGATCACCGTCGCAATGGCTGGGTGATTCCCAGCGAAGATGTGGCGGCGCTGGCCCAGGCACTCGAGCAACTGGCGGCCGACACGGGTTTGCGTGAAAGTCTTGGGGCCGCAGCACGCGACTCCTTGTTGGCCCGCGATTGGCCCCAGCTCGCCCCCATCTGGGATGGGGTGTTGCGCGCCCCATGACCAGGCAGCGCTTGCTGGTTCTGGCACCCACGCGCCGGGCAGCGTCGGAAACCTTCGTGCGGGCCAATCTCGCTGGCCTCCCCTTCGTCACCACGGCCTATTTCGGCGATGAACGGCCGCTGACTGAGCCCCGCAGGCTGGCCTATGGCGTTGCCGTGTTGTGCAGCAAGCTGCTGACGCGGCTGGGATGGCTTCGTCTCGCCGGTTGGCCGGCGGCCGTGGTGACCCGTTGGTTGATCCGTCGCCATCAGCCTGATCTGCTGCTGGTGGAGTTCGGCTTCCATGCGGTGCGGGTGATGGAGGCAGCGGCAGAGGCTGACTGTCCATTGGTGGTGCACTTTCGTGGTTCGGACCTCTCCGCTTGGACCAAGTTCGGTGCGCAGAAGTCGCGTTATCGCCGTTTGATCCGACTTGCCTCGGGAGCGATCGTTAAATCGAAGCCGATGCGGCGGACCCTGCTGGAGCTGGGCCTGGAGTCCGACCGGATCTTGATCAGTGCCTCAGGGGCCAATGCGTCGTTGTTTCATTCCAGTGCCCCGGTGTCGGCCGCCCCGGTGTTCCTGGCGGTGGGGCGCTTTGTCGCCAAGAAAGGTCCGCTGCTCACGATCCGCGCTTTTGCACAGCTGGTGGAACAGCATCCGAGCCCTGATCTCGCCCTGTGGATGGTTGGGGAAGGCCCCCTGCTGCATCAGGCCCAGGAGTTGGTGCAGGAGCTGGGTCTCGGATCTGTTGTGCGATTTTTTGGTGCGCAGCCTCAGCAGGAGATTGCTGCCTTGATGCGCCAGGTGCGGGGGTTCGTCCAGCATTCGGTTGTGGCACCCGATGGAGACAGCGAAGGCAATCCGGTGGCGGTGATGGAAGCGCAGCTCAGTGGTCTGCCGGTGGTTGCCACGTGCCACGCGGGCATCCCAGAGGTGGTCCGCCATGGCGAGAGTGGATGGCTCGTGGCGGAAGGGGATGTGGCTGGGATGGCCGCAGGGCTTTATCGGCTTGTCGTGGATCCATCTCTGGCGCAGCGTTGGGGGCAGGCTGGGCGCCGCTGCATTCAGGAGCGGTTCACGATCGACCACCATCACAGGGATGTGGCGCAGTTTCTGCGCAACGTTCCACCCCGTTTCCGATCTCAGGCCTTCGCTCGATGACGATTCGTACAAGGCTGCTGTTGATTCGCGGGCTTGGACACAGCGGCACCACGATTCTGGATCTGGCCCTTGGAGCCCATCCCTCGATCATCGGGTTGGGGGAGGCGGTGAGGATCCTGGAACGCCCACTCCCGGAGGACGCCCAGCGTGGTCCTGCTCAGTTGCGGGGACCGTTGCGATTTGAACGCTCCTGCACCTGCGGCAAGTTGGCTGCGGATTGCCCTGTTTGGGGGCCTTTGTTGGATTGGCTGCCGAGCCATGACGACTGGCCGTTGAAGGCCAAGCTGCGGCACCTTTTTTCAACCATGCCCAGCACGGGCCAGCCCCGTTGGGTGGTGGATTCCTTTCAGGACGATCGCATTCTTCCGTTCTGGACCGACGACGATGTGGAGATTCGCGTGATTCATCTCACCCGTGATGTCCGCAGCTGGGTGCATTCCCGATCGCGGAAGGAGCGTCAGCAGGGACGTCGCTTCGCAGAATTACGTCCTCTGCTGCGCTGGTGGCGTCTCAGCGCCCGGGATGCCCATCGCTTCAAAGCGCTGGGTGATCGGGTTTTCCACCTGGGCTACGAGGAGCTTGCCCTGCAGCCCGAGGTGGCTTTGCGGCGCGTTTGCGATTGGCTTGAGTTGCCCTTTGCGGACACCATGCTTGCCCCTGGTGATTACTCCGCAAGCCATGTGTTGTCCGGTAATCGAATGCGATTTGATCCCGACCGACGCCAACGCATCCGTTACGACGGCAGTTGGATGAAGGCGGCACCTGGACTCACGCATCTGGCGCTTTGTTATCCGGGATTGTCTCGCCTGAACCGGAAATTGGTTTATTCCGGATCCTTGCCCCCAGGTGAATCACCAGTATGGCGATAAATCTTGCCGTTGCTAATGCTTGGGTCTAGGTCGTAAATTAAGGAATAAGAGGAGAGATCAATGTTGAACTTCTCAAGTCGTTTTCCTGTGTCGATGTTGAGGAAGAAATCGCCAGGCTTGGGTACGTAACTCTTTCCTCGGTCGACGCCATCTTGGATGGTGATTTCTTTGGTGTCTTCGTTGAGATAAATCAGCCGGTCGTATTTCAGCCGTTTGAGGTGGTTGTTGTTTTTGAACCACCCTTTGGTGAAGATCAGATTGATCTCCTCTCCATTGATCCGAGCGGGCTCTGTCACCGTGTCCACGGCGGCCAGGGTGGTTGCCCAGGACGCATGGGCGGCGGTGATGTCATGGGCCCGATGCATGAAATTGTTGGGCAGGCCGTCTTCGATTCCAACCAGAGCGATGCTGCAGCCGATCCCGACCCCGGCGGCCAGCCGCTTGGTTTTGAGTCGGCTGGGGAGCCGCGGGGCAAGGGTGTCGCTGAAGGCCACCACCAGATTGATGATGGCAATGAACTGCACGGGCAAGGCCATGTAATTGCTGGCTTTGAAGCCAACCAAGTAGTACAGGGCAGCGATGTAGCTCCAGGCTGCCAGGTTGATGGCGTCGAGCAGTGTGAAGCTCCACCGACCTCGGGCGATCTGAAGGGCACGCAGGCAGGAGTAACCCAACAGAAACAGCACGCGTGGGTCGAGTTGGAGGTTGGCGAAACGCAGTTCTGCGTCATAGCGGTCACCTCCGACGTAGGAGCTCGGCAATCCACTCAGGTAGATGAAGCTCAGCAGAAAGGCGATGCTGACGCCGAGCAGATTCAGTTCGAGTTCGAAGTGGTCTCGACAGGTTGCCCAGAGGTGCTTGGGCGAGCGAAAGGCCAAGTGGCGCTGTTGGATCAGCCCATGGCCCATGACCGCAAGGGCGGGGACCAAAAACAGCAGAATGGCTGTGTCCTTGGTGAAGGATCCGATCAGGCTGGCGATCAGTGCGCCGAGATGATTCTGTATCCGTCGCGTTTGCTGATAACGCAGGTAGTTGTAAGTGAAGACGGCAAACAGCAGAACAAGGATGCGCTCGCTGTAGATGAATTGAAAGTAGTTGTAGGCGCTGGCTGGAGTGAACAGGAACATGATCCCTGCGATTGCCAGTAGTGATTGGGTGTGTTGGCGCTCGCTCAGCAGCTCGACGATCTTCACTAGAAGGACGACAGTGGCAACCAGTTCGATGCAGTTAACGATGGCCCAGATTTTGACGTAGGGCGTAAACCAGCTGAGGATGTGAATGTCTTGATGTGCCAGTGGAAAGAAGCGGTAATCATTCCTGGACATCGTTTCGATTAAAAACGTCCACCGCACTGAGAAATTGTCAAGCAGGAAGCCGTCAAGGATGTCGTCGTACCAGCTGATGATCTCCTTGTAGAACCAGCTGCTCTGGTGGATGATATAGCTTGAGTAAAGGGCGAATAGCCCGGCGCTGAATGGATGTTTTCGAATGCCGGATCGGAGTCGTTCTCCCGGCGATGAATGCTGTCTTGTGTGGTTGCCTTGGAGGCGATTGTGTTCGGCCTCGATGATGTTCGCCCTGTGGATGTTGTACGCCATCCATCCCACTGCTGTGATCAGCAGGGTGAGAAAGATTCCGTGGGACAGGATGTTGTAGGTCTCGGCGAGTTCGCGACCTGCGTCGGAGGTTGGGATGGGCAGATTCGATCGGTTGCGCTCGATCCACACCCAGACAAGCCCGGCGAGGACGGTCAAGACACCACTCGCCCAAAGGGTTGGACCCACCCGCTTGGCAATCATCTGATGACTCCTTACGTGCACCATTGTGAAGCGGTCTTCCAGTGTTGATCGATCCCGAGCTGGGGGTGCTCTTTGAGCAGCGTTCGGTAGGTCAACGCCTGGGTTTGTCCGATCCGTGCCAGGAGTTCTTCCGGAACGGGTGTTGTGGGTGAGCTGGCATTCACCTTTTTGCCCGCATTCATCGCTTGATATGGAATCGATAGTTGTTCGCAGAGGCGGTGGTGGCTCGACGCATCAAAGAGTTCTTCGAACAGCAATAGGCAGATATCTTTTTGCGGGAAGCTGATTGTGAGGGATCGCAGGGTGGAGATGTAATCGCTACGCAGGCTGGGACTTCGTTCGAGTTTGTCGGCGAGTTTTTCGAAGGCCTGCAGTTCATCGGCGGGGTTCAGCCGGTTGTTTTTGCGCAGCTGCATCCTCTGCTGCGACAGCAGACGTTCGATGGGGTCGCGCAAGATGAAAACCGGGCAGGTGCGGATGGCCCGCTCTTGAAAGGCGCCTCGGATCCATTGCAGCGTGTCCGGCTTCAGGCAGGCATAGGACGGAGTGATATCACCGCTGAGTCGGCATCCCGATCGCCTCAGCAGGCCGGCAAAATAATCGAAATAGCGGTTGGGTTCAGCAAAGAACCGTTGGCGGCGCCAGGTCCGCCATTGCCA
>NZ_JBGKDS010000009.1:0-8070 GCF_042954325.1 Parasynechococcus sp. | reverse complement strand
GCTGCGTGTGGGGAGCTGGGTGGGGGCTGAAGCGCCCAGCAGCTGCTCGAGGCTGTCCACCACCCGTTGTTGCTGTTGGTCTGTCAGCTCCGGGAAGATCGGCAGGCTGAGCACCGTGGTGCAGAGCTGTTCGGTGACGGGGAGAGAGCCGGGCTGGAGGCCGAGATCGGCGTAGGCCGGCTGGCGGTGGATCGGAATCGGGTAATAAATGATCGTGTTGACGCCTTGGTCCTGCAGAGCCTGTTTGAACCAGTCGCGGCAACAGCTTTCGGGCAGGCCGTGGCGGGCACTGGTGGCTGATGGGCTGCAGCTGCCTTCGCAGAGGCTCTGACCCTGGGGGCATTGGCCCACTTGCACCACAAATTGGTTCCAGCTGTGGCCTGGCTGGTCGTCGGGGAGTTGGATCCCTTGCAGGTGGGTGAGCTTGTCCCGGTAGCGCTGGGCGATGGCTTTGCGCCGTTCGATCCAACCGTTCAGTTTCGGCAGCTTGACGTTGAGCACAGCCGCCTGAATGGCATCGAGGCGGCTGTTGTACCCCAATGAGGTGTGCAGGTAGCGCTGGGGCATGCCGTGCACCGCCAGCTCACGCATCCCCTGGGCCAGGGCGTCGTCGCTGGTGGTGATGGCACCGCCATCACCGGCGGCACCGAGGTTTTTCGTGGGGAAGAAGCTGAAGCAGCCGGCATCACCGAAGCTGCCCACCGGTTGATCGTTCCAGCGGGCGCCGGTGGCCTGGGCGCAATCCTCCACCACTTTCAGACCATGGGCCGTGGCGATCGCCATCAGCCGCGTCATGTCCACGGGCCGGCCGAACAGATGCACCGGCATCAGGGCCTTGGTGGCCGGCGTGATCGCGGCCTCGATCCGATCCAGATCGATCAGGTAGGTGCCGGGATCGACATCGACGAACACCGGTGTGGCGCCCACGGCGCTGATCGCTTCTGCGGTCGCGAAAAAACTGAAGGAGCAGGTGATCACTTCATCACCGGCGCCGATGCCCAAGCCCCGCAGCGCCAGGATCAGTGCATCCGTGCCGCTGTTGCAGCCCACGGCGTGGCGACTTCCCACGCTGCGGGCGAAGGCTTGTTCGAATTGCTGGATCTGAGGCCCACCGATGTACTGCCCACTGCGCAGAACGTCCAGCACTGCAGCGTCGAGGTCCGCGCCGAGATCACTGATCTGCTGACTGAGACTGAAGGGAGGCACCTGCATAAAGGAAATCTTACGGGTCTCAGCCAAACCAGTCGGGTTCCTGTCCGGGGTTCCACTTCACGTTGCAGCCCACGGAGGCGACTTGCTCCGGGTTCACCGGAGCACCTGTCACCACGGCCTCCAGTGCTGCCCGCAGGTCTGCACCGTTGAGGGGCTGGTCATTGCCGGGGCGACTGCCATCCAGTTGACCGCGATAGCGCAACGTCTGGGCTCCGCTCGCATCGGGCTTGAACAGATAGAACTCCGGGGTGCAGGCCGCCCGCAGGGCCTTGGCCAAGGTCTGCTGCTCATCGAGCAGATACGGAAACTGCCAGCCCTGGCGTTGGGCTTGCTCAGCCAGCTGGGCTGGGCCGTCCTGGGGATGGGTAATCAGGCTGTTGCTGCTGAAGCCCACCATCTGGAGTCGCTGGCCGTAGTTCCGTTCGATTCGACCCAGTTCCGCTTCCACATGCTTCACGAAGGGGCAGTGGGCGCACAGCACCATCAGCAGCACGGGGCGTTGATCCAGATCACCGTCGCTGAAGCGGCCGCTGTGACCGCTGACGGCCGGCAGCGCAAAGACCGGCAACCCGCTCTCGAGGGGCAGCATTGTCGAGGGGGTCAGGGCCATGGCACGGCAAAGACGGGAGACCTCCAGCAGGATGGCTGTCGATTGCGACGTGTGGCGGTGCGACCAACGATTCCCCTGGGCCTCGGTCTCGCTGGTCTGCTGTGCGCCTGCGGCGCCCCCAAGCCAGAGGGCACCTGGCGGGTGCTGCCGCTATCGCGTTCTGTCCCCCACGACGGCCTGGCGGTGGTGAACCAACCCGATGGCTACGGCATCCACATTTTTCTGGAAACCGACACGGAGACGGCGGGGGTCTGCCAGCCGCGTTGGATCCCCGACCCCGCCCGCCTGTTCAACGGCAATGGGGCAACACCGTTCAGTTCTGGGTTGGCCAGCCGTCAGGAATTTTTTGAGGTTGTGGCGCGCCGTGACGTGACCAAGGCCCTGCGTCAGGAGCTCGAAGCGCTGTGCAACGCGCGGGCTCCCCAGGCGACCTGGCAGTGGGTCGACCCGCCGCGTTCAGAGGCGGAGGTGATCCCCGTCCGTCTGCCGGCCCTGGAGGAAGAGGATCTGCTGACCAATCCCGTCGAGGAACTCAAACGGGTGAAGCAGCTGTTGAAAGAGGCCGAAGAGCGCGCCGACTAAAACCCCTCCCACACCACGGGCTCGGCCTCGCGCCAGTAGCGGCTGAAGCGTCCCAGTCGGGGGGGGCGTGGCAGCGCGACAAACGGTTCCCCGTCCAGGATCACCAGCGGTAGCTCGCGCTCCAGTGCTGCGGCGACGCGCTTCAGCCGTGGATCAACGGCGGCAGTGGTCACGATGCCATCGGCGCCATGGCGGCGGGCGAAGCCCAGCACCTCAGCGGCCACATCCCCCTTGCGAAGGGTCACCGGGAGTTCCAGGCAGGTTTCGTAGAGAAAGCCGAGCCGTTTGCGGCTGATGTGTTGGTTGTTGATCCAGGCTTCATCGAAGACGAACACCGCGGCGGCCTCGGGGTAGTCCTGAAGGGCTGGGTTGGCGGGGCCGAGGGATTCCTCATGCACCCAGACGATCGGTCGTTGAACGGTCATGGCGTGGTGTGACGGGGTTATCGCTTCGGGCGGGCCAGGGCGGCATTGGCGCGTTGACCGCGCCCATCACGGCGGTTGCGGCGGTCGCCGGTCTCCCGGATCGCGGGTTGGGGGGCGAACAGCTGGTTTTCGAGCTGGTCGTAGCTGCCCTCAAACGGGCATTGCCCAGCGCTGGGGCAGTCCTGGCAATAACGGCCGTCGCTGTAGCGCTCCAAATTGCCGCGGTTGAAGAAGTACGGCTTGTGGCTGAAGCTGCTGGCCACCCATTGCCAGCTGAGGTGGTTGCTGGATGGATCGCCATCGAGCAGGTGCTCGAGGAACCAATCCGCTCCGGCTTTCCAGTGCACCCGGCGCCAATGCACGAGATAGGCCGCCATCCACATCCGCGCGTGGTTGTGCAGCCAACCCGTGTTCACTAACTCCTCGCGGAAGCCATCCATGCAGGCCAGGCCGGTTTGTCCGGCACGGATATCGTCCGGCAGCTCGCGGCTGTAACTGGCGCTGTCGTGGCCGGTCTTCAGTGGCTCCTGGTCGTCATCGATGCCATCGCCCAGGTCGTCCCACATCCGTTGCCAGAAGTCACGCCAGCCCAGCTCATTGATCAATTTGCTGCCGTCGTCGCGCCGCAACTGCCGCTGTTCCAGTTGCTGAAACACCGCATCGCGCACTTCCGCCAGGGTTAAAACGCCATGGCGGATGTACGGGGAGAGGCGGGTGACGGCGCCATTGAGGTGGTTGCGGCTTCGGCCGTAGCGCTTGGCATCCACCCGTTGCAACTGCCGTTCCGCAGCCTGACGGCCACCTTGGATGCTGCTGAGGTCTCCTGCGGCCTCTGGAAAGGTGGTCGCAAGGAAGCTGTTCAGTTCATTGCGGCTGGAAAAACGCCGGGGCAGATCCCCAGGATTGGCTTGAGCTGGATCGGCGGTCACCGGCCTGATCGTTCCAATGAGCGGTGATCCTGGCGGGGGATGGGGGAGAATCGCGCGATTCCACCTGATTCCGGTCCGCCCGATGCTGCTCGATCTCACCGGTAAGAAGATCCTTGTCACCGGCATCGCCAACAACCGTTCCATCGCCTGGGGGATCGCCCAGCAGCTCAAGGCGGCTGGTGCTGATCTCGGCATCACCTATCTCCCCGATGAGAAAGGTCGGTTTGAAGCCAAGGTGCGCGAGCTCACCGCTCCCCTCGAGCCCAGCCTGTTCCTGCCCCTGAATGTGCAGGATGCGGACCAGATGGCCGGTGTCTTCGCCGAAATCAAGGAGAAGTGGGGCGTTCTCGATGGCCTGGTCCATTGCCTGGCCTTCGCTGGCAAGGAGGAGCTGATCGGTGACTACAGCGCCACCACCGCCGAGGGTTTCGCCCGCTCCTTGGATATCAGCGCCTATTCCCTGGCTCCGCTCTGCGCCCATGCCAAGCCGTTGTTCAGCGAGAAAGCCGGCGTGATCACCCTCTCCTACCTCGGTGCTGAGCGCGCCATCCCCAACTACAACGTGATGGGTGTGGCCAAGGCGGCCCTGGAAGCGTCTGTGCGTTACCTGGCCGCTGAGCTTGGCCCTGAGAAGCAGGTTCGCGTCAATGCCATCAGCGCTGGCCCGATCCGCACCCTGGCCAGCTCCGCCATCGGCGGCATCCTCGAGATGATCCACAACGTGGAGGAGAAGGCTCCTCTGCGTCGCACGGTCACGCAGATGGAAGTCGGCGGCACGGCCGCCTTCCTGCTTAGCGATCTGGCGAGCGGGATTTCCGGACAGACCATTTACGTGGATGCCGGCTACTGCGTCACCGGAATGTGAGGCAGCATGAGGGCACTGGATCAGCCGTGAACTGATGGAACGTCTGGGTGAGGTGCACCGCGTCACCGGTGAAACCGACGTCAAGGTCCGCTTGGGCCTTGACGGCACAGGCCGTTGCCAAGCCAGCACGGGCGTTCCGTTCCTGGACCACATGCTCCATCAGATCAGCAGCCATGGGCTGATCGACCTGGAGATCAACGCCGTGGGCGACACCCACATCGATGACCACCACACCAACGAGGATGTGGGCATTGCGGTGGGTCAGGCCCTGAGCAAAGCCTTGGGTGATCGCAAGGGCATCCATCGCTTCGGGCATTTTGTCGCTCCCCTCGATGAGGCCTTGGTTCAGGTCGCCCTCGACTGTTCCGGTCGCCCGCACCTGAGTTACAGCCTCAGCATCCCGAGCCAGAAGATCGGCACGTACGACACCGAACTGGTGAAGGAGTTTTTCGTGGCGGTGGTGAACAACAGCGGTCTCACCTTGCACATCCGTCAGTTGGATGGGGTGAATTCGCACCACATCGTCGAAGCCTGTTTCAAGGCGTTTGCGCGGGCCCTGCGCATGGCGACGGAGATCGACCCCCGCCGGGCCGGGACCATCCCGAGCAGCAAGGGTGTGCTGGAGCAGGCCGGCGCCAACTGAACCGCGACGCGCACTTCACAGTCCGTTACGAGAGGATGTGGGGCCTTGCGCCGCTGCCCGTGACCGTCGCTCCCGCTCGCACCTATTCCCGCGACGATTGGGCCAGTTCCTTCGTCAACGTGGAGCAGGAGCTCAGCGACGTTGCGCTGACGCCAGTCCGTGGTGCGGTTCCAGCGGAGCTCGCGGGCACCTTCTATCGCAATGGTCCCGGTCGCCTGGAGCGGGATGGTCATCGCGTGCATCACCCCTTCGATGGGGACGGGATGATCGCCGCGATGCGCTTCGAGAACGGCGCGGTGGCCTTGAGCAACCGCTTCGTGCGCACCGAAGGGTGGCTGGCGGAAGAAAAGGCCGGCAAGGTTCTCTACCGCGGCGTGTTCGGCAGTCAGAAACCCGGCGGGCGTCTGGCCAATGCTTTTGATCTGCGGCTGAAGAACATCGCCAACACCAACGTGGTGAAACTTGGTGATCAGCTGCTGGCCCTCTGGGAAGCGGCCGAGCCCCACGCCCTCGATCCCAACAGCCTCGAGACCCGTGGCCTCTCCCGCCTCGATGGTGTGCTCAAAAAGGGCGAGGCTTTCAGCGCCCACCCCCGCTTCGATCCCGGCCACAACGGCCGGCCAGCGATGGTCACCTTCGGGGTGAAGACGGGGCCCCGCAGCACCATCCGCTTGATGGAGTTCGCCAGCGATGGCCCCGATGCCGGTGCCTTGCTGCATGACCGTTCCGACAGCTTCCCTGGCTTCGCCTTCCTCCACGATTTCGCGATCACGCCCAACTGGGCGGTGTTCCTTCAGAACGCGGTGGCCTTCAATCCGCTGCCCTTTGTCACCGGAGAAAAAGGTGCGGCGCAATGTCTGGCGTCCCAGCCCGGTGGACAAGGTCGTTTCTGGTTAATTCCGCGGGACTCCGGCCGTTTTGCCGGCCAGAAGCCGCGCATCCTCGAGGCGCCGGATGGTTTCGTCTTCCATCATCTCAATGCCTTTGAAGACGGGGATCATGTGGTGGTGGAGAGCATCGTCTACGACGATTTCCCTTCGATCGGACCCGACGACGACTTCGCTGAAGTCGACTTTGACGCGATTCCTGAAGGGTTGCTGCACCGCTGTCGTCTTGACCTGAGCCGGGAGACCGTGCAGACCGAGCGGATCAGCACGCGCACCTGTGAATTCGCGATGGTCAATCCTGAGCGTCAGGGCCTGGCAGCCCGTTATGCCTGGATGGCCGTGGCCGAGCGTGACACCGGTAACGACCCGCTGCAGGCCATCCAGAAGCTGGACCTGGGCAGCGGCGAGACCCGCACCTGGAGTGCAGCCCCCCGTGGCTTTGTCAGTGAACCGCTGATGGTGCGCCGTCCCGGTGCTGAGGCCGAAGATGACGGTTGGGTGTTGGACCTGGTTTGGAATGGCGCCCGCCAGGCGTCGGATCTGGTCATCCTGGATGCCGCTGATCTCAGCGAGGTGGCGGTGCTGGAGCTCCCCCTGGCGGTTCCCCACGGTTTGCATGGCAGCTGGGCCGCGGCTTGAGCGACGGTCGTCGCATCCTTGTCACACCTGGTCCAATTTGATCCGGCTTTGAGTCACATCCCTGTCCTCTGAGGTCATCAGGATCAGGTTCAGCTGAATGCAGGGCATGCATCGGAATCACAACGGTTGGATCGCTTTGCCGGTGGTCGCAACCCTCGCTCTGGGGATGCCGACACCAGCGTTGGCGTTCCAGGGAGGGAGCCTCTGCTCGGGAACACTGTTCCAGCTGGCCGTAAACGAACAAGCGGTGGGTGATGTGGATCGTTTTCGCTTTTCTCTGGGGCTGTCCGGAGAAGGTCCCAGTGAGGCAGCGGCCCTGAAGCAGCTCAATCAGCGTCTCAGCCCGCTGCGCCGGGATTTAGCGCCGTTGATTCGAGGCCCCCTCACTGTGCCGGCACCCCGCACCCATCAACGGGGGAGATCGGGCAGTGCGGCCGCCACGCTGTTTGTCGCTAGCACCACCCTCTCCGGAGAGGTGGGGCCTGGGCGCTACGACGCGCTGATTCAGCTGGCCGGGCGACGGGCGGGAGTGCGGGTGCAGGGGATGACGTCACTGGCGGATGCTGCGTCTGCCCTGGCGGACGAGCAGCGGGCGGTAGCGCGAGCACTGGAGCGTGGACGTCAGGAGGCCCAGTGGGTTGCACGCAACATCGGGCGGCGCAGGGTCAATCTCAAGCAGATCGACCGCCGTGGTGCTGTGCGCCCTCTGATGCAGGCCCGTGCATCCGCATCAGCCGCGGGGTTTGATCCCCGCGAAGCCCCCAAGCCCCGTGCATCGGTGCACCTTCAGCTGACTTATTGCCTGTCTGATTAACAATCAACTTGGGTGGTTATCGGGCTCAATGTGCAAAACGTTGTGCGTGTTAAATTCATTTGAATTGTGCTGATGTTGTGCCGGTTTCTGTCGCCCGTCCGGTGATCAAGCGCGATCAGCGGATGTTGTGGATTCACGCAGGGCCCCACAAGGCGGCGAGCAGCTACGTCACGGAGCGGTTGCGCAAGAACCGCCATGCCCTCGCGGAACAGGGTGTGTTGATGGATGGCGATGACAACCGTCTGGCCAATGCCATTGCCCAGAAGCATTACGAACCGGTTGAGCAGGCACTCTCCACCATCCCTAAGGGACTGAATCGGGTGTTGTTGAGCAGTTCGTCTCTGGATACACGCATTCTCAAGAAGAGTGTGCTCAACACCTTGCTGAAGCTGGCGGATGCACAGGGCTTTCGGCTGGGGATCAGTTATTGCATCCGTGACCAGCAATCCTGGTTGAATTCGGTG
>NZ_JBGKDS010000008.1:0-38518 GCF_042954325.1 Parasynechococcus sp. | reverse complement strand
TTGACCAACATTTTGGTTCTTGCCTGAAGAACAACACTTTGTTTAATCCAGACGTTTAGCGAAAGCTGAGAAACCTATGCAGTTCTCAGGGTTCACACCCTTGAGAATGTTATCTATCCTGGTGCCCATGGCGGTGTGGACCCACTTCGATCCATCCCGAACTCGGGTGTGAAACGCATCAGCGGCGACGATATTTGGGGGGTAGCCCCCTGAGAAAATAGCTCGGTGCCAGGTAAAACATTTTCAAATCATCAACGGAACAGCTGCCGTCTGAAGACAGCACTGCTCCATTGAACGAAGAAACCACCTCTGCGAAGAGGTGGTTTTTTTGTGCCCTCTTGCCAAACAACTTCCTCATGGCAGCGGAACTTTGCTTGGAATGCCAACGGCGCGTGGATAGGCTTTTGGGCAGGGTGCCGTTGGTTTGAGTCTGATCACGTGGCGGATCCCTCGCTCATCGGGAAGTTCCGTCTTCTGGATCTCTGAAATCTGGGTTTTGAGGATTTTGGCTGCCCTGGTTAAGTCCTTTTGTTGTTCATCGTCCCAGTGCCCGCGATAGAGCAGAGCATGGCCTGATTCATTGATCAGGGGGACAAGATATTCGGCAACAACAGGGGCTGTTGCCACGGCTCTTGCCATCGCTAAATCATATTTTCCGCGGCACTGTTTGAGCTGTCCGGTTTCCTCAATGCGTTCCGTCCGTACGGTGATCCGCTCCGATAGTCCCAGCTCGGATGCCATCGCCTGAACCGCTGATGTTTTGCGTCCAACCGAATCGACCAATGTGAAGTGGCTGTTGGGCAGGGCAATGGCGGCTGCCAGGCCTGGAAATCCACCGCCGGTGCCGACATCAATGCAGCGTCTTGGTTGATCCGCGGTTCGCAATTCGTCCTGCAATGGCCAAAGACTGTCGAAGACCTGGTTAATCCAGAAATCCTTGTCTTCCACCAGTCGGGTCAAATTCACCTTGCTGTTCCATTGCCGCAAACTGTTTTGTAATTCGATCAGTTGCAGTCTCTGTGCCTCTGTGGGGTCCCATCCGAGCGCCTGCCAGAAGCTGTGATCCGGCAAGGTTGCATTGGGCATCAACCGGAGTCCTCTCTCCCTAAACTCGATTTTCGCAGATCTGCTGTCCACCCCTTCGCGTGAGCCACTACCAGCGACTGGGGGTTGAGTCCTCTGCCAACGCAGAAGCGTTGCGTCAGGCGTTTCGGCGGCGTAGCAAGGCGCTTCATCCCGATACGACCCACTTGCCGGTCGACCAAGCGGCACGGGAATTCCAGCAGTTGTGCGAGGCCTATGACGTTCTTGCGGACCCTGAGCAGCGGCGTCGTTACGACGCTCAACGCCAGAGCTCCACAGCCGAGATCGCCCCGGCTGAACCGTTGATGTCCACGTCCTGGAAGGGAATTGGAGAACGTCGTGCCCTATCCGGTGGTGAGTGGTTCGCTCTCGTGCTGCTCGCTGGGGCACTGCTGCTTTGCCTGATCTTCGGACTCGGTTTGGCCGCCCTTCAGGGCAGGCAATGGCAAGTGGCACCGGTCTGGTTGACGAGTGATCAGACTCAAACCAGTGGGGATTCCGTGGATGGCCGAGTTACCGACAGCAGAAACCCCTCTGAATCAACATTCGATTCGCGCCCTTGAGGCCTGGCTGACGCAGTTGGGTGCCACGGTGGTGGAAGGAAATCCATGTTTGTGGCGGCTTGTGCGGGCGAACTGGAGCGCAGACCTTCTGCTCGAACAGGAAGATCTGGTGGTGGTCTGGGGCACTGAGGCCACCGGCGAACAGCGCTGTTCTCTTCCCTACGGATTGAGTCGCAAGGACGTGGAGGCCGCAATCAATGCGGGCCCCTGACCCCACGGACCCTCGGATTAGAGCTTGGCTAACGCGGCTTCAATGGCCCCGTAGCACTGCTCCAGCTGTTGATCGCTGGTGCTCAGCGGTGGCAGCAGATAAACCACCTGGCCGAGCGGTCTCAGGAACACCCCATGCTCCATGGCAATGCGCTTCACCGTTGGTCCCGCAGGGTTGAGATACCCCGCTGTGCCCTCAACGTTGAGGTCGAAGGCGGCGACGGTTCCCGTGAGGCGAATCCGTCCCACTCTCGGGTGATTGAGCAGCCGCTGCAGGTGCTGCTTGTGGCGCTGCTCAAACCCACGGAAGGCTTCTGGGTTTGCCTCCAGCAGATCAAGACTGGCGTTCGCTGCCGCACAGCCAAGTGGATTGGCGGTGAAACTGTGTCCATGCCAAAGCGTCAGAGCGGGATCCTGACCAACGAAGCCCTGAAAAATGCGTTCACTGGCCATGGTCACCCCCATGGGCAGGCAACCACCCGTTAGCCCCTTGGATAGGGCCATCAGGTCCGGTTGAATTCCGGCTCGATGACAGGCAAACCAATCACCGGTGCGGCCAAAACCGGTCAGAACTTCATCGGCGATCAGCAGGACGTTGCTGTCCTGGACACGCTGGGCGACAGCTCGGACGAATTCAGGTCGCACCATGGCCATGCCGCCCGCACCCTGGAGCAATGGTTCGAGAATGACGGCTGCAGTTGGTGTTTCCAGCAGTTGATCCAGCACCTGGAGGGCAGCGTCTTCCTTCTCCACGACGGCTTCATCCCCCCACCAGGTGCTGGGCCAAGGCACACGTGCGACGGGGAACAACTTCTGCTCAAAGGGCTCACTGAACAGATTGCGCTCTCCGACGGCCATCGCACCGAAGGTGTCGCCGTGATAGGCCCCGTCGAAGGCAATGATCTGCTGCCTTGGCTGGCCTTGGTTGTGCCACCACTGGCACGCAATCTTGAGGGCCACTTCCACTGCCGTGGAGCCGTTGTCTGAAAAAAACAGACGTTCCAGCCCCGTGATCACGCTCAGCCGTTCGCCCAATCGTTCGGCGGGCTCATGGGTGAAGTCCGCAAAGATCACCTGCTCCAGCCGATGGGCCTGCTCGGCGATGGCTGCAGCCATCACGGGGTGCCCGTGGCCGTGCAAGGTCACCCACCAGCTGCTGATCGCATCGATGAGTGGTTCTCCATGCTCTCGGTACAGCAAGGAGCCCTTCCCTGAAACGATGCGTTGGGGCAACGCAGCTGTGGCCAACTGAGTGAACGGGGGCCAAAGGTTGGGGTGGCGGGACCGGGCCTCGAATGACGCCATGGTCTCCCACGCAGCTTTTGCCATATTGAAGGAGTGTGGTGAGAGGTCCCATGGCCACTATCCGTACCCGCAGGCTGTCCAATCGATTCGTCGCTCCAGCCCGAGCGATCAATCGCTTCGATGACCTCAGGACACGATCGGTCGATGTGTTCGCGGAAGGAGGCTGGTCTTCCATTCGCGGAGCGCTTGAAATGCAGGGCTGGTCCACGCCCCATCTCGATCAGATCCATGAAGAGCTTCGTCAGGGGTGGCCCCTGGCGATTGCCCTCCATCACGCGTCAATTCGCCTGGGGAGCTGCCCCCGTCGCTCAATTCCCGGCTGACGGAAGCGACGCAACTGGTCGTTGAAATCCTGTTCGACATCCGTGAAGAGCACCAACACGGCACTGCACAACACCGCGACAAGCAACGAGACCAGGGCTTGTTGGTGTTTCATTCCCGTCGATCGGCCAGGAGCTGCGCGAACACGCTGCTGAGATTCTGCTGGATCCACTGCTGTTCGAGCTGCTGGGCATTCAGCGGCGACAAAGGCGGTAAATGCGCGATCACGGGGACGCTGCCGAACTGTTCCAGCGTGTTGGGATTGTCGGCATGGGGGGGGCCGTTGAGAATCAGCCCAAGCACGTCCAGATCACGATGCTTCAAGGCTTCGAGGCTGAGCAGCGTGTGATTCAAGGTCCCTAAACCACTGCGCGCCACCAGAACGATCGGGCAGCCCCAATGCTGCAGTTGATCGATCTGGAGCCAGCCCCGTGTCAGCGGCACCATCAAGCCACCAGCGGTCTCCACGATCAATGGCTCGCTCGAGGGTGGCAGCCGGAGGCGTTCGGGCTCCAGGGGAAGGCCATCGAGTTCCGCCGCCCAGTGCGGCGACACCGGTTGCTGGAAGGCATAGGCCTCCGGCACAACACGGTCGGCTGGCAAGTCGAGCAGCTGCTGGACGCGCCCGCGGTCACCGCCCCCCTCGAGACCGCTTTGAACCGGCTTCCAGTAGTTGGCCTTCAGTCCCTGCACGAGCCAGGCACTTACCACTGTCTTGCCGACATCGGTGTCCGTCCCACAGACCACCAGAGGACCGATCCTTGACCTCATCGACGCACCAGCAGGAGTTGCAGGGACCAGGTCAGGCTGACGTCGGCCGTCACACCGTTTCTTGGCCAGGCCCGCAGTAACCGTCGCATGGCTCCTCCGTTTAACGGGTCGTGCTGCGTGGCTTCGGCACCAATGTCTGCGAATGCCCTCAGCAACTGGGAGGCCTCACGACTGCTCTGGGTAAAGCGCAACTGCTGATCGACCAGAACGCGATGGTCGGCCACGGCGTCATGGAGCTCATCGGCGGTCGGGAACGCCAGTGCGGTGTAGGGGACTGATGCTGTGGCTGCGGCGGACTGCCACTGCGGAAAGCTCCCGGCAATCGGCACCGCCAAGGCAAGAACGCCATCGGGTGCGAGGGCCTGGCACCACTGCTGCAGATGCTGTGCCGGTGATGCCAACCAATGCAGGCAGAAACTCGAGGCCAGCAAGGAGGGAGGCGCTGGGAGCGGCGGTAGGCCCCGCGCGAGATCGTGATGGAGCGTTGCAGAGTGCTCGGCCTGCTGGCGAAGCATCGCAACACTGCCATCAACGCGCAGCACCGTTTGGTCCGGCTGCCGTTGCTCGATGGCATCGGCGAGCAAGCCACTGCCGCTGCCCAGATCCAGCCACGCTCCCTTGGGGACCTGCGTCCGACGGATGTGTTCCGCCAGGCGTGCGGCCATTGCACGCTGCAGGCTCACGCAGCGGTTGTAGTCCGCAGCCTTGGCACTGAAGCAGTGCAGAACCCGGTCGCTCCAGGAACGCGTCATGCGTCCTGGTCCAACCACGCCATGACTCGGCTCAGGACGGGGGGCGTGACCACCGCGTGACCCCAGCCTGGATCGTTGCAATGGCTGATGTCGCCGTAACCGTGATTGTGGAGATCCTGCACCAGGGATTGATGCGTCTCTGCGGTCACCACAGCATCGGCCCCCCCTTGAACCAACAGGATCCGAGCTTGATCGGGCCGTCCGGGGGGCAGGCCCTGGGTTGCCGCCAGATGTCGGAGGTCTGCCTCCAAGCGATCGCGTCCGGCGGGACTGAGTCCGTCAAGGATCAGCTTGCTCGGTGGTAAGGCAGAGGCCGCATAGGGATGCGCCACCTGGGCGAAGAAGCGTTCGAGCATGGCGATCCCATCCCCCTCTTCCAATCGTCTTGTCATTCCCTCCAGACCGGTGATCAGGCGTCGCCCCGCACGACCATCAGGCACGAACCGTCCGAAGCTGGCGAGGAGAACGAGCTCGTCGGCCTGGGCCAAGGTGCTCTCCGAAACCAGATGCCAGCCCATGGAATGGGCGATCAGAACACGTCGATCAGCGTGCGTCGACCAGCTCGGATCGTGGGGGGGAGAGCCGTCATAGCCACGGTCGCCATTGCTCCAGCACCAGCCGTTCGACTCCAGCACGGACTGCCAGTGGTTCCAGGTGGCCGACGAACCGGCCCAGCCATGCATCGCAATCACCTGCTTCATCGTGGCCCCAGCGCTTCGGTCAGACGCGCGGCTGTGCCGGCTGGGACGTCCCGACGCAGCACCAGCCGGAGCCGCGCGGAGCCCTCAGGCACGGTGGGCGGTCGGATGGCGACGGTCAACAGGCCCTTGCGTTCTAACGCTTGCTGGCGATCCAGCGCCGCCTGATCCGCTCCCAGCACCAGCGGCAGCACTGGGCCCAGGCCCAGGGGGCGAGGCCAGCCTGCATGAACCAGGCTGTCCCGCCATCGCCCGGCCCGGGCGATCAGCTCTGGTCCCCAGCCTGGATGGCTCTCCATCAGCCGTAGGGCTTCCAGGGCCCCGGCGGCGAGTGGAGGAGCCAAGGCTGTGGTGTAACGGAAGGCTCCACTGGTTTGCAGGAGTTGCTCGCCGATCGCTCCGTCTCCGGCAAGGAAGGCTCCGCCACTGCCGAAGGCCTTGCCGAAGGTGCCACTGATCAAGGTCACTGGGGCTTGAAGTCCATGGCACAGTCCGCGTCCTTGGTGGCCGAGAACCCCGAGTGCATGGGCTTCATCCACCAGAAGAGCGGCGCCATGTTCGGCGCAGCATCCGGCGATCGCGTCGAGATCAGGGCTGGTTCCCTCCATGCTGAACAAGCTTTCGGTCACCACCACAACCGGTGGTGGTGCTTGGCTCACACGTCGGGAAAGGTCGTTGATGTCGTTGTGGCGGTAGCGCACCAGACGGGCTCCACAGGCGCGGATGCCCACCAGCAGGGAGTGGTGAATCAGCCGGTCGGCAATCACCGTGGTGTGGCGGTCGGCCAGTGCGCTGAGGGCTGCGATGTTGGCTTGAAATCCACTGGGATAAAGCAGCACTCGATCGCGCAGGAGCCAAGCCGCCAGGGCCTCTTCCAAGGCGGCGTGGCTGGGACGGCTGCCGGTGACCAATCTTGAACCGCCGGAGCCGAGTCCCTGGTCCCGCAGTTCCCGAGCTGCGGCCTCAAGCACCTGTGGGTCACGGCTGAGGCCCAGGTAATCGTTGCTGGCCAGATCGAGCAGGGGATGTTCCGCCTGCGGCGCCTCCAGGAGCCATGGCTGCGCACCCCGTCGCCAGGTGCGCAGCTGTCGACGTCGGGTGGCGGGAACATCAGGCATGACCACAGTCTGGAATGGCCGACGCCTCAGGATGGGGGCACCTACGGCTGACTCGGCATGTCCTGGGAGCGCTTCACGCTGCTGTTTCCGCTTTGGACTGTGCTGGGTGCTGGCCTGTCATTGGTTTGGCCTGGACTGTTCACCTGGTTTCAGGGCCTGTGGATCACCGTCGGACTCGGCGTGATCATGCTGGGGATGGGCCTCGGCTTGACCCCGCAGGATTTCCTGCGCGTGGGACAGCATCCGCGTCCCGTGGTGATCGGAGCCCTGTCGCAGTTCCTGGTGATGCCATTTCTGGCGGCGGGCCTGGCGCTGCTGCTGCAGTTGCCGGCTCCCTTGGCGGTGGGGTTGATCCTGGTGGGGTGCTGTCCCGGCGGGACCGCCAGCAATGTTGTGGCGTTGATTGCCCGGGCTGATGTGGCCCTCTCGGTGGTGATGACCATGGTCAGTACGTCCCTGGCGGTGGTGCTGACGCCTCGGCTTACGGAAACCCTGGCCAGTCAGTACGTGCCGGTGGATGGTGTTGCCCTGCTGCTGAAGGTGCTGCAGGTCGTCGTTGTTCCGGTGAGTGTTGGGGTGCTGTTGAAGCAGGGGACGCCCCGCGTGGCCAGCCGGATGGAGCCGATCATGCCGCCGTTGGCGGTGATCGCGATTGTGCTGATCGTGTCCAGCATCGTCGGCAGCCAAAGGGATGTGTTGCTTGATCAGGGCATCACACTCGTGATCGCCTGTGTTCTCCTCCATACCGGTGGCTTCTTGCTGGGTTGGCTGATTCCCCGGGCTCTGGGTGAATCGGCGGCAACGCGTCGCACGATCAGTTTGGAAGTGGGAATGCAGAACTCGGGTCTTGCGGTGGTGTTGGCACGGAGTGGCTTCAGCAGCCCGCTCACCGCGTTGCCCGGAGCGATTTCAGCGGTGGTGCACTGCATCATTGGCAGTGCCTTGGCTGGGGTCTGGCGTCAAGGCCGATCGGATCAGGCTTCGGCTCGGCCGTAATGCATCTGACTGAGCAGACGGGCCGCTAGCCCTCTGGAGACCTGTCGTTCCACGAGGAGCGTGCAGACCCAGTCAAACAGCGGTTTCGCGTCAGGACATTCCGCAAGGCGTTGTTCCAGCCTGAGAAGTTCTTCGGCGCTGCGGCAACCGCGTAACGCATCGATCAACGTTTCATTTGAAGGAAGCGTTCTGAGCAGGTTGCCGGTGGTCATCGAAGACTTGGCGTGCTCTCTACGTCATGGCATCGGTGCACCGGTGCTGTCATCACTGAAGCCGCGATCCGATTGATTCGCAAAAAAAAGCCCTGACGGGCGTCAGAGCTCGAGCATTCTCTGTAAACAAAATATGAAGATTTGCTTGGGTTCGTCAAGCGCGATAGCGACTGGTGATGGGCTCAATCGCTCTGGCTTATCACTCCCGCGTCACGATCGCGGCCCAGGCCGGCGTCCTTAGGATTTCTAAATGAAGCAAGCATCGTCGGTGTCTTCAGCCCAACCGTCCGAGGATGCACCCGTCGCAACCAGCCTTGATCCAGCTGAGATCTTTCCCTTCCCGCTGGATGATTTTCAGCTTGAGGCCATCGATGCCCTGAATCAGGGTCACTCCGTGGTCGTGAGTGCCCCGACCGGATCCGGCAAAACGCTGGTCGGTGAATACGCCATTCAGCGGGCTCTGGCCCACGGCCAGAAAGTTTTTTACACCACGCCGCTCAAGGCGTTGTCGAACCAGAAACTGCGGGATTTCCGTGAGCAGTTCGGGGACGACAACGTTGGCTTGATGACCGGTGACCTCAGCGTGAACAGGGAGGCTTCGATCGTGGTGATGACCACGGAGATCTTCCGAAACATGCTCTACGCCGAGGCGGATCAGCCGGACGATCCCCTGGCGGATGTGGAGGCCGTGGTCCTTGATGAGTGCCACTACATGAACGATTCCCAGCGCGGAACCGTCTGGGAGGAGTCGATCATTCACTGTCCGCCGCCGGTTCAGCTGGTGGCGTTGTCGGCCACCGTCGCCAATGCCGGTCAGCTCACGGACTGGATCGACAAGGTGCATGGGCCGACCACCCTCGTGATGAGTGACTACCGGCCCGTTCCTCTCCAGTTCAGCTTCTGCAGTGCCAAAGGATTGCATCCGCTGCTGAATGAAGCGGGGACGGGGCTTCACCCCAATTGCAAGGTCTGGCGCGCACCGAAAGGGCACAAGCGCAAGGGCCGTTCGGCGAAACCTCCTCAGCCGGAACCACCGCCGATCAGCTTCGTGGTCGCGCAGATGGCCGAGCGGGACATGTTGCCGGCGATTTACTTCATCTTCAGTCGACGCGGTTGCGACAAGGCGGTGCGGGACCTGGGGTCCCAATGCCTGGTGTCGGCGGAGGAGCAAGCCAGGATTCACGAGCGCTTGTCTCGCTACAGCAGAGAGAACCCTGAGGCGGTGCGAGAGGGGATCCATGCCGATGCTCTGCTCAGGGGGATCGCGGCACATCACGCCGGAGTTCTTCCGGCCTGGAAGGAGCTGATTGAGGAGCTGTTCCAGCAAGGACTGGTGAAGGTGGTCTTCGCGACGGAGACCCTGGCCGCAGGCATCAACATGCCCGCCCGCAGCACGGTGATTGCCTCGTTGTCGAAACGGACAGAGCGGGGCCATCGACCTTTGATGGGGAGCGAATTTCTGCAGATGGCCGGTCGGGCTGGACGACGTGGTCTGGATTCCCAGGGCTATGTCGTCACCGTGCAAAGTCGCTTCGAAGGTGTCCGTGAAGCCGGTCAGTTGGCCACGAGCCCAGCGGACCCTCTGGTCAGTCAGTTCACCCCCAGTTACGGGATGGTGCTGAATCTGCTCCAACGTCACGATTTGACCAAGGCCCGCGAGCTGGTGGAGCGGAGTTTTGGTCGCTACCTGGCCAGCCTTGACCTCGTCGATGAACAGGACACCCTGGCGCAACTGCGATTGCAGCTCGGTCAGCTCGAGGGTGTTGCGGGGGATGTGCCCTGGGAGGACTTTGAAGCCTATGAAAAGCTCCGGGCTCGCCTCCGAGAAGAGCGTCGTCTGCTGAGGATTCTCCAGCAGCAGGCGGAAGAAACCCTGGCCAACGAGCTCACTCTGGCGCTGCAGTTCGCCAGTCCCGGAACCCTGGTGAGCCTGAAATCACCGCAGCTGCGCGGACGGGTCAGCCCCGCGGTGATTGTGGACAAGGTGGATGGACCGGGTCAGTTCCCGCTGTTGCTCTGCCTCACCGACGACAACCTTTGGATCCTCTTGCCCTGTCAGGCCGTCGTGAGCCTCCATGCCGAACTGAGCTGTTTGCAGGTGGATGGGGTCGTCAGCCCCGACCTGCAGCGCACGGGGGAAATGCGCCATGGCGATCAGGCCAGTGGAGGTTTGGCCCTGGCGGTGGCTCACATGGCGCGTCGCCATGACATGGTCACCCCCCAATACGACCTCGCCGGCGAAGTGTTGACCCAGGCTCACCTGGTGCGGGATCTCGAGCAGGAGCAGGATCAGCATCCCGCCCATCGCTGGGGTGACCGCAAACAGTTGAAGAAACACCGGCGGCGGATGGAGGAGCTGGAGATGGAAATTGAAGAGCGCCAGCACCTGCTGCAGCACCGGGCCAACCGCCACTGGAAAACCTTTCTGGCCCTCCGGGACATCCTTCAGCAGTTCGGTTGTCTGAACAACCTTGACCCCACGGAGATTGGACGCACCGTGGCGGCCCTCCGCGGAGACAACGAACTTTGGCTTGGCTTGGCGTTGATGAGTGGCCATCTCGATGAGTTGTCCCCCCCTGATCTGGCCGCTGTCTTTGAGGCGATCAGCACAGAGGTCAACCGACCCGATCTCTGGAGTGGTTTTCCGCCACCCCCAGCGGCGGAGGAAGCGCTCCATGATTTGTCTGGGCTCCGAAGGGAACTGCTCCGCGCGCAGGAACGCTCCGGTGTTGTGGTGCCGGCCTGGTGGGAGCCGGAACTGATGGGCCTCGTTGAGGCCTGGGCGAAGGGCACCGACTGGGCGGATTTGATCGCCAACACCTCGTTGGATGAGGGGGATGTGGTGCGGATCATGCGGCGCACTGTCGACCTGTTATCCCAGGTGCCTTACTGCGAGGCGATCAGTGAACAGTTGCGGACCACGGCCCGTCTGGCCTTGAAGGCGATCAACCGTTTCCCGGTGGCCGAGTTGGATGATTTGCTCAAAGGGGCGGCCGGACCCAATCCAGCGACCGAACGGGCGGCCTAATCGTCAGGGTTGCTGGGGAGTGGCCATCGTCAGCGGCTTGACGATCTGATCAAAGTCGGCGCCGCTGATGTGGCCCAGCGCCAGGGCCGCATCCCGAAGGGTTAACCCGTGCTGATGCGCATGCTGGGCGATGGCACTGGCTTTCTCGTAGCCGATGGTCGGTGTGAGGGCGGTGACCAACATCAGTGAGCAATCCAGCAGCCGGCTGATCTGGTCGTGGTTGGGCTCCAGACCCTCCACCAGATTGCGCTGGAAACTGCGGCTGGCATCGCTCAGAAGCTTGATGCTCTGCAGCAGGTTGAATCCGATCAGGGGTTTGAAGACATTCATCTGGAGATGTCCTCCTGCGCCCGCAGCCGCCACGGCGGCATCCAGACCGATCACCTGGGTGCAGACCATCGCCATCGCTTCGCATTGGGTCGGATTGACTTTCCCGGGCATGATCGAGCTGCCGGGCTCGTTGGCGGGTAGACACAGTTCACCGAGGCCAGCCCTGGGTCCGCATCCCAGCAGGCGTACGTCATTGGCCATCCGCAGCAGGGCCACGGCCAGCAGCCTCAGTTGTCCCATGCTGTGAACCAGCGCGTCATGGCCGGCCATCACCGCGAAGAGGTTGTCCGCGGGACGGAAGGGGAGCCCCGTTTGCGCCTGAAGATCCTTCGCGACGGCGGATGCGAAGCCGGGGGGAGCGTTTAATCCAGTGCCCACGGCCGTTCCACCGAGCGGTAAAGCGGTGAGGGTGTCCATGCTCGCGTGGATCCAGTCATGACATTGCTGGAGTTGGTCTCGCCAGGCGGCCACCTCATCCCCGAGTCGCAAGGGAACGGCATCCTGCAGGTGGGTTCGCCCGATCTTGACGATCGACATCCAGGCCTGTGCCTTGCTGTCCAATCCATGGATCAGAGCAGATAGAGAGGGCAGCAGCTCGGCGTGGATCTGTTGGGCCGCGGCGATGTGGATCCCGGCGGGGAACACGTCATTGGTGGACTGTGAGCGGTTGACATGGTCATTGGGATGCACCGGACGGTGGCTGCCGAGGGCTTCCTGGCTCTGCAGAGAGACCAGATTGCTGATCACCTCGTTGATGTTCATGTTGGTCTGGGTGCCACTGCCCGTCTGCCAAACCTTCAAGGGGAATTGACTGTCGTGGTCTCCGGCGGCGATGGCATCGGCGGCGCTGCAGATCTGCTCGGCAAGCGCTGGATCCAGCAGACCCTGCGTTGCATTCACCGTGGCGCAGGCCCGTTTGATCCGCGCGAGGGCATGGATCAGCTCAAGGGGAATCCGTTCCGAGCCAATGGCAAAGTTCTCCAATGAGCGCTGGGTCTGTGCTCCCCAGAGGGCATCGTCGGCCACCTCGACAGGCCCCAGGCTGTCGCGTTCGATCCGGAAGGAACGGCTGGTCATCGGCTGTTGATCGCTCGCGCTTGGGCCTTGTCCCGATCATCCAATATCAGCGTGGCGTCAGCGTTGGTTCGGTCGCAACACCAGCCAGATCACCACGAGGGTGCCACTGAGGCTGACGACCACATAGATCCAGTCGGCGTAGGGGGTCCAGAACATGGGGCGTCTTCGATGGCGCGCATGCGATTCTGCGCGCTCAACATCCTTCGCACCGCTCCGTTGAGAGTCCAACGCTGTCATCGCTGTGTGTTGACGATCCAGCGGGCTTCAGCAGCGCAGCTGGAGGCGTATCTCTCCACGCCCGAGCGCCCTCTGCGGGCGTTGCTGAATCGGCGCAAGGTCGTGGATCGTGGCGATGGCCGATTCCTGTACCAATCCAGGCCCTATGCGTTGTTGTCGTTTCGAGTGAGGCCCGAGGTGACCGTGCGTGCGGTCTGGGCGGATCGCGCATCCGGGCTAACCATTCTCTTCGAGCGCTGCACCATTCATGGACTCGGTGCTTTGGACTCCCTGGTGCACTTCGCCTGTGAGGCGCGGATCGTGCCCCAGGGAGATCAGTTGGTGGCCGAAGCCGAGCTCGCGTTAGAGACCCATGGCGTGGCCAGCGCGCTTCCCATTCCTGATCGGCTGCTCAGGCCGATGGGCGAACGGGCCCTCGATCTGGTGGTTGCACGGCTTGAAAAACGTTGTCGCCATGGTTTGGTCCAAGCGGCTGAACGCTGGATCGCCGCCCACCCGTCATCGGGTGACAGTTGAGGGCGATGCGCGGCTGGTCTGGCATCGCGACAACAGGTGCGATAAGACGAGATCTGTCAGATGGATGATCAGGTCTTGATAATAAATGTCGTCGAAATTGTGGTGATAGAATGTTTAATCATCACGGAAGTTCGGGTTGCGCTGAAATGTCCCCAGTGAAACCAGCTCAGCCAATTATTTCCCTCGACGATTTTTACATCCGAGCGGATAAGTCTGACGATCAAGTTGTCAACCAAGTCGCCTGGAATTGGGATGTTGCTCCTGGCGAGAGACTTGCTGTCATGACCACCAATTCCTACCTTCGCTATCAGTTGATTGGAGTTCTGTCTGGGCTGGTTCCCGCCGTCGCCGGACGTCAAGTGCGCCGTGGGGTGATTGGTTGGCCGTTGGGTGGAGAGGGGGGATTGGATAGCAAATTGAAAATCATTCAAAATGTTGAATTTGTCTGCCAGCTTTATCAAGATCGTCTCCGGGGTGATCGCTTCTCTTTGGAATCATTCTGGCTGCTGTTGTCTCAGCAGGGCATTGAGCCCCAGGCGGTGCAGCGTGATCTGAATTCCACTCAGAAGAGTTTCTTTTTCACGGCATTGTCACTTCTGTTTGATTTTGATCTTTACCTTGTTCCGAAGACCAGGTTTGTGATGTCCAAGCCTGGTCAGGTTCTTCGTCAATTGTTTTTTGAGCAGGCGGAGAGCGCCTCCTTGGTGACGACATCCAGTAATTCTAGGTTTTTACGTCAGTTTTGTAATCGAGGCTTGGTCTTGAGTCCTGCGGGTGAGCCCTTGTTTATGGGCTCCCTCGAGGAGGCCTTGCTGAGGTTTGATCAGGTGCCGGGTCAGGGCGATGCTGAAGACAGTGATGAGTCGTTGCTTCAGGGGCTTAATCTGCAGAACTCAGATCGCGAGACAGATGATCAAGACGACATTCTTTGACCGACTGACATGATGAATTCACTTTCAAGAATCGCCTACAAGCTCCAAGAGCAAGTCAATATTATTTTGGCAATCTCTGAGTACGACAGAAGGCGAAAGGCTGCTGGTAGCCCCATTGGTTCCTGGGAATCGCTGGTGCAGCCGCTGCAGATGATGATGTTCTTCGTCTTGATGCGTGTTGGCTTTAGTTCCCTGAAGGGAAGCAATCGATTTGCGGCCGGTGGAACAACGGATATCTATTTCAATATTGTGATCTTTATGGCCACGGGATTCTGCATTGTTTTTCTGTTTCGCAATGTGGCTTTGAAGGCCGTCAATGGATTGAAGTTGAGGTCGCCTCTTTATTATTCAAGGGTGAGGCCTCTAGATATATTGCTGGGGCTTTCGCTCAATGATGTGCGTGCGCTGGCGACGTTGTCTTTGGGGATTTTTGCCCTGACTTGGTATTTTACTTGGGATTTCAGGTTAGACAGTCCTGGGCTCGCGATTGTGACCTACCTGTTGACTGTTTTGATGGCCATTGGGTTTGGCCTGTGCGTTGTTTTTCTGGGTAAGCTGAATAAAACATTCGTCCGCGTGATTAAGCGTGTTATCCAAAGGGTGATTATCTTTACGTCGGGTATTTTCTTTGCGACGTTTGAAATTCCCGCCTATGCCCGTCCTTTTATTACCTGGAATCCAATTCTCCATGGAGTTGAATTGTTCCGCTATGCCATGAACAACAGCTACCCCATCCCCGATATCTCCCTGAATTATTTGGCAACTTGTTCTATAGTCACGTTTGCATTTTCTTTGATCCTGTATCGGACGAACGAATCGTTGTTGCTCGAGTCCAACGATGACTGAGCTCTGACCCCAGGATTCAGTCGCCGCCGTTCCCGTTATCTGTAACCCCATGGCCAACCAGCCCTTCAAATCTCAGTCGAGCACAACCGCCACAGCATCACCTTGGAATGCAGTGCCGACACCTGTGTTGGCTTACGCGACACGATTTGCCGAGCAGGACTGGCGCAGCCGCCTGAGGACATTGGCCCAGCCCAGGGTGTTGGTGTCGTTGTTTCTCGCCTCCTCGGCCCTGTACTGCTTTGCGATCGGACGGGACCGCTACACGGCGGTGTCTGAATTTGTGATTCAGCAGGCGATCCCGTTGAACACCTCTTCATCGTCGGTTCTGGGTGGTGCCGCGGCGGCTCCCCAGGTGCTGACTTCGCTCGTGGATGGCCAATATCTCCAGGTGTATCTCGGATCAGCAGACGTCAAAAATCGTCTTTATCCAGAGACATCCAGCTTAGAAACCCTCTACCGACCTTCATTCCCGGACCTGTTCAGCGGTTTACCCGCTGGCAGTTCTCAGCCAGCCCAGGTCGATTTCTATCGCAGGCAGCTCAATGTCGCACCGCAACCTTTAAGTGGTTCGGTGATTGTCAAGACCTCAGGCTTCACTCCAACGCAAGCGCTCGAGCTGAATCAGTCGCTACTGCTGCAATCTCGTCGCTTTGTTAACGAGGTTAATCAGTCGATTAGTTCTGATCAAAATCTCTTTGCCCAGAAAGAAGTTAAGCTTGCTGAGGATAAGTTGCGTGCGGCAACAAAGAAACTTGAGAGTTTCCAGGATCAATATGGTCAGTTGAATCCAGAAACAGAACAGGAGGCGACGAGCTCGTTTATTTCGCAGCTTGAATCCAGGCTGGTTGATTTGAAGGTTGAAGAAGCCACCCTCCGGCGTCAGTACCGTGACCCCGATGCTCCTGAAGTCGCTTTCATTGCCGACCAAGTGAGTGAATTGGAGCGTCAAATTAGTGAAGAACGTCAAAAAGCCGTCAGTGAAACGGGCCGTGATTTGAATCGTCTTGCGTCTGAAGCAACCTCACTGCGCTCCGATGTGGAGTTCGCGTCCAACTCCCTGTTGGCGGCTCGTTTGGCCGCTGATAACAGCCGTCGTGAAAGCCAGCGTCAACTGAAGTTTGTTGTGATGTTGAACCAGCCTCAACTCCCGGTTGCTCCGGATCAAAACTGGCGTTGGCAAGCATTCCTCGGTTCCGTCGGCATCATCGTTGTTGCCTGGGGTGTCGGTGGATTCGTGGCGGCTGCGATGAAGCGCGACTGAGCTGAGTCAGTGGCGTTCATCAGGGACGAATTGTTCCTCGTCCTTGACCCGCCAGGTAATAACCGCATGCTCTGGCGAAGTGAAGCTTTCGGCGCTGCTTTAACTGTTCTTTGCTGATCTCAGGGTAAAGATCAACGGCCTTCTTGTCGTTTTTGCAGGATTCTTCCACCATGGCGAGCACCTCTTTCTTGCTCGATGGAAGTTTTTCATTGAGATGTAGAGAATAGAAGTGCCATTCAGTATTGGCTCTGATTACGGTTTCACGGAATGAGTATTCGTGTGAATGCCGTACCACAGCATTGGATGCATAGGCTTTGCGATAGCCGAGCCGCAGAATCATGCCGGCCCAGAGTTGATCTTCGCCATAGATGACATCGGGTAGTGGGTGTTGTTCCCAAACGCTCCGACGCAAACAGGAGTTATTGTCCGAGTAAAAGCGTTCGTGGCTAGCGACAGCTCCAGTGGGGGTTTGCCTTGCAGGATCGAGTTCAATCGGGATTCTGTGGCTGCGATAAATCCAACGGTTGAAATGATTATCGAGGTCATGGGTTGTGAGTTGGCTGTGCGAGCGATGGGCAATATGACAGCCAAAAACTCCTGCCACTTGGGGGTCTTTCTCCAGTGGTTCGATCAGATTTGCCAGCCAGAATGAATTGGCAGGAAGAGCGTCTTGGGTGATGAACGCGACATACATTCCCTTGGCCTGTGAAGCTCCAAAGTTGCGTGTTTTTCCGTGGCCAAAGTGTTTCTTCTGGATCGGGATGATGGTGATCCGCGGGTCCTTTGGGATCCGCTCGATCGCACCATCCGTCGACTCGCTATCGATGATGATCAGCTCAAAGCCATGGTCGAGATGCTGATTGAGACATGCTTGAACAACCTCCAGGAGGAGATCGCCACCGTTGAAAACAGGAATGACAATCGATACTTTGATCGACTGGCAGAGCATGGGTCGGATCGGGTGTCGTTGGAGTGCCTGCTCCACAGTGCTCTTGAGAAATGATTCAACCCGTCCATTGGATTGATCCCAGCTCAGATCTCGGGTTGCGGCGAGACCAGCCTCGCGGCGCTGTTGCTGGATCTCCTGATCATTCAGCAGGCTTTGAAGGGCTTCCGCTAACCCATCTGGGGTGGCTTCGGCCAGGACGGCTGTTCCCGCTTCGTAGGACAAACGGGTCTGCTCGGCATCGATATCGACCACCGGGAGGCCACAGGCCATCATCTCGTTGGGCACCAAGGAATAATTGGTTCCCGATAAGACCAGCCCAGCTGTCGCTTCTCGGTACAACTTGGCTAAGGATGGGGCATCCAGAATTCCTGCATGGGTTGTTTTGGCTGGAATGCCTAAATCAGGAACGTCTTTTTCCCCGAAGGTGATGATCTCGAAGGCTTCACCTAAATCAAATAGACGCCTGAGCGCTAAAACTCCCAATTCGTACAGCCGTCGTGGTGTGCTGCGTCGAACGTAAAAGGCAATCTTGTTGCGTTCGCGAGGAATCGATGCATCCTGTGCATAGGTCTGATGGTCAACGGCGAGAGGGAAGGCCATCGCCTGATTCCCATGCTGCTCCATGAGTTTTTGCAACCATGGACTTGCACAAATGCAATGGAAGCCATGCTTGGATCGGTAGGCTTCTTCGGTTAGAAATGTTGCCGTTCCCCGTGCAAAGAAATACGGCTCGTAATCTTGAACAAAATAAAAACGTTCGATGAAGTTGCCCATGCCGAGCACGGGATATGTGCTCATTCGATCCGTGGCGATCACCACGTCTCCGCTGACCAGATCAAGATCACTCTGATCATTACCTAAAAGAAAGACTTGATCGGTCTGGAGTTTGATGAAAAACTGATCAATGATGCGTTTATGGAGCTGGCTCGGGCGGTTTCGCTTGTCTCCTTTGAGCTCTGAGTGCACCCAGATGGTGCACTGATGTCCACAGCGTTCCAGATAGTCAATGGCTCGAAAGATGGTTGTATGTCCACCAAGGCCAGGGGTGAAATTGGGGATGACCCAGTGGATATTGAGCTTGTCTGTTTTGATCTCCCAGGAAAATGGACGTTCATGGTTGAGTGGTTTCTCCCGGAACTGAATGACTTTCTCGAAGCCATGCATGCTGAGCTTATTGCGCCCTTCGATAATGCTTTTATCGCCTTTATGTTGTTTTGAGTGGTGATAGCCGCAGTAGGTGCTGACGAGTTTTTTTTGGTAGTACTCGGTGCAACACAGTCCGATCAAGCGTTCGATGCTGTGGGCGAGTGTTCCATCAATCTGTCCTCCTTCGGTGTCAAAGTCTTCGAAATGGAGCTTCCAGTCAATCAGGGGTTGCAGGATGTCGGTTTTACACCAAAACATCGTGCCTACGGGGAATTGGAATGTCGATTTCTCGTTGATCGATTCCAGCCCCAGTTTGTTCAGGAGTGGTTGAGCCTTCTGGTAATTGCCTTTCTCGTGTCCCCAGCAGCTGTCGTGTTTGATCCCCAGGGAGAGTGCATAATTTTCAACCGGGTAGACCAGGCCATGGTCCGATTCCGAGAGGGCCAGGAGATTGGTTTGGATCACCTCTTCGGAGCCGATCAGGTTGTCGAGGCAGTGAAGAAACCAGCCGCTTAGGGCATTGCTGTGTGGACTTTTTTTGGAGTGCAGTTTGAGGAGATAGTCGTAGTGTTGAATCTTGTCGCCAAAGCCAGCCAGAAAGGGTCCAACATCCCGCCCCTGGTTGGGAAAATGTTTGATCTCTAGATGGTTGATGTTACTGATCGATGAGAAGCAGCTTTCAAGTGCTTCAATCGAGTCCGAGCGTGTGGAGATGTAGGCGTCAAACTTAAATGGAATTCGTTTGAGATAGTTGGCAATCGTATGGCTCAGTTCGGGGTAATGAATATGAAGAATGACCGCAAAGCGCTTGGATTGAATCGCTGCCCATTGCTGTTCTGTTGATGGGGTGAGAGTCCTGACCTTTTTAAGGTCGGCCATCTTTCTCATGAATTGAATGTCATCCATGGAACAACGATTCTCATGGATGCCAAATTGGAAAAAATGGCGCATTGGATTGTATCCCTCTTTTTTGACGTCGGGATACTTGCTCAGATAGCTGTTGGTCTCAAATAGTTCGCTGGGGTCGAGGCCCTTTTTCCAGCCTGATGTGCAGTAATGCAGAACGAAGTCGCCCGCGCTCTGTAGTTTTTTGGCCTCCTCGGTTGGCAGTTGATGTCTGTAGTAGTCGTGGTCAAAGACGTAGGCGTAATGACATAAGTATTTGGTGTCCTTGAATTCGCTTGTTTTTAGCTTGGTGGTATCGATGTTCGCTAGAAATGTTTTGAGCTCCTGGCTCAGCGGTTTTTTTCGATTGCTGGGTCGCTGCTGTGTGTTGCTTCGTCCTGAGAAGCCCAGTGTCCGAAGCCGTCGTCGCCATCGTGTGGGAAGCAAGCGCCCGGGCTGAATGGCTTGCAGGCTCTTGGTGGCCGTCCGTTGTGTTGCGCGTCCCAGCTTGGAGAGTGCTCCGGCCGATGCATTGGTTTTGGCCATGGCCGGGTAGCTTGATCAAGTTTTAGTAATTTAACATGGCTACAATTATTCGGTTTGTGCTTCTTTAGTGACGCACTTTTTGGCGCTGCATTGTTGTCGTTTCTGCTCCAGAGTGATTATTTGATGCCCAGTCGTTCGCCTTGGTATCCGGCCTTGCTCCGGACGTCTTGGCACCATTCCTGGTTGCTGAGGTACCACTTCACCGTGGCCTCCAGTCCTTCATTGACGTCGTGGCGGGGTACCCAGCCCAGTTCGGTGCTGATGCGTGTTGGATCGATGGCGTAGCGACGATCGTGGCCAGGCCGATCTGTCACCCGCTTGACCAGGTCAAGGTGGGATGGCTCGCGATTGTGCAGTTGATCGAGTTGTCTGCAGATGGTTTCCACCACATCGCGATTGGTTTTTTCACCGTGGCCACCCACGCAATAACTGCGACCATTCACGCCGTTACAGGCCGCCAGCAGCAGTGCATCCACATGGTCTTCGACGTAGAGCCAGTCGCGAATGTTCAGGCCGTCGCCGTACAGGGGGATGTCCTGACCGGATGATGCTTTGAGAATCACCACGGGAATCAATTTCTCCGGAAATTGCCAGGGGCCGTAATTGTTGGAGCAATTGGTGAGGACAACCGGCAATCCGTAGGTGTGATGCCATGCCTGGACGAGATGGTCGCTGGCGGCTTTGCTGGCCGAGTACGGACTGCGGGGGTCGTAGGGGGTTGTTTCCGAAAAGCGCCCCTCTGCACCTAAGGAACCAAAAACTTCGTCGGTGCTGATGTGATGCATCCGGAAGGACGTCCGTCGCTCACCCGCCAATCCTTCGTAGTGCGCCCGCACCGCCTGCAGCAGGTTGTAGGTGCCGGTGACATTGCTCTCAATGAACACGCCAGGTCCGGAGATCGAGCGATCCACGTGGCTTTCGGCGGCCAGGTGCATCACCAGATCGGGGTCGGCCTGCTTCACCGCAGCCTCAACGGCAGCGGCATCGGTCAGATCCACCTGCAGCAGCCGATGGCGTTCCGCTGATCCCTCCCCCAGGGTGCTCAGGGTTTGCTCGATGGAGGTCAGGTCACTGGCGTATCCCATCTTGTCGAGATTGAACACCGTGGCGTCGCTCTCGTTGAGCAGGCGTCTCACCACCGCACCGCCGATGAACCCGGCACCTCCGGTGACGAGAATCCGTTTGCGGCGTCCCAGCAGGTCAGCGGCAGTGGGCATCGGGGTGGTCATGGCCGGTGGTCAGAGGAGACGTGGATGGGACAAGGAATCGGCTTAGCTGGCGGATCCGGAGGCTTGAGCCGTCGACTGCAGCACGGTTTTCAAGGCTGTTCTCCAGTGCTCTCCGCTTAGCTCGAGGGCCTTGCGGGTGTCGTTGCAATCCAGCAGCGAGTAGCTCGGCCGGGCTGCGGGGGTTGGGTAATCGCTGGTCTGGATCGGTTGAACCGAGGCGGGGGTGTCGAGTAGGCCCAGTTCAGCCCCGAGCTCCCCCACGGCCACCGACACGTCATACCAGCTGGCGGCGCCGGAATCACACCAGTGCATGACCGGGGGGAGCGTGCCCTGCGATCCCCGTTGGATGCTCTGCCAACAGGCCCTCGCCAGGTTGAGGGTGCTGCTCGGGCAGCCCACCTGGTCGGCGACAACGCCCAGGCTGTCCCGCTCGCGGTGCAGACGCAGCATTGTGAGCGCAAAGTTTTTGCCCACGGGCCCCATCACCCAGCTGGTGCGCAGAATCAACGCCCGTGGGTCGCCTTGAAAGACGGCTTCGATCGCCTCTTCTCCAGCTGCTTTCGAGGCGCCGTAGATGCCCAGAGGGTCCCGCTCCTGGTTGGGGCGATAGGGGGAGCCCTGGCTGCCGTTGAACACGAAGTCAGTGCTGATCTGCAGCAGCCGTCCCCCCTGATCCGCCAAGGCTCTGGCGAAAGCGCCCGGGGCTCCGGCATTCACGGCGTGGGCCAGCTCGGGTTCCGACTCGGCCTTGTCCACGGCGGTGTACGCCCCCGCATTGAGCACCCAGTCCGGTCGGTGCTGCGCGACAACGGCTTGGCAGGCAGCGGCATCGGCAAGATCCAAGGCCTCCAACCCATCACCGCCGTTTCGACTGGTGGCGATCACGTTGATGGTTGAGGGCACCGATGTGCGCAGGGCCTGGCCGAGTTGGCCTGCCGCTCCGGTGAGCAGAACCTTCATCAGAAGATGTCTCCCGCCTTGATGGCGCCGTGGAATCCAGCGGCCTCCGCATCCTTGCCCGACAGACTGACTTCGACGCCCTCCAGCCGCTGCAGTGGCCAGGCAATCGCCAGGTCAGGGTCGTTCCAAACAATGGCCCGCTCGCAGCCTTTGTTCCAGAAGCCACGTGCCTTGTACTGCACTTCCGCGACGTCGCTCAAGGTGAGGAACCCGTGGGCGAAGCCTTCCGGGATCCAGAGCTGCGCTTTGTTGTCGGCCGTGAGTTCAGCGCCGACCCATTGACCAAACGTCGAGGAGGACTGACGCAGATCGATCGCGACATCAAAGATGGCGCCCAGGCTGGCGCGCACCAATTTGGCCTGGGGCTCCGGTGCCAGCTGGTAGTGCAGCCCCCGCAGCACGCCGCGCACCGAGCGGGAATGGTTGTCCTGGGAGAACAGCACGGGCGCGCCGACGGCCTCATCGAACTTGCGCTGGTTCCAGCTTTCAAAAAACCAGCCGCGGTCATCGCCAAACGCCTGGGGTGTGATCAGCAAGGGGCCGTCGACCGTGCTGCCCTGCGGACTTTGCAGCTGTTCAACCTGCATGACGGACCTCCGCATCAAGGCTGCTTTGCAGCGCGGCATGGTCACTCACGCTTTCTTCGAGCATTTGCAAGAGATAGGTTCCGTAGCCACTTTTCTTAAGCGGCAGCGCCAGCGCCTCAAGCGCTGTGTTGTCGATCCAGCCCTGGCGCCAGGCCACCTCCTCCGGACAGCCGACTTTTAGGCCTTGTCGGTGCTCGAGGGTGCGGATGTAGCTGCCTGCATCGTTGAGCGAATCACAGGTCCCCGTGTCCAGCCAGGCCATGCCGCGGCCCATCAGTTCCACCCGCAACAGTCCCTCGTCCAGATACATCTGATTGAGATCTGTGATCTCCAGTTCCCCACGGGCTGAGGGTTGCACCGCTCGTGCGCGGTCCACCACGCTGTCGTCATAGAAATACAGCCCGGTGACCGCATAACGGCTCTTGGGCTTGGACGGTTTTTCCTCCAGACTCAGCACCCGCCCCGCGGCATCGAATTCGGCAACGCCGTAGCGCTCGGGGTCGCTGACCGGGTAAGCGAAGACCGTGGCTCCCTTGGGGGTGTCATTGCTGCTGACCAGTTGGGGAACAAGGTCATGGCCGTGGAAGAGGTTGTCCCCCAACACCAGCGCGGCTGGTGCACCACCCAGAAAATCAGCCCCGATCAGGAAGGCCTGGGCCAGGCCGTCGGGACTGGGCTGAACGGCGTATTGAATCTCCATCCCCCAGCGGGACCCATCACCGAGCAGCCGCTCAAACGACGCTTGATCGTGCGGCGTGGTGATGATCAACACCTCTCGAATGCCCGCCAGCATCAGCGTGCTGAGCGGGTAATAAATCATCGGTTTGTCGTACACCGGCAGCAGTTGTTTGCTGACGGCCTGGGTGATCGGATGGAGGCGTGTGCCGCTGCCCCCAGCCAGGATGATTCCCTTGCGATCTGCCGCAGTCGCCATGGGGTTGGGAGGCGCCTAAAACCGGCTCATTCCAGCACGCTGACTCAGAGGGTGCTCCAGTCCAGCCAGGGCAGCTTCGGCACGATGGCTGTGGTGGTCTGCGCGTACGTTGCATAGTCGGGATAGCGCCGCCTGAGGTCGCGTTCTTCAAAGCGTGCTTTTCCTCCCAACACGCCGATCAGTCCCAGCAGCAAGGCGAGATGAAGACCGCTGCCGCTGGCGATGCAGACCCCCAACGAGCAACAGAGCACCGCTTGGTACAGCGGGTGTCGGCAGCGCTGGTAGGCACCCGTCACGATCAAGCGATGCTCATCGCGGACCGCAGGCAGTGGTGAGAGGCTGTCCCCCAGATCGAGGAAGGCCCGGACCGCCAACACCGCGCCATAGCCGAGCAGGGCGACGCCGGTGATGACCAGGCCCAGTGGCCAAGGCGTCAAGCCAAGCTGGCCATGGGCAGGCCAAGCCGGACAGAGATGGGCGGTGATCAACGTGAGTTGGGCGAGGAGCCACCATTCGCCGCGTCGGTTGTCGAGCCAGCCACCCCAGCTGAGGCCCCATCCCTTCAACATCAGTTCATCACCCGGAGTGTCCGGACCTGTTCTTCTTGGATCAGCTCCGCCAACTCCGCCATCGCTTCGGGGTTGACCAATCCGATGCAACCGAGCGTTCCGCTGTTTGCGTTTTGGTTGGCACTGGGGTCGAGGTGAATGCCCAGATGGCCGCGTCCGGTTGCGAACAGCGGTTCAATGCCAATCCAGAGTGGCCCCAGCTCCGCGGGGTCGGTGGGTCCGAGCGGTTCGACGTCCCCAACGCTGTAGGTGCCGGGGGGGAGAGGAGCCAGGCTGCCGGTTTGATGCCGATTCGCATCCTGTCGATGGGCACGACCGCTGACCGCATCGAAGTGCTTCACGGTGTCGGCATTCAGCTGCAGGCTCAGCAACCAGATGGGATCGCCTGTCTGGGGGAGGCGGCGTGCGGTTTGTTCGAGGGTGAGCTGTGGCTCGGCGAAAGCGATGGCCGGACTCAGCACGATGCTGATCACTGTTGCCATCCAAACGCCGCGCATGCCGCTCCAGAGCAAAGCGGAACCCTATGGGTGGTGATTATTTTTCGCCGGGAACAAAACCGGTTGTCTTGTTGTCCACGCTTGAGACGCGCTCTGCGACTCAGAGCTCCTGCTCCACCACCCGTCGTGCTGTTTCGGCGTCGATGGTGCTCAGGCTGCAGGAGGAATCCATCAGCGCTAGCAGCTGGTCGCGGGCTTTCAGCACCTGGGGGTTGGTCAGCACGTGGGAGCTGATTCCCACCTCCCTGAGCTGGATTGGAATCGCCTGATCGGCTTCGCGCCGGCTGAGGCGTCCCTGTTCAACGAGGCAGTCGGCGGTGGCCAACGTACTGACCGTGTAGCTGCGAATGCTGCGGCTGAGTTCAATCACGGCCACCTTGCGCTGAATCCGGTCGTCATTGCTGGGCTCCTGGGCGCAGGCCATCGGAATCATCCACAGCGCGCTCAGGCTGGCCAGACCGATTCGAAGGAGGGGGGACATGCGACGACCCATGGGCGCTCAACACATGCTGGTTAATCCAGCCTGGGGAAGCGATCGGCGATTGGGTCGTTCGTGAAGTCAGCGACCCAACCGGCTGGATTGTTGAAAAAACGCAGCGCGCAGAAACTGGGCCGTTCTCCCATGTCGAACCAATGGCGTGTGCCGGCGGGGACATGGATCAGATCGCCGCGCTCACAAAGCACCACCAGCACTTCATCGTCGAGGTGAAGGCTGAACAGTCCCCGGCCCTCCACGAAGAAGCGCACTTCGTCCTCCGCATGGGTGTGTTCCGAGAGAAATTTGTTTCGCAACGCGATGCGATCGGGATGATCCGGGGTCATTCGAATCGCATCCACGGTGATGAAGCCATGGTTGCGCTGGACGGTGGCCACGTCCTTGGCGTAGGCCTTGAGGATGCTGGCCTGATCGGCATCGCTCGCCAGCACCGTCGGCGCGGTCCACTGCTCGAAGCCGATGCCCCTGCGCTGCAGTTCGTTCTGAATCACGGCGGTGTCCTCACTGGTCAGCACGGCTGCAGTGCTCTGCTCCGATGCGGCCGCCTGGTCTGGAAAGATGCTGAGGCGACTCATCGTCCGGTCTCCGGGCGGAATGGCTGCTGACCATCATCAACCCAGCGCCGCCTGCGCGGCTGACCCTTGTCGGCGTTGGACCCGGGGATCCCCAGCTGATGACCTTGGCTGCCGTGGATGCCGTGCGCGCGGCCCAGACGGTTGCTTATCCGGTGGCGCGGCCAGGAGCGAGCAGCATGGCCGCGACCATTGCCGCCGCTTGGATCCGAGACGATCACTGCCGTCTCCCCTTGGTGTTCCCCATGGTGGCCGATCCGCAGGAGCGGCGGACGGCCTGGCGCGATGCCGCCGAGGCTCTGCTGGCGGAGGTGCGGCGTGGGCATTCGGTGGTGTTGCTCTGCGAGGGCGATTCATCACTGTTCGCCACCACCAGTTATGTGCTGCTTGCGATCCAGGCGTTGGATCCAGGTTGTGCCGTGGCCGTGATTCCAGGCGTCAGCTCCGTCTCGGCCGCGGCGGCGGCCGGGGGCTGGCCGCTGGCGCTCCAGCAGGACCAGCTGCTGCTGCGGCCCTGTCCGGAGCAGCCTGATCTCCTGGAGGCTGAACTGAGGGCCGCTGTCCAGGCCAGCAGGGTGCTGGCCCTGTTCAAGCTCGGCCATCGCTGGTCCTGGGTGCGCGGTTGCTTGGAGCGCCATGGCCTGCTGCACCAAGCGCTCTTCGCTGAGCGTGTTGGCTGGCCTGACCAGCTGGTCTGTTCTGCGGACCAGGTGGCGGCCTCGGAGCGACCGTACTTCTCGATGTTGCTGATTCGTCAGCACTGGCCAGACACCCTGCCTTAGCTGCGACGGGGCACAAGACTGCGGCGCAAGGGCCCGGGTTCGGATCGGCCGAACAGCGTGGTGCGCAGCAGGACCAGGAGCGCCAGCCATTCCCGAGGCGACTGGCGATCAAGCCAGCACCCTGGTTCACAGAACAACCAGATGATCAGCTGATGGCGCTGGCATTGGCTCAGTCCGCTCCACTCCAGCACCAGCTGCGTCTCGGTCCGCTGGACCTCCCGCACTCCCAGGGGGCCGATGCTCTCCCAGGTCAGCTCACGGCCGCTGAGCGTGGCGGGGACAGATCCGGCCCAGGTCAGCTCCACACCGCTCTGACTGATCGCTTGGATCCGGCAGCGATGACGATGCCCCTCGGTCGTGGTGAGGGTTGCCGCTTGATCAACACCCAGCCAGGGATTGGCGTCCGGTGCGGGAGGGTCCACACAGGCCCGGATCGCGATCAGGGTGCTGATCAGGTTGAGGCAGGCCCACGTGAGGCCGATCCGCCATTCCACGCTGCTCAAGGGTTGACCACTGAGACGGATCAGATTGATCAGATTGAGGGCGCTGAGCACCAGGAGCGGTGCGGCTAGGGGCCAGTTCACGTGCCACCGCAAGCGTGTGCGGTGCTTCGGGGTGATCTGAAACCGGCGTGGGCCCCGGCGCAGGCTGAACAGCAGCGTCATCGTCAGTGGCACGGTCATCACCCAGCTGGTCAATTCGCCGAGCAGAGCGGCGCGGCTGCCGCGGTTCAGCCAGCCGATCGACAGCAGCAGTGTTCCCCACAGCGGCAGCAGCAGGTTCACCACGGCATGCACGTTCCACTGAATCGGCAGCACTCCCAGGACGCCGTAACTCAGCGGCATCAGCATCAAGACCAACCGTGGGGCGTGGTTGATCCAATGCACCACGCCTTCGCAGTAGGCCAGCCGTTCAGCGGTGCTCAAGCCTTGGGCGCGTAAAGGCCCCTCAGGGAGCACAAGGCTCTGCAGGGTGCCCGCCGCCCAGCGTTGGCGCTGCCGAACAAAATCCCCCATGGACTCAGCGGCCAGCCCTGCACTGAGCTTTTCTTGGAGATACAACAGCGACCAACCCTGCCGTCGCAGAGCGATGCCGGTCACGAAGTCCTCGGAGAGAGCCGGCTCCACGAAGCCACCGATCTGCTCCAGGGCGCTGCGCCTGGCCACGAAGGACGTGCCAGCGCAGACCACGGCGCCCCATCCATCCCGCACCGGTTGGATCCAGCGGTAAAAACTCTCCTCGTCGGGCAGCATCCACCGCTCCATGCCGAGGTTGCGCATGACCGGATCGACATTGATGAAGTGCTGAGGCGTTTGAACCAAGCCGACGTCCGGATGTCGAAAAAAGCCGACACAGCGCTCCAGGTAATGACGCTGGGGAATGAAGTCGGCATCGAAGACAGCGATGAGATCGCTGTGGGTCAGCCGGAGACCGTCATTGAGATTGCCGGCTTTGGCGGCACTGCGTACCGGTCGATGCCGGTAGTGACACCCCAGTCGACGGGCCAAGAGCTCCACCTCCTCACGACCGCTGTCATCCAGCACCCAGACTTCGCTGTGGCGGTAGTGCTGGCTGCAGCAGCCCACCAGACAGCGTTCCAGCACATCCAGCGGTTCGCCACAGGTCGGCACCAGGATGGTGACCCGCGGTTGCCAACGGCCCGCCCTGACTGCGGCCATGCTCTGGTCCGCCGATGGGCGACGGTCGGGGAACCGGCGCCAGGCCAGCCACAACGGCAGCAGACCGCTGAACAGCAACCAACCTTCGGCGACCAGCAGGGTGAGGCTCAGGGCCGCGGCGCCACCACTCGACAGATTGAGGCTGGCCGTGCAACGCCAGTACAGGTACCGCGCCGTTAACAACGTCAGCAGTGTGATCAAGCTTCGGCGGGCCCAAATCGGTGAGGCTTGCTCTGGACGGCGGGTGAGAATCAGGGGCCAGAGCAGCAGCAGCGCGGTCAGAGGCTCCACGTCAGCTCTGCTGATCCAGCTGGTTGCGGATCTGTTCCGCCAGATCGGGATTCCGTGAGCCGATGACCTGGTGCCAACCATCCAGCGACTGTCGGGTCGGGTTGTCGCGGAGCAGGCTGACCTTCACGAAGGGAAAGCCAGCGTCTTCGATCAGCTCCCGCCAGGCGGTGTGGAGGATGTTTCCGTTGGCGTTCCGGGTGTAGAGGCTGCTCAGCCGGAAGCCGGCCTCGCCGAGGGCCACCGGCAACCCCACTTCGCAATGTTTCACCAGATCGCGTTTGCGCGGCCAGATCTGCAGGGTGTCCCAGAACTGTTGAAATGCCGGGCTGTGCAGAACGGGTGTTCGGAAGACCAGGAATGCCGATTGCAGATGGGGTTCGTACATCAGATCGTCCGTGAGCCCAATCACATCGGCATCGTTGGCGTGAATGCGTTCGAACAGCCCGTTGAGATCGCCGACGGGGCCATAAAAGCTGTCGTTGGTCAGGATCAGTTCACGGTGGATTGACTGCTGGCGTTGCAGCCATCGCAGCCCCGTCATCCAGCTTCCGAAGTCATAGCCCTCGTTGCGGCGAATCAGGATCGCCTGGCAGACCTGACGCAGGCGGCCCATGGTCCGCCATCGCCAGCGCAGGCGCGGGGACGCTGAGATGAACACCACATCACCATGCTCTCGATAGCTCTCCAAAAGCGGCAAAAGGTCCGGTCGCACGCGCCCGCGGGGGTCGTAGTGGGCGAACAGGATCAGCGGTCGCTCTGAGCGGCTGGACCATGGCTGGCTCGTGGTCCATTGCCGGATCAGACGTTCCCGGACTGGGCCAGCGGATGGCACCGCTGCATCGCGGGGTTGAAAGCGGGTGCTGTGGGGATGAAGCCAGGCGCTGCGCAGCGGATCTCCACTGGCAAACAGGGCGGCATGCTTGTCCCGCAGGAATCCGGATTCCCGTTGATGCCTGGCGAGCGCTGCACCGTATTGATCCTTGCCGCGGCTGATCGATTCGTGGTGAATGATGCGGACATTGGGTGTGACGACAACGGCCCCATCGGCTCGTTCCGTCGATTGACGCAGCCTGAGACAGAGGTCCACGTCGTTGAACACCACGGCGAAGTCCTCATCGAACCCTCCGATGGCATCAAAATCCTGCGTGCGAACCAGCAGGCAGGCAGCGGTCGCCGCGAGGTATTCCTCCTGCACTCCCAAGGGGGTCAAGGTGTCGATCACGGGCTGACACCGCAGGTGTTTCCCTGGTTCCAGAACGCATCGACGTTCCCCGTTGATCAGGGCCACGCCTTGATGCTGAATGCTGCCATCGGGATACAGCAGCCGGGCGCCCACCGCCACGGTGTTCTGCAGGGCGAAGGGATGCAGCAGCTCCCTCAGCAGTTCCGGAGACTGCAGTTCGATGTCGTTGTTGAGCAGGAGTAGATGACTGCCCTGGCAATGCGGGCGCGCCAGATTGTGCAAGCGGGCGTAATTGAACGGACAGTCGAAGTGGAGCACCGTGACGTTCGCCTGTCGGCTCTGTTGCTCGAGCCAATCGGTGGTCGCTGCTTCAGTGCTGCCGTTGTCGATCAGCACCAATTCGTAGGGGATCGATCCGGCGCAGCGGTGGATCGACTCCACACACACCTTGGTGAGTTCCACCTTGTCGCGGAAGGGAATCAGGATCGAGATCAGCGGCTGGATGGGTGGGGTCCAGTGCACCTGCAGGCATCCTCTCCAGCGGGGATGGCAATGGATGCTGCCCCCCCGAGCCAGCAGGCGCTGGCCGCGTTGCCGATTGATCGCCAAAAGCTCTTCGGCCTGGTCGTGACTGAAGGCGAGGCGGTCCCGCGGGCTGGCCACATCGGGAACCGATGGGTTGTGCTGTTGCCGGCGGCTCAGCAGCACGGCTGGGAGGTGTTGCATCGCGACCTGTTGTTCGACCAGCTGCAGGGAGAGGTCAACCAGCAGGTTGTGCAGGCACGTGCGCTGAGCGGGGAGTTGAAGCTTCAGCAAGCGTTGCAGCCGGATGCTCACCAGTCCGCCGATGGCCCCCCGACTGATCAGCCGCCAGGGGGTCAGTGTTGAGCGGTACTGCGGGTTGCCCGCAGGCTCTTGGGGTTCGGATCGCCATCGCAGGCTTTCGTCGGTGGTGATCAGCGTGAGCTCGGGATTGTCGGCCCCGGCCGCGGCAAGGCTTTCCACAGCGCTGGGATCGACCCGATCACTGCCATGGCAAAAGCTGATCAGCGGATTGCTGTCGAGGGTCCGCAGCTGATTCCAGACCGTGTTCAGATCCCCGAGCTCCCCATCCAGGACCGCGTGCCAACCCTGCGGAGTCTCCGGCGTGGGCAAGCATCCGTGGCTGCGGTTACCCAGCACGATCAGGATCCCGGCCTCTTGCCCGGGGTGGATGACCGGGGAGCGTCCGGTGGCCCGGCCGTTCGTGGTGGAGAGGGGCTGGTAGCGATCCAGATCCTTGCTCAGGGGTTTTCCGGCCTGAAAGCGCCGCCAACCGGGTCCGGCCAGATGTTCCAGGGCACTCAACCGCTGCTGCTGGAGTTCCCGGCGTGCCGCAGGCCGCAATCCATCGAGGTACGCCGCCAGGTGAACCGGAGGTAAATCGCCGTAGAGGCTGGCTTGCCCGAGCGCGATTGCCGCCAGTCGGCCGCTTGGCAGCAAGTCGTGGCTGCCCCCGAGGTCGGGGTGGGCCCGTTGCAGGGCAGCTGGATCAATTCCTGCCATCGCTGGTCGCCAGCTGTGCGGCGTGTCCAGCAGGTCGTTCGGCAGGAGCTGGGAATCCAGCAACTCGATCGGAAGGGGGTGGGGTTGATTCCCCTTCACGTGGCGAGCGCCGTGCGAAGCGCATCGATTTGATCGTCGAGCAGCTGGCAGGCGTCGGCCGGGGTGGGCGCGCGCATCAGGGCGTGACGCAGCTGCGGGGCACCCGGGAACCCTGTGCAGGTCCAACTCATGTGTTTCCGCGCGATCAGCAGCCCATGCTCTCCCCGCGTTGCGACCAGAGCCTGCAGTTGTTCACGGGCTAAAGCCAGGCGTTGTGCCGGTGTGGGTGTGGGTGGGATCGGCCGCTGGGCCAGGGCTGCCTCGATCTGTCCGGTCAGCCACGGGGCGCCCATGGTGCCTCGCCCGACCATGACCCCATCGGCACCGGTTTCGCGGATGCAGCGCAGGGCATCCTCTGGGCTGTTGATGTCGCCATTGGCGATGACGGGAACAGAGAGCGAGGCCTTGATCTCTCGAATCGCTTGCCAATCGGCCTGGCCTTTGAATCCCTGCTCCCTGGTGCGTCCATGCACCGTCACCAGCTGGGCCCCCGCCTGTTCGAGTTGTTGGCACCAAGCCACAGGGTTGGAATCGTCGCAGCACCAGCCGAGACGTGTTTTCACGGTGACCGGAATCCGAACGGCCTGACCGACAGCTTCAACAATCCGCACGGCCATCTCCGGGTCACGGATCAGCCCAGCACCTCCGCCTTTTTTGGCGATTTTTCGCACCGGGCAACCCATGTTGATGTCGATCAGGAAGGCCCCGGCCTGCTCGGCTCGTTTGGCAGCGTCGGCCATCGCTGCAGGACGGTGATCGAAGAGTTGCACGCCTGTCGGTCCTTGCTCTTCACTGAGCTCATGGACTTTTTCGAGGCCATGTCCCAGTTCCAAACTGGTGGCATTGACCATTTCGGTGAACAGAAGGCTGTGGGTGGCCCACCGCCGCACCAAACCGCGGAACACGCGATCGCTGACCCCTGCGAGGGGAGATTGCAGCACTCTGGACTGAAGTGAGAAGAGGCGACCCGATTTCTCGATATCAATCGTGTTGTTCTGCTCGCCCATCTGTACGGACGTTCAAATCCATAGACAGTGACTATAACCTTTCTTGGTAAACTGGTTGTAATCAGGGCCTTGTCGTTCCGTTCTGCATGAAAAATCTCGCGACTATCCATCGGTTTTTAGCTGAAAAATCATGGACAAGTCGGTTCTGGATTGAAGCCGACGTGGCTTCTGCCGATGCAGGCAGGGTTGATCTTCTTCTGTTGAAAGAAGTTGCCTTGATCCGAGATTCCGGTCACCCTCAACTTTCCTTGGATCTCATTGAGCTGGCCCGGAACAATGGTTTTAATACTCCGTGGCTGCTCGATAATCAAGCCAGGGCGCATATCAGGCTGTCTGAGAATTCGATGGCCTATCAAATCTGGCGTGGGCTGCTTGTTTCGAGCGACGACATGGCGCTGCGGCAGAGTTGCGTCCGCGCGTTGTTGAATTTCAAGGTCTTCGATGCGTTGGCCCACGCAGATCTTCAACTTCAGAGCGAGTCAACTGAGGCCTTCCAGTCAGCATTGACAATCGCTGCTGATCTGATGAAGAAGAAGGAGTGGGCGGCTTTGCAGGCTGTCTTGGCATCTTTGACGCAGCAATTATTGTTTCATCCGACGATTTCTTATTACAGAGCAGTGGCCTGTCTTGGGGCCGCTCAAGCGAGTGATTGTCTGATGATCTGCGATGTCCTTTTGGCTGGACCTGTTGATGATTCTGAATTGAAGCAGCGGATCACAGAACTGGCTGATTCAGTGCGTAGTGACCGTTCTCTACATTACGATATCGACGAATATCAATCCAAATTAAAGGTTTATTTTCAAGAGTTTGGTTGGCGTCCCGTCGTTGTGACGGGTCGTGAACAATCCGTTGCTGTCTTGGCTAAATCGGTGGTCAAAGAGGCAATTTATGCGCGGGATTCTGGTTTAACCCAGATGAGTTTGTCGATCTTAAATCTAACGTTGCTCTTTGACTCGAATAACCCTTGGGCGTTGGAGAATAAGGCGAGAGCACTCTGTCTTTTGGGTGACTATCACGAAGCGATGGATATTTGTCGTGACATTCTTCGCACCCATGCCAAGCATCGTGCCAAGGATTCTGCTTTGAGTATGCTCGAAAAGTACGATAGAAACTACAAACTTTCGTCGATTTATGCAGATGTAGAGCGACTTGCATCCCTGGGATCAGCTCAACGACAGGAAGCCTTCGTGAAATTGCAGACGTCCTTTGCTGTTGGTTATACGCCGGAGGCCGCCAGGTTGATGAAGCAACTCATTCAGGCAGATTCGATCGAGGGTGATCTCCCGACGTCTCATCCTCTGCTCAAAGATGTTTGGCCCGATTTAAAAGCAAATACCGAAGTCAACCGTGGTTTGTCATTATCTCTTGAGCCTTTGATGCCTCTTACGAAGCCTTGATGTCCTGATCATTCTTTGCGGTTGCATCTCGGTACTGACCCGCAAGAACTTGGGACTCAAGAAGCAGTTGTTGATAATTTTGGATGATCTCTTTTGACTCCATCACGTAATCTCGATAGTCGTTTTGTATTTTGTGTAAGCCCTCGATAAGTAAAGCCTCGCGTCGGCTTGTAGCTGCACTGTGTTGTAGTGCTTTAACGACTGATATCTCGTCCAGATGGCTGTGAAGACGCTGGAGATACATGGTGTCGGCTTGACGCCCAAACCGAACTGCGATTGCATCGACTTTGATGTAGAGATTGCTTAGGTCTTGATTGATTTTGCGGTCAAGGTGGTCAATACCTAATGCTGCAAATGTTTCGGTGTTTGGCCACTCGATTGAAGCCTGTTGAGGATCAGAGAGGTGATCTTTATTTGAACGAAAGAATTCTTTTAAGGAGATGGTTTGAAGAACTCGTGTCAGCTGCCAACCAGCGATTAATGTTGTCGATGGTCTGCTTGCCTGGCTTAAGATTTGGCTGTATGACTTTGAAAGTTGATTGATGTTGTCGTCAACCCAATTGGAATGGGTCTCTTGATTTGAATAGTGCGTCAGGACGAGGTCCGGCGGATCGAAAATGATCAGTAAATCATTTAGATTGATCGAGCCAATGATCTCCCAAGGATGATGTTCGAGACCAGCATCATCCAGTGCAGAATGGAGAGAAGCTTCAATGGGAAATGGTGAGGACCAATGCTTGTATTCCATGGGTGTTGATGATTATGAATTGCCTTTGTGAAGAAGGGCCCACTGAAGATAGTTTCTGTGCAAGACCTTCAGCTCACTTTGAGCAGCATCAAGTTTACTGTACTGCATTGAACTTTCAACGCCATTGATCTTCATCTCAAGCCGTTTCATTGGGTTCTCAATGATTGGGATGATTCGAGTCAGAACGTCTTCAACATCGAACGTGTCAACCAACAATGAATTCTCGTTGTCTTTTGCAAATTCAACAGCTCCCCCATGAATGGGCATCACTGGAATACACCCACAGGCCATTGCTTCAAACCCTGTGCGTCCAAAGGCTTGATAATCAGATAGATCAATGAATATACTCGATTGTTGCAAAAGCTCGGCCACTTCTGTTCTTGTAAGAATGCCGTGATTGACATATTCAAAGTCTTGATGGAGAGCATCCCATTCTGGATTATTGGATTCGCAGCCAAAAAGTCGGATTTGAATTCGATCTTTAAATCTTTTTTTTAGGTGAGAAAGCAAAATCATCGTTCGCGCTGCTCCTCGCCTGGGGGTTTGCGGGCGAATCATGGCTGTGATGACAGCCTGCGTCTGGCATTGTTTGGACCGTGATGAGAAATAGATCTTTTCATCAAGGCTTGGCCGGACTTTCTGGACACGAACGGAATGATGTTTAAAGACTTCGTCTGCAATCCAGCTTGTCTTTGCAATCAGGCAGCAATTTTTGATCAGGGTGTAGGACGACTTGGCTTCGATCCATTGTTCGCTCCCCTCTTTAAAAAAGAGTGGTTCATAGTCTTGAACGTAGTAGCAGGGGAGAAAGTGATTTGATTGGTCGTGCATGGCTTTAAGATGCTTGACCGACGAGAAAATTGTTGCCACTACGCAATCAAAAGCCTGCGTTGGCAGTTCATCGGGGCGGTCGGGATTGTATTGGATGAAAATTTCGGAGAATAATTCCTCTCCCAAATCACTATATTTCAGCTGAAAGTCTTCATGGTGGTCAGAGTTAATCGCAATTTTTGCATCCACATGTAACGCCCGCATCGCCATCACTTCCTGGATCACAGAATGGGCGCCGCCACCCCCACCTTTGACCGGAAGAAGAAAGAGGATTTTAAGGTCGTTTGGTGATATTTGGTTGACTACTTTTGATAGATAGGTTGAGAGGCGTTCACGAACTTGGTTCAGGGAACTGTTGGTTTTGGTCCGTTCTAGTTTCTGGTGAAAGCGATCGCCATACTTATCGATTAATTTTTGATGTCCAGCTTGAGATAATTCCGTTTTGCGCTCACTGCCGAAACTTTTTGACTTGGCGTGAAAAACATAACAATTATCGGCGATTGCCAGCTGATAGCCAGCGTCGCTTACTCGCATGCACAAGTCATTCTCTTCTCCATAGCCCATTGGAAAAGATTGCTCATCGAGCAAGCCAATGGTGTCAAGAACTGCTTTTTTGATCATAAAGCAGAATCCATTGACAAAGTCAACGCTCGGAAAACTATGGTTGGAAGCACAATTGACAATATGATTGAATTCGTTGGTGTTGAAGTTAAATGGAATTGTATTGATGGCAAATTTTCCATCGTCTCCAATGAGATTCGGTACATTTTGCCAACTTGCCGCATTGGATAGTGGTCCAACGACGCCAATCTTGGGGTTTGAGCTGAAGCAGGCAAGCATGCCGCCGATCAGATTTTTCGGAATGATTGTGTCGCTATTGAGTGTGATTATGTAATCGGACTGGGCGAGTCTCAGCCCTTTGTTGACGGTTTTTGTGTAGCCAATATTGTCGGGGTTATTGATCAGTTGGAAGAGCTTCCTATTGTCACAAAACTCCTGCAGCCATTCCGTGGTCTGCTGGTCAGAGCCATCATTAATGACAAAAACTGTTTTGAGTTGATCTTGATCGGATTGGTCGATCGCGTTCAGGCATTGTTTGACATCGTCCAGGGCGTTGAACACTGGAATGATGATGTCTACGCCATGGCCACTGTGTTGGGTCAGGCTATCAATAAGGCCAATATTAATATCGTAGAGCGAAGCCAACTCGGGCTCGTTCGCGCGACCTTGTGAAAAGTGATCCCGTGCCGCTGCCAGCTTGCCTGCATGAAAAGCCTGTTGTCCGAGGACAAGATGATTGTGGCGTGTCATTCGCGACGACAGGCGGCACTGCGACTCTAGTCGATCTCTCCTTCCCAGCCTTTGAGGCTGGTGGTGCAGGTTCTTTTTGACGATGCTTCAGTCAAGTTGCTGCTGTACTGTTGTTGTGGAATAGATGCGTGCTGTTGTGGACTCTAAGAATCTTTTGTTTTACACCGGCGCGACAAATTTTTTTCATAATTATCTTCCACTCTATTTTTTATTTGGTTCCCTCGAGCACCCAGGAGCTTCGTTTGAATTCTTAGTGCGTGACCTTCCTCGTATGCAGGCGTTGCATGGTGAGAGTTTGGACGAGATCGCGGCGTTGTCTGGCTCCGTGTATTACTTGCATGATGTTGCAACTCGCGAGTGCCGTAAGACTCCATTGATGGAAAACTCTTATCGCTTTTTATTGCAGCCTTTCCTGCGTTCCGAGTACATCTATATCGGTGATATTGATATCCTTTTGACTGAAAATATTTTGAACAAGCATCGCGCTTATTTCAGTTCTGGCCTGCCTTTTTATAACTTGATTCGCCCTGGATCCAAGCGTTTGACTGGTTTGCATTTGGCGCGTTACGACGATCTTTATCCGCTTCATGAAGCGCTTTGGGACTACTGTGGCCTCAATGATGAGGAGATCCTTTATAAGCATTATGAGTTGAGGAATGCCCTTCATTGTCCTGGCCTTGAGGTGTTGCAAGGTAAGCTCGCTCGCCCTAATTGTGGAATTCACGTGTCGATCAATCGCCTTCCATTCTCAGAGAAAATGGAGGCGCCTGACTGGGGTGTTAATGCTGATTATCTTGGAAAAATTATGTCGATTCTGAGCGACGATAGGGTCCGCTCTATTGTTAAAAAGATGTATATCGGCTCCCGTCGTTTGTTGATGAATGTGGCGGCTATTTCCCTTGGTCTGTCCTCGTTCGATCGGTCTGATCAGTTGCTGTACGGGCTTAAAAAGAAGGAGATTGTGGGGGATTCCTGAGGAGTCTTTTGATCGTTCGAGCTTGTTTTTGGCTTAACTCTTCGATCAGGCCTTGACTGGGCTGGGGGTGGTCTTCGATCAGTTCAATGAGCTTGCTTTCGCTGCGAGGAGCTTGGTGCAGCATCATGAGTTGTCTCTTATGTTTGATGTTGACTGAGCTAAGGTAGTCGTTGAATTTGAAACTCCCGCCGGTGATCTTGTTGGAAATGGCGACAGGGAGAACAGGGATGCCCAGTGAATGGCAGAAGATCATCCCATGCAGGGATGTTGAAATGAGATGTGTGTATTCTGAAATTGATTTAAGAAAGTGGTCGATTCCTTTGTAATGCTCAACAATAGGGATGTGGTTAAAGCTGGACTTGAGGAATTGTGCTCGGTCTACGCTATGCACAATTGCCCCTAATTTCACTGCATTGGCAGCTTTGAAGTCCGCCGCTATCAACGGTTTCATGAGTAGCCCTGGATCTGAGCAAACCTTGACCCGGCTGTCTGGAAAGGCTCTTTCGATAATCTTTTTTGATAGCTTTCCCCGCACGCCAACAATTCGATTGCCTTTTAACCTTTTTGGATTGTCTTCGCCGGTGATGAATCCAGGTCCGTAAATCACGGCATTTTGATTAGGCCTGATGTGATTCAGAATTGATCCTACGAGTACGAGTGTTTGATGGTCGATGTCGTTTTTATTGGGAATGCCCGTGCGCCGGATTGATTGTTTGCTCAGTCTTTCAATCGCTAAGTAGCCGAAGATATCACCGAGGTTGCCTGTGTTGGCCTGAGGCTTCAATGTTGATGCGTAGATTTTTTGAATATCCATCTCGTGTTTCATCTTGGCTGGGTTGGCGTGGGTTGCTTCTGCTGTGGTTGAGTCAATCAGACTTGAATAGACGCCTTTGTCGATGGCATTAAGTCGTTCGCTGCTTGAACAAATCCTTGCTGATCGCTGCAGTGATCAGGCTGTGTGCGAGTTGGTCTGGGAGCGACTGGGCTATGAGCTCCTGGATGGTCCATCGCGGGTCTGGGCTCCTGGTTCGGGCTGTGCCGCC
>NZ_JBGKDS010000007.1:0-18799 GCF_042954325.1 Parasynechococcus sp. | reverse complement strand
TCGTCCGAGATGGTAATGGTGTCTAAGGTATCGTCCCCTTTCATTAGGGATACATCCATACCGTAGTACTTCTTGAAACCTTTGAGCTTGAGCAAAAAGTCCATAACCAAGAGAGGGATTAAAGTTTTGGGCTATACAGCCCGCGGAACAACCCGTAAACGAAGAGACGCCTCGGCTGATACCAAAACACATTTAGCCGTATGAAAAGGGATCGTTCGTTCCCTTCATTTTTTGTGCCGAATCAGGTAACAAGGCCGTTGATGCATCGGTCACAGAAAATCGAACGACCAGCTGCCTTGAAGCAAGACAACCTCGGAGATCGCGACAAAAGGTGTGCCTGACAGCGCTAGGACCACATAAGCCAGCCTTCGGTCAGGCTTCAACACGGCTTCGAAGCAGTGAGATCAAGACCAGCAAGAATCAAATAACGAGAAGAAATATGCATTATTCTTGGCCCAAGGTCCAACAAGGATCTCAATATGCCGCCCCCATCAGAGGTTTGGAGCCTTAGTAAATTCACAGAGCAGATCCTTCGTCGAAGGATTGTACGGACAATCAATACACCTCCTTCACGATCATTCATGGGCAGTCAAGCTGAAGACTCCAAACGCATCAGAGGAGCCATATCTGTCTGCCTCGGAGGGGCTTGGTCGACCGAGCAACTCCGCCGATGCACTGTTCTCACCCCAAACTGAAACAAGAAGGAGAAAAACTGAAAAAAGAGCTGATGAGCAACTCTCCGGGTTCGGACGTCTCACAAGAGGTGTGAGAGAGGCAGTAGGTCGTGAAACCACCCACCAAAACAAGCAACCACGCTCGAAGAGGTCTCCCCCTCACAAAACAACCATAGACAGAAAAACTGTTTCAGGCATCAGCGACAGCACTCGGGGCCAGTGATGTCCTGTCGTGCCATCGCCGACTTGGAAGCAACCTTCATCACTGTGGACGTTGGTTCTTCAGCCGAACTCAGTGGATCGATAGCGTGCGGGAGCGCGTCAAAACAAGGCCCCTTCAGCAGCACAAGAGATCTCCAGCAAGGGAGACGCAACGTTGAAGGACGTCCTAGGACATTTTTAAAACGGAGAGGGTGGGATTCGAACCCACGAGGGTGTTACCCCTACACGATTTCGAGTCGTGCGCATTCAACCGGACTCTGCCACCTCTCCAAACGCCGCCATTGGCGCAGTCAGAGTTTAGATGCCGGCCCTCCGGGTAGTGAAGTGCCCAGGCTGAGATGTGGCCATCCAAATACTCGTAACACCACGCCGAGGCAAAGCACTGAGCTGCCGTGGGGAAGGGGTGAAACCGAACCAGATGCCATCAGGAGATGGGCGGACCCATGCGGATGGGGCCAGTCCCCAGAGCGCTTGCGGACGTGGAAACAACCACCAGTGCTGAGATCCGACGTTCAGATGCAGGGAGCCGCCTCGATCTCCCAACCATGACAACTCCAACCCCGGACTGACCAGACGCTGGCCTTGGCTGAGCTCAACCTCTCCCTGATGGGAGAGCTGAACGTGATGCGCCAGGTCCCTCCAGCAAGACAAGGCGTCGGTTCCTCGCGGATCACGCACCACCACCCAGTCCAGGCGCCGGTGACCATGGGCCGTCGCCAGACGCCTGGCCCTGCTGCAACTGCTCCCATCCCCCGCATTGGTCACCAACGCCGCGCGGCCGCGATGGCGGGCAAGCAGCCAATGGCGACCGTAACGATGGACAGCGATCACCCCATCGCCGAACTGTTGAGCGAACTGCAAGCCAACAGCCAACAACAGTGCGGGTACAGCCCCCAACCTCCAAACGTGTGGCAGTGGCATCAGCCAAGGCAGCAAACCAACGCACACCAACACGACCACCAGGGGTTGTGGGTGTCCCGTAAGCAACTGAGCCGCTGGCCAGTGGCTGATCGTGGTCACCAGAACAATCAACACCTGCGCCAGCTGTTGCAGCGGCCAAACCAGCCAGGAGAACAATGGCGCTGGCAGGGTCAGCGCCGCGGGGACCAGAGCGATGGAGCCCAGGGTCAGCGGGGTCAGCAGAGGTGCTGCCAGCACGTTGGCGGGGAGGGCGTAAAGCGGTGTGGATCCGAAATGAAGCAGCTGTAACGGCAGGGTCCAGGCCATGGCCGCCAGTGGAACAGCCAACGCCGGCGCAAGCCGTCGAAGACACGACGGCATCAGGGCGCTCAGCCGTTCCTCCAACCGCGGGGCCGTGATCACCAGCCCCGCGGTGGCGGCGGCACTGAACTGGAAGCCAAGGGAACGCGCCCAAGCCGGTTGAATCAGCAACATCAGCACAAGGGTGGTGAGCAAAACACCAAGGCCATGACTGCGCTGGTCCGCCTCACGAATCAACAGGGCGGAGCCTCCCATCAGCACCGCACGCACCACCGATGGTTGGGGTCCTGCCAGGAGCACAAACAGCAGAAGAGCCGATGCCGCCAGCACGAGCCGAAGCCCACGACCCGCCCGATGGGAGATGGCGAGGGTGGCACCGAGCAAAACAGACAAATGAAAGCCCGATGCCGCCAGAGCATGGGATAAACCTGCCACCCGCACGCTCTCTCTCAAGCTGTCAGGCACCGTCACCTGAGCACTGCCAAAAACCAGGGCCGACAGCAGGGCACCCCGTTCAGCACCTGCGGCACTGATCAACCGCTGCTGAATGCGCCGACGTCCATCGGCCAAGGGGGCCTTGAACCGGTGGAGCACGGAAAGGGAGTCGGCACGCAATTCGGTCCAGCTGGCTTGTCGGTTCAAACGTTCCGCCGAACCGATCACCAAAGGGTGTCCGCCAGGGGCCGGATGCTGCAGCAGACCTTGCACCGACACCCGCCAGGCCTGCAGTGGCAGTGGTGTCGGACAGGGACGCAACACCAGTTGCGTCCGCCCCATCGCATCCACACCATCGATCGTCTCCACCGCCAACAATCCGGAACACCCCCCGTCGAACCGACGCAGATCCCGAACCAATCGGCCAACCAGTTCCACGGGACGCCGCTCGGTGGACACCAACAGATGGACAGGATCCCGTGCACCGGGAGCGGGCTGCCCCCAAAGAATCCCTTTCAACATCAGAGCGACCAGCAGGCCAAAGGCCATGCCATGGACCCAACGGACGTGTGGCACAGCCCATCCATCTCAACCTGCTTGAGGATTCCCCCCTGCGGTGGAGTTTCCTCAACGCCACCGTTGACAGGACCCCAGACAGCTCATAGAAGACAGGAAGGGTTCCATACCGTTAAAGATCACAGCCATGTCACAGCCATCTCCAAGGGATATTCCAGCCCAATCAACGCCCTATGGGTCGGTCTGGACCTGGGATGAGAACAACAGTGAAAACCAGAAAAATCTGGCAACTTTTCTAAAAAAACTTGCTGGTGATTCTGACCTTCAAGAAAAAATCAAGCAGGTACAAAGTCAGCAAGAAGTGATCGACATTGCCAAGGAACATGGCATCAACTTCACCGTGGACACCCTGGAATCGAGAGCTCAAACCCTTCCCCATATCAATGAGGACGAGCTGAGTGAAGTGAAATGGGGCCGCTGGGGTGACAGCGACGCCACCCGCCGCTGGGCGATGAATGTCTGGATCAAGCTCTAAGGCTCTCCACGGCGACTGAACCTCAGGCCTGGAGAGCTTTGGCTTTGTCGAGCAAGGGAAAGCCGAGGGCCTCACGTTCCGCCAGCCAGGCTTCGGCCACCTTGCGGGCCAAATGACGGATTCGAGCAATGGTGGCCGTTCGCTCGGTCACCGAAATCACACCACGGGCCTCAAGCAGGTTGAACGTGTGGCTGCACTTCAAAACGAAATCCAGGGCCGGTGCGGGCACGTTGTTCTCGATGAGATCAGCAGCTTCCGCTTCATAGATGGCGAACAACTGCTTGAGGCGTTCAGGATTTGACGCTTCAAAGTTGAAATGGCATTGCCCCTTTTCGAAGGGCAACCAAATATCGCCGTACTTCCGGTCTGCATTCCAGCTGAGATCCCAGATGCTCTCCACATCCTGCAGATAGGTCGCCAGCCGCTCAAGCCCGTAGGTGATCTCGATCGACACCGGTTTGCAATCCAGACCACCGCACTGCTGGAAGTAGGTGAACTGCGTCACTTCCATGCCATCGAGCCAGACCTCCCAACCAACCCCCCAGGCACCGAGGGTTGGTGACTCCCAGTTGTCTTCGACGAAGCGAATGTCGTGATCACTGGCCTTAATCCCTAGGGCCTCAAGAGAGGCCAGATAGGTCTCCTGGATGCCATCCGGCGACGGCTTGATCAACACCTGATATTGAAAATAATGCTGTGCCCGATTGGGGTTATCGCCATAGCGGCCATCGGTGGGACGACGGCATGGCTCTGGGTAGGCCACGGCCCACGGTTCAGGGCCAATGGCGCGCAGCACCGTATGCGGGCTCATGGTGCCAGCACCCTTCTCCGTGTCATAGGGCTGAAGCAGCAGGCAACCCTGGTCGGCCCAGAAACGATTGAGCGTGCTGATGATGTCCTGGAAATGCACGAACGATCTGGAACGGCTGGCTTCTGATTCTGCCGGCCGGGGTCAGCCGCTCAGTTCGAAACAGCGATTGAGATGGGCCACGGCATGCCGGCGATGGGGGTGATCCGCAGAGGTTCCCATCATTCCCAACCAGAAGCTGCCATCACCCTGGAACACCAGCACGGGCTTGGCTCCACCCTTGCCATGGGTCTCCAGCAGCGACATGCAGAGCTTCTCGGCCACATGATGTCCCCGGGGCTTGGTCCGCAACCTGCGCAGGAGTGGATCCACCTGGGAAAAGGACACGAACGTGGCCCGCTGGGAGTCGGTGATCAGGATCAGACCATCGAGCCATTGCACCTCCTGAAGCAGCTCCTCAATCGTGGGCAGCAGCGACGGAAGAGGAAAGGCCAAAGCGGATTCGACTCTTTATCTTTTCTTCTGATTTAGCCTCGCAGGGGGCCGTGTCGCAAGCGACGCAAACAAAGATTCAGCCCTGAAGCATCAAAATTCCCATCTGGTCTGCGCTGATGGTGTGGTGCGTGGCCTCCTTAAAGCCAGCCGATCGAGCCAGGTCTTCCTGCTGCTGACCGCAGGGAAAACGCTGCAGACTTTTTTCCAGATAGGCGTATTGCTCTTGCAATCCAGCAGCTGAGGCGACGGGCACCACAATCCGCCTCAGGTACAGACGCTGAAAACGAGCCGCCGGGACCTCTGGATCCAGACGATTGAAATCGAGAATCCCGGCACGGCCGCCCGGACGCAGCACGCGCCGGATCTCAGCCAATCCGCGGGCAGGATCCGCCAGGTTGCGCAGCCCGTAGGCCATCACCACGCCGTCGGCGCTGGCGTCGGGCAGGCCGGTTTGAAGAGCATCGGCTTTGCGAAACGTCAACGGCAGCCAGGACTCTTGGCGGCTCCTCTGCTCAGCACAGCGCAGCGGGGCCGCCGCGCTGTCCACGCCGATCACCGATCCACCCGGGCGCACGGCCCTGGCGAGAAGCAGTGCGAGATCCCCTGTTCCACAGCACAGATCCAACCAATGCTCACCGGGCTTGGGTCGCAGCATGGAGAGCAAGCGCCGTTTCCAATGGCGATGCAGACCCAGGCTGAGCAGATCGTTGAGTCGGTCGTAGCTGGGGGCCACCGCATCGAACAGCTGCTCGACAGCAGCGGGATCACCGGGTTCCACGGCAACGGAGCTGAATGCGCAGACGCTAAAGGGGCCGGATCGGTAGACCTCGTCCCATCAGATCCGTCTTGATCTCCTCCACCGTCAGAACACCGTCATGGAGAAGAGAGGCCAGCAGTGCCGCCGACGCATGGCCACCGCCAGGGCCGAGATCCAGCGCCTCGGCAATGTGATCGATGCAACCTGCCCCTCCAGAGGCGATCACCGGAACGGGCACGGCCTCCGCGACAGCTCGGGTGAGTTCGAGGTCATAACCGGCCTGGGTGCCGTCGCCATCCATCGATGTCAACAGGATCTCCCCAGCTCCGGCCTCCGCCATCTGCCCGGCCCAGCTGACGGCATCCAAGCCGGTGTTCTCACGTCCGCCTTTGACATACACATCCCAGCCACCGCCATCACGGCGGCGGGCATCGATCGCCACCACGATGCACTGCGTGCCGAACCGTTCGGCCCCCTCAGACACCAGCTCGGGCCGTCGCACCGCCGAAGAATTGAGACTGACCTTGTCGGCACCGGCCCGCAGCAGTTCGGTCATTCCGTCGATGGAGGCAATCCCACCACCCACCGTGAAAGGAATCGTCACCGACTCAGCGGTGCGCCGCACCATGTCCACCAAGGTGGCGCGCCCCTCATGGCTCGCGGCGATGTCGAGGAACACCAATTCGTCCGCCCCAGCTCGGCTGTAACGGCAAGCGAGCTCGACGGGATCACCGGCATCGCGGAGGCCCACGAAGTTCACCCCCTTGACCACACGGCCCCGGGCGACATCAAGGCAGGGAATCAAACGCAGGGCAACCATGGTTCCGGCGCAAAATCGACTGTTAGTGTTGCGCCACTTTTCAAGCCTCGCAGGCCATGACCCAGGCGTCGATCTCGATCGGATCGAAAATCCGGATCACCCGCGTTCGCGACCGTATTCCCCAGAGCCTGGTGGATCTGCTCAAGACGGATTCCAGTGGCACCGTCAAGGAGTTCCGGACCGTTGATGGCAAAGGAATCGGCGTTGTGGTGGAACTGAGCAATGGCTCCACCAGCTGGTTCTTCGAAGACGAAATCGCCGCCGCCTGAGGCCCAAACCCGTGAGTGACGCCCGCCAGCTGCTCGGCATGAAAGGTGCCTCAGGCACCAACAACATCTGGAAGCTGCGCCTGCAGCTGATGAAACCGGTCACCTGGATTCCCCTGATCTGGGGCGTGGTCTGCGGCGCTGCTGCCAGCGGGCAGTACCAGTGGAAACTCGATCACGTGCTGGCGTCCTTTGCCTGCATGTTGATGAGCGGGCCATTGCTGGCGGGCTTCACGCAAACCATCAACGACTACTACGACCGCGACATCGACGCGATCAACGAGCCGTATCGCCCCATCCCGTCAGGGGCCATCCCCCTCGGGCAAGTCAAATTGCAAATCATCGTTCTGCTGATCGCAGGGCTGGGGGTGGCCTACGGACTTGATCAATGGGCCGATCACACCACGCCGGTGGTGTTTCTGCTCGCTCTGGGCGGATCGTTCGTGAGCTACATCTATTCAGCCCCACCGCTCAAGCTCAAACAGAACGGCTGGTTGGGCAACTATGCCCTCGGGGCGAGCTACATCGCATTGCCCTGGTGGGCCGGCCAGGCGCTGTTCGGTGAATTGACCTGGACAACCGCCGCCTTAACCCTGGCCTACAGCCTGGCCGGCCTTGGAATCGCTGTTGTCAATGATTTCAAGAGTGTGGAAGGCGACCGTGCCCTCGGTCTCCAGTCTTTGCCCGTGGTCTTCGGCATCAAAACCGCCAGCTGGATCAGCGCTGGAATGATCGATGTCTTTCAACTCGCGATGGTTGCCGTTCTCATCGCCATCGGTCAGCATTTCGCTGCAGTGTTGTTGGTGCTGCTCATCGTTCCTCAGATCACCTTCCAGGACATTTGGCTGCTCCGGGATCCTGTTGAATTCGATGTCAAATATCAGGCCAGTGCTCAACCCTTTCTGGTGCTTGGCATGTTGGTGACGGCCATTGCCGTCGGACACAGCCCCCTGATTCAGGGAATGTGAGCCGCACGCGTTTGCAATGGATCCTGATCGCAGGATCTGCCGCAGCCATCGGTGTTGGAGCCGCTCTGGGAACCAGAGCGCTCACGCGGATGATCGATGCGACCCTCCCGGATGCCCGGGGCGTGGCCACCTTCAACAGGCCAGGAACCATCACCTTGCTGTCGACCAACGGCAGGGTGATCCAAAAACTTGGCCCAGCCACCCGGGAGAAGCTGAAGCCCGGTGAGATGCCGATTCTTCTCCAGCAGGCCTTTATCGCTGCGGAGGATCGACGCTTTTATGACCACGATGGCGTGGACGGCTGGGGCATCGCCAGAGCCATCGTCACCAATGTGCGCCAGGGCTCCGTGCGTGAAGGCGCCAGCACGATCACACAGCAACTCGCTCGCACGGTCTTCCTCAGTCAGGACCGGACGATCACGCGCAAGCTGAAGGAAGCGGCTCTCGCGTTCAAGCTGGAGCGCCAGCTCAGCAAGCAGCAGATCCTTGAGCAGTACCTGAATTATGTGTACCTCGGGTCCGGCGCCTACGGCGTCGCCGATGCGGCATGGATCTATTTCTCCAAAACGCCGGAGCAACTCACCCTTCCAGAGGCTGCGTTAATTGCAGGGCTGCCTCCAGCCCCTTCGATTTATTCCCCGCTGGTCAATCCCAACCTGGCGAAAGAACGCCGCGCGGTTGTTCTGGACCGCATGGCACAGGCCGGGTTCATCACCGAAGCTGACGCGGTTCGTGAGAAAGACACATCCCTCAATCTCCAACCGGCGACGCCAAAATATTTCAACAGTGCGGCTCCTTATTTCACAAGCTGGGTGGCGCAACAACTGCCTCAGCTCTTAACCCCCGAACAGCTCGAGGTTGGGGGGCTGAAAATCCGGACCAGCATCAACCTCGACTGGCAGATCAAAGCGCAGCAGGTGGTGCGTCAATACGCGCCTGCCACAACAGAAGGCTCGATCGTGTCGATCGAACCGGGAACCGGATTGGTTCGCGTGATGGTTGGTGGCAAGGATTTCAGCTCGAGTCAGTTCAACCGGGCCACGCAAGCCCTGCGCTCCCCAGGATCGACCTTCAAGCTGTTCCCCTATGCCGCGGCCATCGATCGTGGGGTGAAACCAGAAGATATTTTTATCGACAAGAAGCAATGTTGGCGTGGATATTGTCCCAAGAACTTCGGCAATAAGTATTTCAACAAGGTTTCTCTCGCCGACGCACTCAAGAACTCACTGAACACTGTTGCTGTTCAGCTGCAAGACAAAGTTGGCTTCGACGCCATTATCGAAACAGCCAATGGTTTCAACATTGGCACCAAGCGTCCGCTTGGAAAGTATTACCCGATGGCCATCGGTGCCTACGAGCAGACCATCCTCGACATGACCGCGGCCTACGCCGCCGTCGCCAACCGTGGGGTGTACATGCTGCCAACGGCGTTCGAAGAAATTCGAGGGCCGAATGAGGAGGTGATCTGGAGCCGGCGCATCGATGGAGATCGCGGCCGCAGGGCCCTCGACAGCGATGTGGCAGACACCATGAACTGGATGCTGCAGCGTGTGGTTACCGGTGGGACCGGCATCGCAGCAAAGCTCGAGAACCGGCAAGTGGCCGGAAAAACCGGAACCTCTGAAGGCGCCCGCGATCTCTGGTTCATTGGCTCCATCCCCCAGCTCACCACGGCGGTTTGGTTCGGCTACGACAACAACCGGGAAACCAAAAGCAGCAGCGGCGAATCCGCCTGGGCCTGGAAGCAGTTCATGCTTCAGATCGAGGATGAATTCCCCGTGCAGGCCTTCCCCCCCAAACCGGTGCTCAACCGCCCTTTCCGTCCCCCCGGCCGCAGCAAGCCCAAAGCCAACACGAAGGAAGCCCCTTATCAGGGCTATGAGTTCGAACCCGAACCGGTCTCCCCAACGCCATTGTTTGATGGCTCGAATTACAACCCACCGACGTGGGAAGACAGCGAACCGGTGCCCGACACCATCCTGGAACCACCGACCCCAGCGGCCCCTGGCCCGGCGCCAGAGCCCGTGGAAGAACCCAAACGCAACTGGCTCAAGCCCCAAGTGCAAACCCGCTGATCACGGTGTCTTTTCGAGGACAGCCGCAAAGAATCCATCCCCGTCCCCCGGCCAGCGCTGATGCTGGCTGAGGCAGGAGAGCCCGGGATGACGCTCGAGCAAGGACGTCACCTGCGCTTGATTTTCATCCGGGTGAATCGTGCAGGTGGCATACACCATGCGTCCACCGGGTGCCAGGAGCGGCACGAGCCCATCGATGATCTCCTCCTGCAGGGGAAGCAAGGCCTCGATCGCCTCCGGTGTCATCCGCCAGCGGGCATCAGGATGCCGGGCAAGCGTGCCGAGGCCTGAACAAGGAGCATCGATCAGCAGTCGTTGAAAAGCCCCCTGCCACTGCGGTTGTTTGGCAGCGACATCGACGGCGTCGGCCGCCATGGCCTGAATCGACTGCAGTCCCAGTCGATGGGCATTATTCGCCACCCGTTTCAACCGGCCGGCCGAGCGATCCAGGGCCCACACCTCCCCCTGATCACCGATCAATTCAGCCAGATGGGTGCTTTTCCCCCCCGGAGCCGCGCAGGCATCAAGGATGCGATCGCCCGGCTGCGGATCGAGCAGGGGCGCAACCCATTGGGCAGCACGGTCCTGAACACACCAATGACCATCTGCATAGCCGGGCCAGTTGCGCAGATCACCGGCGTGACCAATCACCTGCAGCCCGTACTCACAATCAGGAATGGGGCAGACATCGATGCCGGCTTCCGACAATGCCGTCGCAACCTCTGCCGGGGTGGAGCGGAGACGGTTGACGCGCAGATCGAGCTTGGGCACCGCATTGGAGGCCTCTGCGATCCGCTGGGCCTGATCCGCATCACACCACTCCAACAACAGGGCCGTGAACCAGTCGGGGAGGGACTGCTCCAGGCCCAGTGCCCCTGCGGCGCTATCGGGTTTTGCCAAGGATTCGCCCGCATCCAGAGCGCGCCGCGCCGCCCGTAGCAGTCCATTCACCACCGGGGCCAGCCGAGCCAGACCAATGGCTTTGGCCAGTTCAACGCTGGTATTCACCGCCGCGGCATCGGGGATGCGCTCCATCATCAGCAGCTGATACAGCCCGATGTGCAGCAACCAACGCAGCTTTGGAGGCTGCTTCTCGGACGGCACGCGCCCAAGTCGGTCCAGCCAGGCATCGAGAACGCGCCGCTGCCGAATCGCGCCATAGGCCAGCTCCGTGACCAACGCGCGATCGGCTCCATGGAGCGTGGAGTCCCGAAGGCAACGCTCCAGAGCGACATCGGCATAGGCACCGCCTGCAACGCTCTTCAACACCTCCCAGGCCAGACGCCGGGACGACAAACCGCGCACGGAGGAATCGGCCAAGGTGGTGAACCATCAACCTCCACAGCTAGCGTCCGGCCGCCACAGGACCTGTTGAAGCGGCAACCGGCCCTCCGCATCCACCGGAATCCCCTCAGCGAGCAGAAGATCCCGTTGAATCCAGTCGGTGCCCTGGCGGCTCAGCGTCATCGAGATCCGTCCCTGAGCATTCACAACCCGTTGCCAGGGCACTGGGGATGGCAACGGAAGCCGGCGCAGCGCCCAGCCCACCTGCCGTGCACAACCCCAAGCGCCGATGAGATCAGCGATCTGGCCGTAGGTGGCCACACGCCCTGGGGGGATCTGCGCCACCACATCCCAAACCCGTTGGTCGAAGGAGTGTTCCATGACTCATCTCGGAACAGAAAAGATCAGCGAGAATGCTTAAAAGCCCTCACGATCATTGGCCAAAGACACGGTGACCACGCTTTCGACCGATGTGCTCAGAACGTCCAAGGGCCCGGCGGTCAGCGACACCGACGCGGTCCTGGTGTTTTACCAAGGCACTTTGCTGAGTGGTGAGGAGTTCGACGCCAACTTCGACTTCTCCAGCTTCGAGCCTGTTCCAGGTCGGCAACCCTTCGAGTTCACCCTTGGAGCCGGACAGGTGATCGAGGGCTGGGACAACGGGCTAGTCGGAGAACGCCTCGGTTCGGTCGTCGAGTTGACCATCCCAGCTGAGCAGGCCTATGGGGAAGCCGGAAGTGGCGATCGCATCCCCCCGAACAGCCCGTTGAACTTCAAGGTTGAATTGCTGGCCATGTTGCCGGCAGGCAGCAGCGAACCCATTTTTTCGGACTACAGCGATCTCGGGATCAAGAGCAAGAAGATCGGCTTGACCGATGAGCTGATTGAAAGCACCACAGGCCTCAAGATCGGCCTGGATGGTGCTGACCAAATCGAGGGAGGAGACGAATCCGACCTGTTGATCGGCCTGAAGGGCAAGGATCAACTGACGGGAGGACGGGGTGCCGATGTGCTCATCGGTGGTAAGGGCAAAGACACCTTCCACGTCAAGAGCGTTAAGGACTCACCAGCTGCCGAAGGCCAATCCGATCACGTGCTCGATTTCGGTCGCAAAGACAGGATCAACCTCACCGAGGTGGCCAAGGAGCTGCGGTTCATCAGCAGTGATCCGTTCACCGGCACCGCCGGAGACGTACGGTTCCAGAAAGGAACATTGGAACTGGACCAGGACGGCGACGGTGTTGCAGATCTCGCCTTGTTGATGCCCGGCACCAAGTCCCTGAAGACAACGAATCTCATCCTGTGACGCTCTGAGCCCATGCCTCTGCTGCCGCGCCGGTTCGAGCGCTTGAAAGCGGTTCTGGATCACCGCATGGCAGATCTGACCGTGCTGTTGGAGCATGTTGAAAAGCCCCACAACCTCTCAGCGATTCTGCGCAGCTGTGATGCGGTCGGTGCCCTCGAAGCCCACATCGTCAGCCTGCAGGGTCGCCCCCGCACCTTCAACAGCACCGCCCAGGGCAGCCAGAAGTGGGTGGCTCTGCGAGACCACCCAACGATCGACACGGCCATCGGCCAACTCAAGGATCAGGGATTCCGTCTCTATGGCACCCATCTGGGTGTGGAGGCTCGCGACTACCGGGACTGTGATTTCACCGGCCCAACCGCGTTCGTGTTGGGGGCCGAGAAATGGGGGCTCTCCGACCGGGCCAGAGACCTGATGGACCAGGCGATCTACATCCCCATGCACGGCATGGTGCAGTCCTTGAATGTGTCCGTGGCCACGGCCACCTTGTTGTTCGAAGCCCTGCGCCAGCGTGAGGCCGCGGGGATCGCTCCCAAACGGGGAGAAGGGCTTGAGCCGGACCACTACCGCCGCCTGCTGTTCGAATGGGCCTACCCCCAGGTGGCGGCCTGGTGTCAGCAGGAAAATCGCGCCTATCCAGCCCTCAACGACCTTGGCGAGCTGACCGAAGAGCTCCCGCGCACGGTCCGTTTGCGCTGCTGAGAGCAGGAATGCTCTTGTCCGACGCCCGACAGCTGAGCCATAACGACACCAGCCGCACTCCATCGATGGAGAAGCAGACGATGCATCAGTTCGCCGTCACCTATCACTGCGGTGAAAACTGGGGCGAAGAACTGCTCGAGTCCGAAGACCTCAGCCATGCTGTGCAGGATGCCCATGCAATCTTCCCGGGCAGCTGTCGGATTTCGATCCGCGAAGTGAGCACCCCGCAAAAGCACTGATCCATTGATCAGGTCGTCTTCGTCAGACGCGCAGGACGTGGTTGGTTTGGGCGGCGGACACGATCGATATCGATCACGTTCGTCGCCGAGCCATCGGCAAACCCAACGCCACCAGAAGGCCGACCAGCTCCAGCATGATGTTGTGACCGACCACGAGCACGACCAGTGCCAGGGTCGTCGCCAGGATCTTTTCCAGCAGACCAATCACGTCGTCGAGATTGCGCAGGCTGGAGGCCCAGAGTTGTGCTGCCAACAGCAAACAGATCAGGGTGCTCCACCAAGGCATGGGTGCCGCGACGACCTCTTTGATTCAGTTTGACGCGGGACGGCCGTCACCGCCGCTGACCCAAGCCTCGACGCCTTCACCCAGGAAGGAGAGCCCCAACACCAGGATGAACATGGCCATCCCTGGAAACAAAGCCGTCCACCACACGCCGGTGGGGACGGCCGCCAAGGCCAGGTTGAGATCTCCACCCCATTCCGGCACGGTTTCAGGTAAGCCCAAACCCAGAAAGCCAAGGCCTCCCAGCACGAGCACTGCATCGGCCGCATTGAGGGTGAGCAGAACAGGCACCGAGGTGATCACGTTGCGAAATAGATATCGCCGCAAAATCCAGATCGGGCCAGCCCCGAGGGACTGGGCTGCCTCCACGAACAACTCGCTTTTGACCTGGGCTGTCTGGTTCCGCACCACACGGAAATACTGGGGTACATAAACCACACACAACGCAGCGGCGGCATTGGGGATCCCTTTTCCCAAAAGAAACGCCAGCACGACCGACAGAAGCAGCACAGGAAGGGTGTAAAGGGTGTCCATCAGAAGCACCAGCACCCGATCCACGGCGCCACCGAGGTAGCCGCTGATCATCCCCAACGGAACACCAACGACCAAGGCCAGGCCGACGGCCAACAGAACCACCTGCAGGGCCACCCCGCTCCCCGCCATCGTGCGCACGCAAACATCACGACCCAACCGATCGGTGCCGCACCAGTGCTGCCAGCTGGGACCGTCATAAATCGGATTGGCCAATCCAGCATTGGCGTCTGGCAGGAGGCCACCACCGATCAGAAGCGGTGTCAGCAACGCGACAAGCAGATAACAACCAACGATCACCAGACCCCAGCGGGCCATTCGGCTGGAGAGGGTGAGGGACACAGACTGATCGTTCTTCAATGCTGTGCATTGTCCCCCGTTCGCAAGAGAATGGGGAGATGGCAGGGACTCGTCACTGGCGCCAGCAACTCCTGGGAAGCCTGCAGGGACAACTTCAGTTGGCGATCTACCTCGCGGTATTTCTTGGCTTCACCGGCGCGTCATCGGTGGGGCTCTGGGTTGGCCAGCGCAACCTGATCAACAACGAGCTCAAGACACTGCGCAACAGCGCTGACGCGATTGAGACCTGCCTGCGCGAAGGAGGCACTGAGCCGGAGCATGTGCAGCAGGAACTGCTGTTGCACTCCTCAGCCAAAACCCGCCTCTGGCTCGAGCCGGTCGATGGCGAGCTGATCCAGCCGAAAAGTGATCACCTGGAGATCTCGGAGGAGCTGATCCGAGCCTCGATGCAGGCCAATCCTGAGCGCATCGTCGGTCTGCAACGGGTGATGGATACGGGCGACAGCCGGGTGATCAGTGAACTGGTGCAGGAATTTCCATCGGGTGCACGGCTCTGGATCACCCATGAGATCAGCTCCAACCAACAGGCGCTGAGTGACTATCTGGCCCTGATGATCATCATTTGGGGCAGCTGTCTGACCGCCACGCTGCTGGCCGTCAGCGGGCTGGTGCGACGCATCGTGCAACCGCTCGAACGGCTGAACAGCGCCACCACGCAGGTGACGGCCGACACCTTGAACTCATCCCGCTTGTTGGTGAATCACGGGCCGATTGAAGTGGTTCAGCTCAGCCGCAACTACAACGCTTTACTTGAACGGCTGGCCGAATCTTGGCTTCAGCAACGGCAATTTGTGAGCGCTGTCAGCCATGAGCTGCGCACTCCACTGACGATCGTGCAGGGTTACCTGCAGCGCACCATCCGACGCGGCGACAACCTCACGGAGAGTCAGATCGCCGGACTGAACACCGCCGCAGAGGAGAGCGTGCGGATGCGGCGGTTGCTCGATGATTTCCTCGACCTCTCCCGCAGTGATGCAGGCCGGCTGTCCTTTGTGGAAGAACCGGTTGTTCTGACCGATCAACTCGAGCAGGTCTTGGACATGGCCCGCAACACCATTCAGCGGCCCATCACCCTGGACCTGCCGAAGGACCCCGAACAACGCCAGGTTGTGATCCAGGCCGATGGCGCCCGTTTGCGACAGGTGCTGTTGGATCTGATCGAGAATGCGAACAACTATTCCCCTCCGGAACAACCCATTCGCCTGGTCCTGAAGCTTGAGCCCATGGCCGCCGTCATTCAGGTGATCGATCGTGGGATCGGGATCCCCGCCGCCGATCAGCAGCGGATCTTCGAACGCTTTCAACGGGGCAGCAATGCACCGGACAAAACCGGATCTGGACTCGGCCTCTCCATCGTGAAATTGCTCGTGGAGGGCATGAACGGCACCATTGAGCTGAGGAGCAAGCTCAACGAAGGCAGCTGTTTCAGCATTCGTTTACCCCGATGATCCTGTACCTGATCTTCTGTTCACTGCTGATCCCTGCGAACATCTGGGCAGCCATCACCCCGCACCTGCACAGTGAACTGTCGATGCGGATCCTGCATGGTGTGGCCACCTTGGTGCTGATGCCCCTGCTGTGGGCACTTTGGACACAGCGGAGCAGGCTTCAGCCCGTGGGCACCCTGGTCTTGGCGGCCTATTCCACGATGTTGATCGTCGTGAACAGCCTGATCACCGTCAGGGGAATGGCGATCGAGCTTGGCTGGTTAGACCACCTGTTTTTGGCGCTTTCCGAAGTGGCCGTGGTGGTGTTTTTTCTGGTCGGACCCGAGGAAAGCGATCAGCCCACAGCCGATGAGCGCACCACCTGATCAGACCCCTTGAGCCGCTGCTCCACCTCCAGCTCAAGCAGGGGTAGGTCAGTTGGTTGCTCAATCCTGAAGTCTTGGATTGCGTCGAGGACGACCCGATTTTGATAGCGGCTGTTGAAACTGGGACGCCCCTGCAGATCAAAGGCTGGTCCGCAACGCATCAGCACCGCACCCGACCAGATCGAGGACGGGGCCTTGCCCACGCTGTACAGCACATCCGGCGATCCATGGGGAGGTGTCAGGGCGAGGAGAGGCTTGCGGTCAGCCAGCGGACAGGGCCAGTCCGCCTTGCCATCGGGCGCCACCACCCAGCTGGTCGCTGAGCGGAGGTCGTCCCGCAGCAAGCGCAGCGTTCTGCGCTGGCGACTGCGCAGCTGCATCCGTTGAGCCAATTGCCCGCCATGGCGCGCTTCGCGGAGCAGCATCTGCAAACCCACTCCGAACACCAACACCCCGAGTGCTGCCGCCAGCATCAGCTCCATCAGGGTGAAGCCACCCCCCCGAGGATTAGCCCGCATCGTTCGGACGGCAGTGGGCACTGCTGAGCTCGAGCGTCGGATCACGGTGATAACTCCCGGTTCGGGTAATCCCCAGGGGGAGACCGATCACCAGGCAGGCCATGCGGGAAAGGCGGGGGTGACGCAACAGCACCAACCCGCCATCCAGCACCAGACCATTGGCGGTGAAACGCACCGTGTGCGGAAGCGTGCTCTGCAGCACCAATGGACCAGTCGCATGTTCAGCCAGCCAAGTGCTGGCACCGGCACATGCCGGCACAACCAGTGATGTTGGGGGCCTCCAACCTTGATCGCTCAGATGCAGAGCACAGGGGGCCTGCTGACGCAGCGCCGCCAGCCGCCCCCGATCCAGGCCCACCCTCAACCGCCGCAGACCGCTTTCCAGCTCAAGCTGTGCCGGGTCCCGCATGGATGACGGCAAGGAGAGCGTGGCCAGAATTCCCAGGACCACCAGGGCGATCAACAATTCCAGGAGCGTGAATCCACGGTTCATCACGCCCCCTCCGGCCGGCAGAGTCCAAGACCCGCCGGAGTGAACAATCGACGGCGGTGCAGAGAGGGTGCCGTTCCCCCAGCCTTGAGCGTCAACCAAAGTCCCTGCAGATCAGGCAGAAGCTCCAGCTGCTCGGTGACGCCGGACGCCAAGGGGGCTTCCGCCAGAATGTGCTGCACCCCAGCGGGCTGGAACCGGCAGCTGCCATCCACAGGAGTCGCCAACGACAGCAGCCGCTGGCGAACCAGCAAACGACGATCCATCGCCAGCAGCTGCTGATCCCGTTCCACAGCGGCCAGGGCCGAGGCATGGGTCCGAGCCCAGCCGCGCAGACTGATCTGGGCACTGATGCCAAGGATGAGTGCCGAGATCACCACTTCGCTGAAGCTCATCGTGTTGCCTCCAGGTCGATCGCAACGGCACGACCATCCGTCCTTTGGATCTGCAGCCAGCGGCGGGAGGGATCCCAGGCCTTCAGAGTCCAGGCCAGTGCTCCGGACAATCCGGACTGGAGTCGGGCTGGCGTTGAACCCGGACAGAGATTGGGCTCCAACCAAAGCTGCGAAGGCCAAGCCAGCAGGCAGGCATTGGCACCGCTGGCGCGCTGGAGAAAATCCATCCGCACCGCTTGTTCGGCATCCTCGGCTACAGCGCTATCAACGGCCTGGCGACTGCGCAGATGCCGATGCAAGGCAAGGGTCTGAAGCGACAGGCTGCTGAGCAGGATCAGAGCTGAGCAGCTGAGGGACAACGGCAGCACAAAGCCATGCCCGTTTGGTGGTGGGGCCAACATTGGTCCGGGTGCGAACTGCACAGAGCGTTCCCCTCTGTCGGCGGAATTAATCTGATCTCGATAGGAGCTGTTAGTGAGCGACCAGCCCCAGCGGCTAGTGATCGTCGATGACGACCCAGAACTGCTCCAGTTCCTCATGGAGGAGCTCAAGGGTGCGGGGTATGACTGCGTCGGCGTTGACAACGGCCAGGAGGCCCTGCTTCACCTGCGCCAAAACACCGTGGATCTAGCCCTGCTCGACTGGAGTCTGCCGGATTTATCGGGGGTGGAGATCTGCGCGCGCCTCCGGCGAACCGATGACCGCACCCCGGTGCTGATGCTCACGGCCAGAGACGGCATTGAAGAGCGGGTCCATGCCCTCGACACCGGAGTGGATGACTATTTGGTCAAACCCTTTGACGTCAAAGAACTGCATGCCCGCGTGCGTGCCTGCCTGCGCCGCAGTGCCTTAACGGCACCAGCAGGGGGGGAGATCCTGAATCTGGGCGATCTAGAGCTCAACGTGATCGAGCGAACCGTGCAACGCGGAGCGCGCGGCATTGAGTTGTCCCAGCGGGAATTCGACCTGTTGCGCCACCTGCTCCAGCACAGCGGAACCGTCCTGGAGCGTGGGGAAATCCTCAATGCGGTGTGGGGGGAGCCCTTCATTGGAGACCCCAACACTCTGGATGTGTACATGGGATAT
>NZ_JBGKDS010000006.1:0-3319 GCF_042954325.1 Parasynechococcus sp. | reverse complement strand
AACCCTTCCCGGCAAGCTGGCGGACTGCAGTTCCAGGGATCCCAGCGAGTCTGAGATTTACATCGTTGAGGGTGACTCCGCAGGCGGCTCGGCGAAACAGGGTCGCGATCGTCGCTTCCAGGCCATCCTTCCGCTGCGGGGAAAAATCCTGAATATTGAGAAAACAGATGATTCGAAGATTTACAAGAATACGGAAATCCAGGCGTTGATTACGGCCCTTGGATTGGGTATTAAAGGCGAAGATTTTGATGAAAAGAATCTCCGCTATCATCGAATTGTCATCATGACTGATGCCGATGTTGACGGCGCTCACATCCGCACGTTGATCCTGACCTTCTTCTATCGTTATCAGAAGGCTTTGGTTGAAGGTGGTTACATCTACATCGCCTGCCCTCCCCTTTACAAAGTTGAGCGCGGTAAGAACCACACCTATTGCTACAACGAAAGTGATCTGCAAAAAACCCTGAAGGGTTTTGGCGAAAAGGCCAACTACACCATCCAGCGATTCAAGGGTTTGGGCGAAATGATGCCGAAGCAATTGTGGGAAACCACGATGGACCCCAGCACCCGCATGATGAAGCGCATCGAGATCGATGATGCCCTGGAAGCCGATCGTATTTTTACGATTTTGATGGGAGACAAAGTGGCACCCCGCCGGGAATTCATTGAAACCCACAGCGCCGAACTGGATATGGCGGCGTTGGACATCTGATGCACGCCACCACGTCATTGCTGCGTTGGGGCTGGCTGCTGGGTGTTGCTCTGATGGCTCCGGCGGCCTTGCCCGCCGGTGGTTCAGAACGGCGTCAGCCGCAGGTGCGACGGCGTGAAAGTGGTGGTCCCTTGCACACCACAACGCGGGGTGTGTTGCGCAGCAGTCCGCTGGCGGTGGCTCCGGCTCTGAACGAACTCAGCATCGGCACCCCCTGTCGGCTGCTGCACCGCTGGCCGGGAGACGACGGTCGCGACTGGCTGCATGTGCAGGTTTTGAATGGAGAGCAACAACGTGGCTGGGTCCGGATCTGACGCCCTGTTGATTGGTCTGGGCGCGATCCCTGGTGCTTGGTTGCGCCTGAAGGTGGTCAATCACTTTGAACCGATGGTGCCCAACAAGCACTGGGGCACCTTTGCGGTGAATGTCTGCGCCTGTTTTGCCCTCGGCCTGATTGTGCGGCTGGACGAGGCGTCCGGCGGGGCCGGGGGCCTCACCTTGCTGCTCGGTGTCGGCTTTCTCGGCAGTCTCAGCACCTTTTCCACCTTCATCGTGGAGCTGATCAAGGAAGCTCGGGCCGGACGACCCTGGCGCTCCGTGGCCCTGGCGGGTGTGTCGATCAGCAGTGGCCTGCTGGCGGCGGCTGGAGGTGTTGCCTTGGGAGGCTGGCATGGCTGAACGGGAATCGACACCACCACGGCAACAACTGCGGCGGGAAGGGGAGGAATTGCTTTGGGTTGCCTTCGGTGCCGTTCCGGGAGCCCTGTTGCGCTGGCAGGTTGGCGGCTCTCTTGCTGATCAGAACGTGCTGGTCAACGTGTTGGGTGCTGCCCTGCTCGGTTGGCTGGCCGGCCGGCCGGCTGCACCACGCCGCCAACTGTTCTTGGGCATTGGCTTCTGCGGCTCGTTGACCACCTTCAGCAGCTGGATGCTGGATGCCGTGCACTTGATCTCTGGGGGGCATTGGGGATCAGCGGTTGGGCTGATCGGTATCACCCTCGGGATTGGGCTGGGGGTGGCTTGGTTGGGTTTTTGGGCGGCCCAGCGGCAGTCCGCCTCGTCATGAAGGGCTCAAGCTTGGCCAATGGCCGGTGCGTTTTTTGAAATCGACCAATTTTTCGCGTTTGATGCCAGCCTGAGCCAAGTGAGCTGCCGTTGAGGCTTCGGGAATCACTGATTCTGTGGAGCCGATGCTGGTCAGGCTGCCGTCTGCGATTCTCAGTTCGAGCCCGGTCTTTTCAAAGGGGTAATCGTGGAAGTAGAGCGCGTCGCAGGATTCGAAGACATACGACGCCGACATGCTGAACCCCGCCGACCACAGCCGTGCTGAAGGATTCGACGCACGGGCGATCGCATCAAAGAGGCAGAGGGAAATCCAGCCGTTCGTGCAGAGGCGGCGTTGGTTGACTCCCCCGGTGTTGAACAGCGTGAGGGGATAGAACGCATCGATCAGCAGGTTCTCGTCGAGTTCATGCACCGCATGGGGGCGGTTGATGTCGCGAATCGGCTCGGATAGATGGTCCTGCCAGGTGGCCAGGAATTTCGGGTTCACCCGGGTCAGGGCACCAAGAAACTGCGTTGGGGCCCATGGTTTGAAGAACAGCTCACCGGTGGCGGTGTAGAGGTTTTTGAATCCTCCAATCACCACTTCTTTGGCCTGGCTGTTGTACAGCGATCCTCGAATCGGCAGGATCAAGGGATTGCCGATGTTCTGGTAAATGAACAACGGTTTCTTCAGGCCCTTGAGAACAGCCTTGTCCGCGTCGCTGAACTGAAGCCGGTTGGAGTTGGAAACGAGGACGTAATCCGAAAATCCAGACAGCTCCTCCAGATAGGTGGACCGCTGCCGGTTCTGTTGCACCGCTGCCACCAGCGCCTGTCGGGTGGCGTGGATGGTCTGAGCAACTGAGTGTTTGAGGCTGGCCCGATCGAGATAGCGCTCGAACATCCACCTGAATGAAGCCGCAAGCCTCGGATCGTCTTGGTAACGGCTGAACAGGGTCCGGGCCCGAGCCTCCTGGCCCAGGCTGAGCCAATTCACCAGCTCAGCTTTGATGGACTCAGCGGTGTCCAGATTGCGTCGTCGCAGACGTCGGGCACAGCGGATCGCCTCCCGCCGTGATCCCTGACGGGTGAGGTCAGCGATCACGCGGTGAAGGGCGCTTGGATCCGTCGGCGTCTGGTCGAGAAGGGCGCTGAACTGGCCGACCAGGTCAGCCGGCATTGAGCGCTGCTTCAATGGCACCCTTCAGCTCGGCGCTGTCCGGGGCGACACCACTTTTGAAGCGGCTGATCACGGTGCCATCGCGACCGACGAGGAATTTTTCGAAGTTCCAGGCCACGTCACCGGCGGGCTCGGTCTGGTTCAGGGTCGTGTAGGGCTCGGTTGTGCTGCCCATGGCGTGCACCTTGTCGAACAGCTCGAAGCTGGCTCCGAATTTGGTCGAACAGAACGTCTTGATCTCGTCGAGGCTGCCGGGCTCCTGGGCACCGAAGTCGTTGCAGGGGAAGCCCAGAACTGCAAGGCCCTTGGCGGCGTAGGCCTCGTTTAGTGCCTGCAGACCCGCGTACTGCTTAGTGAAGCCGCAGCGGCTGGCCACGTTCACG
>NZ_JBGKDS010000005.1:0-5299 GCF_042954325.1 Parasynechococcus sp. | reverse complement strand
AGGGATTGCACCCCAGACTCAATCGTGCCCTTGATCTCCCAGCTGGGGAAGCCTTCCAGGCCCTTGCTGCGGCAAAGGTCGGCCTGGTTGTTCTCCCCATCGGCGGCGCACTCGACCACGTTGAGCTTGGCGGATGCCTCTTTGCCGAACAATTCCTTCTGTTCATGGCAGTGGGGACACCAGTAGGCGGAATACATCACGGCACCACCACTGGTGAGGTGATCGGCGAGGGCGACCGCGGCCGGGGAGCTCTCGCTGGTCACCAGCGGGGCCACGCCCTCACCGGTGGGCAACTCGGCCCGGTCCGGATCCAGCACCGACGCCCAGATCAAACCGCCCAGCAGCACGGCGAGGGCCAACAACACCCCACGGAAGATCAGCTGACCGGGATCATCCCAACCGCCACCGACCACCGAGAGGATCAACAGCAGCAGGGACAGAATCCCCGACAGCAGGCAGAAGAAACAGAAGGCCTGAATCTTGAACACCATCAGACCCAGCAGCACCCCGCTGAACACCGCCATGCCGATGGACACCGTGAACAGGCCCCACCAGGTGCGGCGGGAGAGGTCGGTCTTGTTCTCGTTTAATCCGGGCAGCAACGGCAGCAGCGCCATCAGCAGCACCGCGCCGTAGGCCAGCAGACCGACAAAGGAGAGGGGAATTCCCTCCGCGATGGTGCCCCAGGGGCTGTTGAGCACCTTGTCGCAACCATCGGTGCCCATCGGGCAGATCAGATCACCGAGCAGGCCCCAGCGCTTCAGCGTGATCGTGCCGGTGTCGATCACACCCACCGTGGCCAGAACAGCCATGGCAATCCGTGCCCATTTGGCACCGGAGTCCTGGCGGCGACGGCTGACAAGACGGGAGCTGCCCATCCATTCCCAACAAGTGCAGGAATTCTGTCAGGACCAGGCCAATCCGACTGCTCCGTAGGGTGGAAAACGGCCTGCCGGCACCGCCATGACCGTAACCAGCTCCAAACCGACAGTCGCCTTTGCCCATCTGGGCTGTGAAAAGAACCGGGTGGACACCGAGCACATGGTGGGACTGCTGGCCGAAGCTGGTTATGGCGTGAGCAGCGATGAACGCGATGCCGCCGTGGTGGTGGTGAACACCTGCAGCTTCATCCAGGACGCCCGGGAGGAATCGGTGCGGACCCTGGTGGATCTGGCGGAACAGGGCAAGGAACTGATCATTGCCGGCTGCCTGGCCCAGCATTTCCAGGACGAACTGCTGGACTCGATCCCAGAAGCCAAGGCGATCGTCGGCACAGGGGATTACCAGCACATCGTGGATGTGCTGCAGCGGGTCGAAGCCGGTGAGCGGGTGAACCGGGTGAGCGCCGTCCCCACCTTTGTGGGCGATGAGCATCTGCCCCGCCAACGCACCACCGACCAGGCGGTGGCCTACCTGAAGGTGGCCGAAGGCTGCGACTACCGCTGCGCCTTCTGCATCATTCCCAAGCTGCGGGGCGACCAGCGCAGCCGACCAATCGAATCGATCGTGGCCGAAGCCCATCAACTGGCGGACCAGGGGGTGCAGGAGCTGATCCTGATCAGCCAGATCACCACCAACTACGGGCTGGATCTCTATGGCAAACCAAAGCTGGCGGAACTCCTGCGTGCCCTGGGCGAGGTGGAGATCCCTTGGATCCGCGTGCATTACGCCTATCCGACGGGACTGACCCCCGACGTGCTGGCGGCGTACCGGGATGTGGCCAATGTGGTGCCCTACCTGGACTTACCGCTGCAACACAGCCACCCGGAGGTGCTGCGGGCGATGAACCGCCCCTGGCAGGCGGATGTGAATGACAACCTGCTGGATCGCATTCGCGAGCAACTGCCCGATGCGGTGCTGCGCACCACCTTGATCGTGGGCTTCCCCGGCGAAACCGAGGAGCACTTCCAACACCTGATGGGCTTCCTGGACAAGCAACGCTTCGATCACGTGGGGATTTTCACCTTCTCTCCAGAGGACGGCACCGCCGCCGCCGACCTGCCCAATCCGGTGGATCCGGAGGTGGCCCAGGCACGCAAGGATGCGCTGATGGCCCTGCAACAGCCGATCGCCGCGGAACGCAACCAGCGCTGGGTGGGGCGGACCGTGGATGTGCTGATCGAGCAGCACAACCCCCAAACCGGGGCGATGATTGGTCGCTGCGCCCGCTTCGCTCCGGAAGTGGATGGCGAGGTGCACGTGCAACCCGGCGAGGACGGCCAGCAGGCGGCACCGGGAACCCTGGTGCCGGTGGAGATCACCGGGGCCGACATCTATGACCTCAGCGGGCGAATCGTTGGTGCGCGCGCCATGGTGGCGGCAGCGAGAGCCCAGGCTTGACCCTTCTTCAACTGCGACCGGAACAGCAACGTCGTCTGTTTCTGGTCGCGTCGGGCGTGAGCACCGCGGGATCGTTCGCTGGCATTACGGCCAAGGGCTGGATCCTGATGGATGGCAGCTCACAGCCGATCGTGCTGGCGCTGAATTTCGCCGCGCTGTCTCTGCCCACGCTGCTGATCAGCGGGCCGGCGGGGGTGCGCACCGATCGGGTGGGCTGCGAGCGGGTGCTGGTGCAGTCGCAATGGGCCCTGTTGGCGGCCGCTGGGCTGGGGGCCCTCGCCATCCCTTTGCTGGATGGCCTGGCCCAGGTGTTGCTGCTGCTGGGCAGCACCCTGCTGGTGGGCATCGCCGGGGCCTATGAACTCACCGCCCGCAACAAATACTGTTCGATCCTGGTGGACGGACCGGAGCAGCTGGGCAGCTATCTCACCAGCTTTTCGGTGGTGTTCAACGTGGGCAAGCTGGTGGGGCCACCGATCGGGGGCTGGCTGCTGGCGATGACCGGGCCGGCCTGGGCCCTCGGCATTGATGCGGCGAGCTATCTGCTGCCGATCGCCAGTGTGCTGTTTCTGCTGAATCCAGACAGCAGCCGCGAACAACGCAGCGCTCCAGGGCAGACCGCCAGCCTGGTCAGTGCCTGGCGGGGGTGTGGCTCCACCTTGCAGGGGGTGCTGAGTTTCACCGCGGTGCTGTGTCTGGTGGGTTTTTTCCACCCGGGGCTGGCGCCGTTGATCGCCGACCGCGTGCTCGGCTCGGATCCGCGCGACCTGGGCCTGTTCACCAGCGTGCTGGCCGCCGGAAGCATCACTGGCGGGATCGTGCTGCAAAAAAACAGCAGCCGCTTCAGCCGCCGCCCGTTTCTGACCCTCGGAGGCTTCGGTTTGATCACCGCCATCGCACAGCTGGGCATGGCCATGACCCCTGGGGTGGGATTCAGCCTGAGCATGGCGTTTCTGATCGGAGCCGGCACCGCCGGTCTGCTGAGCAGCTGCAACCTGATCACCCAGATCGGCTCAGAACAGGTGATGCGCGGCCGCATGGCCGGGCTGAGTCAGATCGCCTTCCTCGGCGGAGGTGGGATCAGTGGGCTGGTGGTGGCCCTTTTGGTGATGGTCAAAGACCTCTCGACGGCCTTTGCCTTAAGCGGTGGCTTAAGCGTCGCCATCGCCTTGATCTGGATGCGGCGACGCGGAAACCGGGTTTTGGAGCCGATCAGATCAGCTTGATGCCTTTGAGGAGCTTGGTGAAAACAAAGGCGGTGACCAGGCCGGTGCCAACAAGCCCGAGATAGATACCGACGCCCATGTGCAAGAAAGGAGGTGACCACCATTAGATCAGAGATTGGGCGTGATCTCGGTTGTTACCGATAGGGTTTGTCAATAACAGACTCGTTTTGTAGCTCCACGACCTCCGCCGGGCGAACCGGACTCCCCTCCCCTGCTGCCCGAATCGATGCGCACCCTCTTTATTTATCCCGAGTTCCCGAAGACCTTCTGGAGCTACGAAAAAATTCTGGAGCTGGTGAACCGCAAGGTGCTGCTGCCGCCCTTGGGGCTGGTCACAGTGGCGGCGCTGCTGCCACAGAGCTGGGAGATGAAGCTCGTGGACCGCAATGTGCGCGAGGTGAGCGAAGCGGAGTGGGAGTGGGCCGAGCTGGTGATCATCTCGGGAATGATCGTCCAGAAGGACGACATGGCCGTGCAGATCGACAAGGCCAAGCAGCGGGGACTGCCGGTGGCCATCGGCGGGCCCTTCGCCAGCTCAACGCCCGATGCACCGGAGATCGAACAGGCTGATTTCAAGATCCTCGATGAAGGTGAAATCACCCTGCCGATGTTCCTCGAGGCGCTCGAGCGCGGCGAAACCAGCGGCCGCTTCAGCTCAGAGGGCGACAAGCCGGATGTGACCGCAACGCCGATCCCCCGCTTCGATCTGCTGCAGCTCGACGCCTACGACTCGATGAGCGTGCAGTTCTCCCGGGGCTGCCCGTTCAACTGCGAGTTCTGCGACATCATCGTTCTCTACGGCCGCAAACCGCGCACCAAAACCCCAGAACAGCTCGTGGCGGAGTTGCAGGCGCTGTACGACCTGGGCTGGCGGCGCTCGATCTTCCTGGTGGACGACAACTTCATCGGCAACAAACGCAACGCCAAGTTGCTGCTGCCGCAAATCCGCAGCTGGCAGGAGGAGCGCGGCTATCCGTTCAGCTTCAGCACCGAGGCCTCGGTCGATCTGGCGGATGACGAGGAGATGATGGAAATGATGCATGACGCGCGCTTCGAGAGCGTGTTCCTGGGCATCGAAACCCCCGATGAGGCCAGCCTGGAGACGGCCCGCAAGGTGCAAAACACCCGCAACCCGCTGGATGCGGCGGTGGATCGCATCACCGCCAACGGCATCCGGGTGATGGCTGGATTCATCATCGGTTTCGACGGCGAAAAGGATGGTGCCGGCCGCCGCATCGTGGAGTTCGTGACCCGCACCGGCATTCCCGCCGCAATGATGGGCATGCTGCAGGCACTCCCCAAAACAGCACTGTGGGCCCGGTTGGAACAGGAGGGACGCCTGATCCAAGGCGAAGATTCAGCCAAGGGCGTGAATCAGACCAACCTGCTCAACTTCCAGCCGACACGTCCGATCCGCGACATCGCCAACGAATACGTGGAGGCGTTCTGCGCGTTGTATGAGCCCAATGCCTACATGGATCGGGTGTACAGCTACTACCTGAAGATGGGTGCGCCGCGCTGGAAAGCCGCCGCCAAGCTGCCCAGCCTGGTGGACCTCAAAGCCCTCACGATTGTGGTGTGGCGCCAGGGGATAAAGCGCAACACCCGGACACGCTTCTGGCGGTATCTGTTCGGCATGGCCCGCCACAACCCCACCCTGGTGGAGCAGTTCCTCTCGGTGCTGGCCCACAACGAGCACTTCCTGGAATACCGCTCGATCGTGCAGCGGGAAA
>NZ_JBGKDS010000004.1:0-18771 GCF_042954325.1 Parasynechococcus sp. | reverse complement strand
GATGCGATCAGCTGGCTGGAAGATCGGCCGATTCAAAGCCAACCCTCCCTCGGCCCCCAACGGGTGGAGCTCAGCGTTGGCGACGCTCTTCCCGTGATGGAGCATCTGCGTCACTACCAACGCAACCGCAGACAAGCCGTCGCTGGCCTGACCGAACAGCTGCAACAGTCCCTTCAGGGGCTGATGGAACCACAATGAGTCAGACCACCAAGGGTTAATTGTCATGCTGCTGACCTATCTGTTCTCCTTGCTGGCGGGTGGGGTCTTGATTGCGATCTCACTGGCCGGCGACAGCAGCAGTGATGGCTTCGAAGGTGACGGAGAAGGCGGCAACCTCACCCTGCTGTTCAGCACCTCGTTCTGGTCCTTTGGGATGAGCGGCTTTGGGCTCTGCGGCGTCCTCATCACCGTGTTCAGCGGCAATGGAGCAGGCTTTGGATCGATTGCACTCGCAGCCCTGACGGGCATCGGGTTGGGGATGGCGGCTGCCAAGACCCTTCAAGTGATCGGACGCCGAACCGCTGACAGCTCAATCCGCAGCGATGATCTGGCCGGACAACAGGGGGTTGTCACCCTGCGCGTGGAACCCGATCAACGGGGCTTTGTGGAGATCAACGTGCGCGGCAGCCTGATCCGACGACCGGCGATCAGCAGTGGTCAATCCCTCGCCAAGGGAACACCCGTGGTGATCCTCAGGGCCAATGAACACACCGTAGAAGTGGAGCAAGTCTGAATATCTCGGCGACCGCAGGCCAACGTCGCTAAAGAACGGGAAAGGCCGATGAGGCGATGACCCAACCACTGCTGCAGATGCAGCCATCTGTTCCATCGGGATTTCCCGCACAACGCAACAACACAAGCTCAACCATCTTCGGAGTCACCTCCGTTGTTTTCATTGCTCTGGTGATGCTGACCTTGATCAGCCGCTGGATGATCAGGATCTGCCGACCCCACGAGATGCTCGTGGTCACCGGGTCCCAATCGAATCAAGGCTCTCAGGGCGTCAAGGGTTATCGGGTTGTGGCCAATGGGGGCTGGACATTTGTCAAACCCATCCTGGAGACGGCACGTCGCATGGATGTCACGCTGCTGCCGGTGTTGGTGGAGGTCAACAACGCCTATTCCAATGGCGGAACACCACTGAATATCCAGGCGATTGCCAATGTGAAGGTCAGCACAGATCCAGAGGTGCGGAATAACGCCATCGAGCGTTTTCTGGGACGTGACCCCAAGGAAATTGTGCAAGTTGCCAAGGAAAATCTTGAGGGCAATCTGCGCAGTGTGCTGGCACAGCTCACTCCAGAGCAGGTGAATGAAGACCGTCTCCGCTTTGCCGAACGCATTGCCGACGATGTGGGAGAAGACCTGCGTCGCCTGGGCATGCAACTGGACACTCTCAAAATCCAGAGTGTCTCTGACGATGTTGATTACTTGAATTCGATCAGCCGCCGTCGGGTGGCACAGATCGTGCGCGATGCAGAAATTGCCGAAGCGGAAGCCATCGGTCAGGCGGAGCGCAAAGAAGCGGAGATGGAGGAAATTGCCGAGGTGGTGCGGACGGAGGCCGAAACAGTTGTGCTTGAAAAGGACAACGACGTGCGCACCCAAGTGGCTCTGATGGAAAAGAAGGCGCGCTCCGAAGAGGAACGCACGGGCGCCGCAGAGCTGGAAGCCCAAGCCAAGGCTGAACAGCAGCTCCAGAAAGTTCGCGCAGAGCTGGAACGACTCAGACTGAAAGCTGAACAAATCCTGCCGGCCCAGGCGAGCCAAAAAGCCAAAGAACTCAAAGCACGAGGCCAGGCAGCGGCAACGGCAGAAGATGTCAAAGCCAGTGCCTTGGTGAATGATCTCTTGACCAAGGTCTGGGAAGACGCCGGCAGCACAGCTGAACTCGTCTTCCTCCTCCAACAGATCGAAATGGTGTTGGCCCAAGCCACCCGTTTACCCGGTCAGATCAAGCTTGGACATGTCACGGCCCTCGATGGCAACGACGCCAAGAGCTTGGCGGGTCTTGTGGCTCTCAATCATGTCGTCGTCCGGCAATTCTTCGAGCAGGTGAAGGAGATCCTTGGGATTGATCTGCTCGGCACCCTATCCGCTAAAGGAGACAAGTAATGGCCTTTGCATTTCTGATCAGCGTCGGTGGAGGGATCTGGGCCTTCATCACACTTTTGCGAAAGCTGTACTTCATCTGCCAGCCAAGCGAAGTTTTGATTTTTGCTGGTTTGCGCCATCGAACGGCGGCTGGGGCAACCGTGGGCTATCGCACCGTTCGTGGTGGAAGTTCGGTGCGAATCCCCGTCCTTGAAGAGGTGATGCGGCTGGACCTCAGCAACATGATCATCGATCTGCGTGTGGAGAACGCATATTCGAAAGGAGGGATTCCACTGAATGTCTCGGGTGTGGCCAACATCAAGATCTCCGGCGATGAACCGGGCATTCACAACGCCATCGAACGCCTGATTGGCAAAAGCCAGGATCAGATTCGCCACATCGCCAAGGAGACACTCGAAGGGAATCTGCGGGGCGTGATGGCGAGCCTCACCCCAGAACAGCTCAATGAGGACAAGATCACCTTTGCCAGGACACTGTTGGAAGAAGCTGAGGATGACCTGCAAAAACTGGGACTGGTTCTGGACACACTGCAAATCCAGAACATTTCCGATGATGTGCGCTATTTGGATTCCATTGGCCGCAAACAGCTGGTTGAACTGAAACGCGATTCACGCATCGCTGAGGCAGAAGCCACATCACAATCAGCCGTGAAGCAAGCCGAAAACTCGCGCATCACCGAGCTGCGACGCCTCGATAAAGAGCTGGCCATCGCCACCGCCAATGCTGAGAAGCGCATCAAAGATGCCCTGACCCGCCGCAATGCCGTCGTGGCAGAAGTGGAGGCGAAGATTGGCGCAGAGCTGGCCCGTGCCCAGGCCGAACTTCCCGTTCAGGAGGAACGGATTAAGCAGGTGATGCAACAACTGGAAGCCGATGTGATCGCCCCCGCTGAATCCCTCTGTCAAACCATGATGGCCGAGGCCAAGGGTGAGGCAGCAACGATTGTTGAGCAGGGGCGATCCCAGGCCGAAGGTCTCAGTGACCTTGTTGAATCACTCAAACGGTCCGGCGACGACGCCAAACGCCTGTTTCTGCTTCAAAAACTGGAACCCCTTCTGACCATGTTGAGTGAGACGGTTCAACCCGTCACCGTGGAAGAGGTCACTCTGATCGGAGAGCGCGACGGACAAAGCAATCTCTCACTGGCAACACTGCTTCGACAGTTGCAAGACAGCACGGGAATACGTCTGTTGCAACAACCGGATGCATCAGCAGCTGCTGACTCACCCGTTCAAGGCGATTGAATACAGCTGTCAGGTCGTTTATGTTGTTTGAACGTTGATCCAGGATCGTCCTGGATGCAGGTCGATTCGGCGCCATGCAACGGGGGCCCGAGCTCTGCAGGAACGTCATGAACGTCCTTTCACTGATTCAGTCCCGCCAACGCCGGGCTGAACGACTGGCGTCAGCTCGCCAGATGTTGGCCCGCGGGCCGGAAGCCTCGGATTACACCTCTGCGCATCTTTCACCGACGTTGATCAAGCGTGCGGCGATCGATCCCTTCAGCATGGCCAGTGTCACTGAAAACTGGGGCTGCTGATTGTTGTCTAGTCCGAGTCGTGATCCGAACTCGGGCCCGTCAATAAATCAGGGGACAAACCTCCGAAGGTCAACGCCAGATTCTCTGGGGTGAACACTTCGGAGGTTTCTCCATAGGCCAACACAGTCTTGTTGATCAGAACAACTAGATCGCAAAAATCACGCACATGGCTGAGGTCATGGGTGGAGATCAGAATTGTTCGACCTTCTTCCCGAAATTGCATGAACAGCTGAGCCATCACCTTCTCGGTGCGCACATCCACGCCATTGAACGGTTCATCGAGCAGCAAGACGCTGGCCCGCTGGGCGATGGCACGCGCCAGGAAGGCACGCTTGCGCTGGCCACCCGAGAGGGTTCCAATCGGGCGTGAGCGCATCGCCAGAAGATCGACGCGCTCCAAGGCATCGCGGACCGCGACCCGATCCGAGTTACGGGGCACCCGAAACAGATTCATGGAGCCGTACCGGCCCATCATCACCACATCCCAGACCGATACAGGGAATTGACTGTCAATACTTTCGCTCTGGGGCACATAGGCAACCATCTGATGACGCTGCGCAACACCCACGCTCTGACCATTGATTCGGATCCGTCCTCTGGACGGTCGGACAAAACCGGTCAAGGCCTTGAACAGCGTGGATTTGCCGGCGCCATTCATGCCGACCAGACCACAAATGCAACCCTCGGGAAGTTTCAGGCTGGCGTCATACAGCGCCACTGTGCCGTTGTAATCAACGCAGAGCTGCTCGGCTTCGATTCGCATCAGCCTTGACTCCCGTCGGAGGAGAGACCCTCTCGGATCAGTTTCACATTGTGCCGTTGTAGATCCAGCAACGTGGCAGCAGGCCCGTCAGATTTTGATAAGGAATCAACATAGAAGGTGCCGCCAAACCGGGCGCCGGAGGCCGCCGCCACTTGACGTTGGGCTTTATCACTCACCGTGCTTTCACAAAACACCGTTGGAACCCTGCGGGTCCGCACCGTGTCGATCAAACGTGCCATCCGCTTGGGTGTGATCTCAGATTCAGCATTCACAGGCCAGAGATAGGCCTCCTCAAGGCCGTAGTCATGGGCGAGATAACTGAAGGCCCCTTCACAACTCACCAACACCCTGTGCTCGTCGGGGATCGAAGCCAAGTCTTCGCGGAGCTCATCATCGAGATCCTGCAGCTGACGGCGGTACTCCCTGGCATTGGCGGAGAACTGATCGGCACCCTCAGGATCCAGGGCAATGAACGCCTGCTCCAGTCGATCCACGTAGAGCATGGCCCGTTGAGGTGACATCCAAGCGTGTGGATTGGGCTTTCCGGCATAGGCATCCTCGGAAATCAACAGAGGATCCATGCCATCGGACAGGGTCAACGTTGGAATCTCGCCAGCCGCCGCGGTGAAACGGCGAGCCCAAAGCTCAAGACCCAGACCATTTTCAACAATCAAGGCGGCGCCAATGGCCCTTTGGACGTCGCTGGGAGTCGGCTGATAACCGTGAATCTCCGAGCCCTGTTTCACGATGGAGCGGACCTCAAGCCTGTCGCCAGCAACGGTGCTGGCCATATCAGCCAACACGGTGAACGTCGTCAAAACAACGGGACGACCGGATGATCCCCCCACAGGCACCGTGGACCGACATCCCGCCACCAGGCCAACGCTGGCCAGTAGCGCCAGACTGACAACTCGGGTCAATGAACCACGGAGACAGGCCTTGAGTCGTTCCAATGCCACCGGTGACTTCCTGCAGTTCATCATCGGCGGTTGTCTGTTCGGTGCAGGAGGATTTTTACTCTCAAATCAGGTGATGGTGCACTCAGCGATGGGCTTGCACCAGCGCGGTGGTTGGCTCGGCGGCTGGCAGGGCATCCCCTTGGGAACACCGGGGATGGGCCTGCTGATGATTCCACTGGGCATCGGGGTCTGTCTCCTGTTCGCCGAGACCTGGACACGGATGGCCAACCTGCTGATTTGGGCATCCTTGGCCGCATTGCTGGTGGGCGTGCTCAACAGCGTGAGAATCAGCTTCCGACCGACAACCCTCTGGCAGCTGGGGGTGTACATCGTGATGATCGCCGCCGGCGGGGGGTTGATGTTCCGGGGGTTGCGGCAGAGCAACGATGGGCCGAAGGAGGCATCGAGCGCAGACCGGGATTCGGAGGCGCTGCGGCAGGAGATTGAAGCGCTACGCCAAGAGATCAGACGCAACGACCGTCGCTAGAACTGCAGCAGCTTGAATCAGCTCGGCAGGCAACGGAACGGAGTGCGCAAGAACGAACGGGCTGCATTGATCAGACAGCGACTGGAGGAGCACTATCCCCAGACGCCGATTCCACTGGATCACAGTGATCCATTCACTCTGTTGATTGCGGTTCTGCTCAGTGCCCAGTGCACCGACAAAAAAGTCAATGAGGTGACGCCAGACCTGTTTGCAGCGGGGCCAACTCCCGAGGCGATGGCCAAGCTTTCAGAGGAGAGCATCCTGGGCTTCATCCGCCAACTCGGCCTGGCCAAAACCAAGGCCAAGCACGTCAAACGCCTGTCAGAACTTCTGATTGAACGCCATCAAGGAATGGTTCCCGACAGCTTTAAGGCGTTGGAGGCGCTGCCGGGAGTGGGTCACAAAACAGCGAGTGTTGTGATGTCTCAGGCGTTCGATGTGCCGGCTTTTCCAGTCGACACTCACATTCACCGGCTGGCACAACGTTGGGGGCTGAGCAGCGGCATCAGCGTGGCGCGAACCGAATGTGATCTGAAGAGGTTGTTCCCGAAAACCTCATGGAACAAGCTGCATCTTCAGATCATTTTCTACGGCCGCGAATACTGCACAGCCCGCGGTTGTGATGGACGTGTCTGCCCGTTGTGCCGTGAGCTGTACCCGAATCGTCGTCAGCCGGTGATCACAAACAAAGCCTGAAATCGATCAGTTCAGATCGTCTTCCGCATTGCCCTTAATCGTGCAGTCGCTGGTGGGGTAACTGACACAAAGGAGCGCAAAACCCTGCGACATCTGATCGTCATCCAGGAAACTCTGATCGGTCTGGTCCACCGAACCAGCCGTGAGCTTGCCTGCACAGGTCGAGCAGGCACCCGCCCGACAGGAGTAGGGGAGATCCACCCCAGCTTCCTCGGCTGCATCCAAGATGTAGACATCGTCGGCGCAGCTAAAGCTCGCGCCGCTCTCCATGGTGATCGTGAAAGACGCCATTGCTCAGAAAAGAGTTGCCCCCTTGGTAGCCGCTTCCCAACGGGGCGACACTCCTATGCGTGGGAATCAGAGCGCAGGTACTCAAAGCCGCACAAATCATCAATCAAGCCTTGCAACGCGATCACACCGGAGCGTTGATCGCGGATCACCAGATCAGCACTGGCGCGCAAGGGAGCAATGAACCTCTGCTCACCGGGGAGCATTTCCGTCAACATTTGACGGATCACATAGCCCAACGGACGCCGTCTCTGAACAACATCACGACGGAGCCGGCGAATCAACCGCAGCAGCACGTTGGCATCGAGATAGACAAGAGCGCTGACAACCCTTGGTTCCACGAGAGCCTGGGGGCCATAGGCCCCCTCCAGAACAATCACGTCATAGGCCTGCGGAACCGGCTGACGGCTCACCCGGCGCAAGCGCATGTCGTAAGCCCGCCGGTCAACACACCGACGCTGCCGCAGACGCTCGAGCTCATCGAGGAGCGCTGGGGTTTCGATCGCCTCGACCGTGTCGTAGCCGTAGCGAGGATCCGGGATCCAATCCTGGCGGTAGTAGTCATCGCAGGAGAGCCGCAACACAAGCCTGCCTTCGCTGGACAGCCGTTGCTGCAGGGCTGCCACCAATGTGGTCTTACCGGCGGCTGACGGGCCGGCAACGCAGATCACAGGAACCGGAGAAACCATGGGGCCATGGTCGCAAGACCGGGGTCATGAACTTTGATCAACCCATGGCGCTTCCGTAGCCGTTGATACAGAAATCAATTACAGTCGAAGGACGTTGAGCTCCACCAGGAGCTGCAGTCAGACCCGCGTCAAGCAACGGGGGCGCGGGCGCTGAGAGAAGTTGTTCCATGAACACCCTTCAACGAATCAAAGAGCGCACCACACGGTCCAGAGCTCTGGAAGTTGCACGTCTGCAGATGGCCAAAGCCTTCCGCAACGCCGACTACACCGATGCGACTCACACACCCACAGGGCAGCGCCGCAAGCCTCAACTTCGCTACCGGGGCATTGCATACACGCCTGTCAGCAACGACCAAGTGGCCACCAAAGGCCGCGAACTCCGTTATCGCGGAGCGATCTACGGCGTGTATTGACGCTTCAAGATCCAGACACCAACCAGCGCGCAAGGGGAGCACAGGCTCCCCTTTTTGCTGTCAGCTCAGCCTTAATTCAGCAAAGTGAGCAGGCCGTAGCGCCCATCCAGCCGCGCCTGTCGACCAAGGGGGAGAGCCATGTTGGGTCGACCATGGCCCACAGGGAGATCCAGTACCAGCGGACAACCCAAATCACCAAGTCGGTTTTCGAGGATTTCCGCCATCGAAAAATCACCCGGCTCCACCTCACCGCGCCAACTGAAGCGACCACAGCCCACACCGGCGAGGTCCTTGAGCAACCCGGCGGAACGCCACTGGGTCAACATCCGATCGACGCGATAGGGCGCTTCGCCAACATCCTCAAGCACAAGAATGCAACCGCGCAGGTCGGGGAAATGGGGGGTCCCGATCAGATGTGTGGCCACGGTGAGATTGGTGACCACCAACGGACCAACACCCGCACCGGAGCGACAGCCAAGACCGCGCAAAGGAGCCACTGGACGGCCACTCAGTAGGTCAATGGTGCGAGCCCACTGGGCATCGTCGCTGGGAACGGTCGAACCATGCAAAGCACCTGGTAAGCCAGCCCTGTACTGAGCCAACAACAGGGAGCTTGTGTCGGAGAACCCAAGCGTCCAGAGCGATCGCTGAGGAAAACGCCAACCGGATTCCAGAACCCGTGCTCCCCCCCAACCGGCACCGACGTAGACCAAACCATCGAGGTCCGGATCGGACCAAGCGGCCTTGAGATCAGCCAGGCGATCGGCATCGGTTCCAGAAAAATATCGCCATTGGCGCTTGACGGAGGCCGGCACCTCAAGCTGCCAGCCCTGGGCGGCAAAACTACGGACCAACGGCTCAAGATCCGAGCCTGGATCCAGCCATGTTCCCGGGTTGACAGCACGAAGACGTGAGCCAGGCCTCAACGGCTTCAACGGTGGAAGGCTTTGGCCCAAGGCCGCCGTTGCCCCCAGAGAAGGGCCGAACGTCGCCACCGCAGCCGCCGCCCCTGTCAGCAGCAGCGAACGGCGACTGAGCATCAGCTGAGCAATGCCTCGAGAAGATGGCGGCCGTCCGTGCCTCCGGTGACCGGATCACAGGCACGTTCAGGGTGGGGCATCAGGCCGAGCACATTGCCTTGGGCGTTGGTCAACCCAGCAATGTCCTCAACGGACCCATTGGGATTGCTGGAGTAGCGAAGGGCAATGGAATCGTCGTCCTGGAGACGCTTCAGCGTGTCCGGCGTGCACTGATAACGGCCTTCACCATGGGCGATCGGCAAGGTGAGTTGCCCTTCAGCGCCATAACGAGACATCCAGGGGGTACGGGCACTGGAGACCGACAGCTGGGCGTCTTCGCAGATGAAATGCAGGTCGCGGTTGCGGGTGAGAGCTCCCGGGAGCAATCCCAGTTCCGTCAGCACCTGAAATCCGTTGCATATCCCCAGAACACGACCACCCTTGGCCGCAAAATCGACAAGCGACTGAAGGACAGGAGCGAAGCGGGCGATCGCACCACAGCGCAGATAATCGCCATAGCTGAAGCCACCGGGCAACACAACAGCCTCCAGACCACCGAGATCGGTTTCTTCATGCCAGACCCTGCGGGTGGGCATGCCGAGACAACCTTCTGTGGCCCAGTGCATATCCCGGTCACAGTTGGAGCCAGGAAAAACGACGACACCAATGCTCATCAGCTGTCAATCTCCAAGGACCAGTCTTCAATCACCGGGTTGGCCAACAGGCGATCGCTGAGGCGCTCCAAACGACGACGGGCTTCGGCTTCATCGGGTGCGTCCAATTCGATCTCGACGGCTTTGCCGATGCGAAGGGACGTGATGCCCTCCACATCCAGACGAGAAGCGGCCGCTCGAGCAGCTTCTCCAGCTGGATCCAGAACGGAAGGACGCAAACGCACCAGAACACGAGCTTGAAAACGCGGCACGATCTGCGGCGGAGCTAAAGGAATCCTGCCAGAGACACCACCCTGAACCTGATTCGGATCAGGTTGAAAGGAGCTCTAACGACACGGTGAGGCGACAGTGCCAGCTGGCTTTGATGCAAGCAGCCCTCGGCTGCAGCCTGCTCAGCAGTTCGATGGCAGCGCCCCTGGTGGCCTCCCAGACCACGGCTTTGCGCTGCCGCCTTGGAGATCAGCCATGGCAGTCCTGTGCGATCACCATGCATCGCAGGGGTCGGCACTGGGAATTCAATGTCGGCGATGAACGCATCGAGATTCGTCACGACGGCAGTGGTCTCATGCAGGTGCGACGATGGATGGAATCGACCTGGCAAACCGTTCAACCAACCTGGGGCGTTCAACAGACACTCTGTTGGGGTCCGATCTGCGCCAGGGGAGATCTTCCGCTTGATTAGTGGGCTCAGGTAGACAAGAACGATCAACGCGATCTGAGTTGATGTCTGTTTTCGCCCTCCGCTGCCGCCAATGCGGTGAACTGGTCGATATCCCAGGACGCTTCGGGTTCAAACTCAAAAATGCAGGGGTGGACAGCACGATCTGTCAGGGCTGTCGTCAGAAAAAATTTCTGACCGACCGTGATCGCGCCAAAGCCGACACCAACCAGCAAGAAACGGTCAGACGCCGTTGGATTCCTGTCATGGCAGGAACCATCGCCGCCATTGCGATCGCAACGGGGCTCATCATCCAGCGTCAATCCATGCCGCAACCACCGCCTCAGGACACCTCATCCGAAGCAGATTTTTCGAGGTAGAGCGTCTGACTTGGGAAGGCAAATTCGATTCCACGATCGGAAAACGTTTGCATGATTTCAAGGTTGATATTTTGCTGCGCATTTAAAGCAATGCCGTAATCCCTTGTATCGATGTAGTAAACAATTTCAAAGTTCAGGCTGCTGTCGGCAAACTCAACAAAATGACAACGATCGAACCGAACATGGTCCTCGGAAGAAATAATCGACTCAATCATTGATGGGATCTCACGCATGAGGCCAACGCCCGTCGAATAGGTGACGCCAATGCGATAGATCATTCTGCGTTGGGCCATATCGGCAAAGTTGGCAATCTCTGAGTTTGTCAACATTGTGTTATTCATCACAATGACCTCTCCGCGAAGATTTCGCAGATGTGTTGACCGCACACCAATCTTTTCAACGGTGGCCCACACCGATCCAACGTTGATAAATTGACCAACACGAAAAGGCTTATCCAGCAGGATCATCACGTAGGCGAAGAGCTCACTCAGGGGCTCCTTGAGTGCAAATGCCAAGCCAAATCCAGCACCACCGATGGCCGTAAACACAGCCGTCATTGGAACTCCAAACCTCTGCAAACAGATCAAACCGCCCAGAAGCCAAACAACGGAGCGCAGCAGAGGCATCGCCGATGCCAACAACATCTGCATGTCGTCATCAGCGGTTCGACGGGCAAGTCCCTTCAGGAAACGCCCGGTAATCGCATTGACAAGACGGACCCCTAAAACAACAAAAACAACGGAGGTGAACACATCGACACCCGTCAATGCCTTGGCTGGTAGCCCAAGATCTTGAGCCGCCACGGCAACAGCAAAAGTCACGCCAGCCGGCAGAACAAACTCCGATAAGGACTTAAAAAGAAAGTCGTCAAAATCCGAATTCGTCCGACGGGTCAGTCGCGGAAGGATTCGGGTAAAGCTGAAATAAAGAGCAAACGTAACAACTGCGATTACAGCGACTTCAATCCAAATTGACGAATTCATGAGCCTTCATGCCTTGAGTGGATCCTCGCATCAATGGCCAGGGGAGCCCGAGGGGCTGTCATCCATTCCAAACACAAGGGTCAGATTGTTCGCAGGCATGGCTTGAACAGCCTGAAGGCACCAACCAGCGCTCTGGCCACACGCCTGCACCCATTCCAAATCCCGCACACCCCAGGCCGGATTGCGTTGACGCAGCGAAGCATCAAAGGCGGCATTGCTTTCACTGGTGTGGGTGCCATCGCGCATGAACGGCCCGTAGACGATCAAAACCGACTCAGGGATCGACAGCTCCGCCGCACCCAAAAACAGTTGCTCCGTGCAAGCTCTAGGCGCGATGTGGAGGAGATTGATGCAGACAAACGCGTCAAAATGACGGGGGCCTAGGGACGAAGCAAACCAGGGGCGCTGCTGGACATCCAGGGCCAAGGCAGACGGCATCGTTGGCAAAAGTGAGCGGTGCGCTCGCCAGGCATCAATGCTGCGGCAATGGGCTGGTTCAGGGTCGGAGGCTTGCCAGGTCAAGGAAGGGAAGCGCTGCTGAAACGCCACCGCATGCTCGCCACTACCACTGGCGAGCTCCAGAACTGATCCCGCATGCGGCAGGACCTGCTGCAACACAGCAGCAAGGGGGGCTTCATTGCGCTGGGTCGCCGGAAAAAACAGGCGGCCATCGTCAACGGGTTCCATTACAACGCCATCAAGATGAAAACCAGATCAGAAAATGGTTGCCATTCACACAACAACCCCACGGTTGCTGCAGCTGAATAGAACCATCTCGAAGAGTAGTCATGGACGAACCTGGAAGCCTCGACTGTCGAATGGTCATTGATGCGAAGCGTTCGGTCGAGCAAGCGCTCGGCATCCTTTCAGGGATGCCGCATACCGATCACATCCAACGGCAGCTTCGATCGGTCTACAGCCAGCTTGAAGGCATGCATGATCTCAAGCGTGCTGGCGGCTCAGGAGTGTCCTTTCGCTCCGCGGACTGGTGTTCAAAAACGCTGGATGCTGTTGAGTCTTAACGATCGCTCGAGCTGACATCTCCGACTCAGATCATGCCTGGGCCTGGATCATGCACAACCCAGAATCGGGTCAAGGACCCATCCAGCTTGAATCGAGGGCATCATCACGGCCGGACAAACCGGGCGCTGTTGATCTCAGCCCTCGACCCCTCAGACTTCTTTGACTAAGGATTGAGTTGTGGTGAAATACATCCAACCAATCCCAGACTTGATGGTTGTGACGAGCAGGGATTTTTCGAGGGCGAAGATAACAAACACCTCAGCGATCTGATCATCATCAGCACATCAGGAGTAGCGATCAATCGCTCAGGCTGCTTGCCGTAACACTCGAACGATATCCACTCAATCTGTCAAAGTGGCAATCAAGCGGGCATTCAGCATGCTAGAGAGGATAAACACCAGGCCACGTCATGCATAACTTCAGCCTCAGAGTTCAAATCTTATTGACTCTATTTGCAATATCCATTGCTTTGGCCTTCCTCGACATCCCGAGACCGCTGATCCTGTTGAACTATGCCGCAATGATTCAATTCTGGCTCATGAGCCAACCACCCAACAAACGTGATCGAAGAAGAAGGAAAGAGGAGGGTCATCTAGCCCATTGACGAAGCCTCAAACCCAACGCGGTCGGCATCAGAATCCATCGAGACGAACTCCATCAACACAAGGATCACAAACGTCAGAGCAGCCAAAACCCTTTAAAACACGATCGGCGCAACAAACGAAGCAAGACATGGCTCCCATCAGCTCGTCGACGACGACACGATGGCAACAAAGGAGCCGCGATCAGCCCTGGAACGATATGACGATGAAACAGTGGGTGACAGCGTGTCACGTCCAAAGAAAGCCCCCCAATTAAACTCACGGGAGCTCAGGAACGATCGATGTTTGAAAACGATCGACGGCCCGCTTGGATGAACTGGCTTTTTCTTGCCATGTTCATTTGGTCCTCATGGCAATTGGCCGGATTTTGGATCAATCAGCTTCATGGATGAGCCAGGCCTGGTAACTCAAGTCACCCCAGTGAGGCGAAGCGTCCCCCAGAGATCGAACACACAGAAAATCAGACCGATCACAATCAAGTCCCAAGCGCGGTGACGCAACGCCCATGGGGCGAGAAACAGCTCCGCAATCCCATGGAGAGCTGTGCCGATGGCAATGTGCTCGAGAACGAGGAGTCCATGCGCCAGCAGAAACAGCGCACTGGCGACCCAGCGCATCAAGACCTGCCAGGAGCTCTGCAACTCTCGAGACGATCAGAGGGACGTCGACCCTAGACGTTCTTCCAGGGAGACTCAAGGCAACACAGCATCAGCAGTGCTCAAAAACCCCAATCCCATGGGATTCCACAGCACGCTGGGCATTCATCCGCCTGAGATACTCCGCATCAGCCTCTTTCAGCGCTTGCTCATCATCCTGAAAGCAACAGCGGTAAAGAAGGTTTTCCACGCGGTCCACCGATAAGTTCTGATCGGCGACCTCCTGCCAGGTTCGCCTGGTGAGCTCAGCATCCGCCAGTTGGAACTGAGCCCTGACGAGTGATTGAACCAACGCAAACAAGCGTTCCTGCTCACGGGATGCCGGTGACTGATAGGTCAGTCGCGTCAAAAGAGTCGTGAGAAGGGTCATCGGAACAAATCAACATCAGCCCAACATCTCAATCTTGGGCAGTCAGCTGGCCTCCGCCAAGTACAAGTCGATACAAAAACAAAAACTCTTAACCGAATCGAGGCGACATCAAACGATGGCAGCAAATACAATCAAAGAACTGAGAGCATCCACCATGGCAGTCATCACCACCGTGGTACTTGTTGCCTGTTGCTTGATGTTAGTCAAACTCTTACCTGGCATCGATCCATAACCCAGAGTGATATCAAGCCAGCACCATTCCATGGCGACAAAGCGACAATTCATCGCCACAGCACTCGTGTTGGCATCGTGGACACTGATCAGCTCTGCTGTTCAGAAGCCAGCCTGGGCAGGGGTGGCATCGGCAGAGGGGCCAACCGAAGCGTTTGCCAAAGCGCAGGTCCAACGGCAGCTGCCGAAACACATCACACAACCTCAATTTGAGTGCAAAGAAAAAGATGTTGGCTTCAGTAGCCGCTGGCGCTGCACTGCACGCTGGGACCAATGAATCAAATGCAGCGTATCAGGGCGTGCAGGGGCCGTCCGAGCTGATCACAACTTCATCACCGATCTTTACGGTGCTGAGAATCATTGACAAGCTCATATTGTTGACATTAATACAACCGCCAGTCACTTTACGGCCGATCCTTTCCTCATTGTTAGTGCCATGGATCGCGAAGCTATACCAGCGAAATGTGCCTGCATAGTCGTTGAATTCAAATGGTTGATCCGTCTCAGGAATGGGGGCCAGGCTGATATAGCCACCGCCATACTCCCCACGTTCGCCATCACCATCAAAATCAATTGAATTCATATTGCTGAACAACTCCTCCCGGAGCATTTCCTCATTTTTCCCAGACAACCGCACCAAAGCGGGGTCCATCTCAAAGCGGTCAGCCGTCAGAACAGCATTGACACGAAAACGACCCAAGGGGGTCCAACCTTCCTGAAATCGTGTTCCTTCACAGGCAATCCCATATTTGCCGTAGCCCACCTCAAAGCGATTGATCGTCCCATTCACCGTCAGAGTGCCAATACTCTTCTCAGGATGATCCGAATCAAGCTCAATTCGAATCGGCTGCTTCGAACTCGCCACCGTCTCGACAGCCCGTTGGTCAGATCCTCCGACCAGACCACAGGCTGACAACAAACAACACGCCATTGCTAGGACAAGCCGTCCGGCAAACGTCATCGGAACACACCTGGATGTGGACACATCATGGCGATAGACAACAAGCCAGCAAAAATCGTTTCAGTGGTTGATGTAGGGATAACGATTAGGGACAAAAAACTGTTCATTGAACGGTGGCCTCTTGTAATCCCCCTGCCCTGGTCGTTTTGGCATCTCAATCGGTGGCGGAGTCATGTCTTCCCAAGGGACCTTGCTGACAATGTGATGCAGGCAATTCAAGCGAGCGCGACGTTTGTCATCAGCCTCGACGGTGAACCAGGGTGCATCGGGGATATGGGTCTTGGAAAACATGATGTCCTTGGCTTTTGAGTAGTCAACCCAGCGATTTCTCGATTCAATATCCATCGGGCTTAATTTCCAGCGACGCTCCTCAGAATCAATCCGATCTTGAAACCGCTTTTCCTGCTCCTCGTCATTAATGGAAAACCAGTACTTCAACAATAAAATTCCATCTTGAACAATCATTCGCTCAAATTGAGGGCAAGCAACATAGAACCGATCAACCTGCTCGGGCGTTGCGAATCCCATCACGCGCTCAACCCCAGCGCGGTTATACCAACTGCGATCAAAGACAACGATTTCTCCAGCACTGGGAAAATGTTCGACATAACGCTGGAAGTACCACTGGGTCTTCTGAAGATCAGATGGTGTACCCAAAGCAACGACACGACAACCACGGGGATTTAACGGTTCGGTCAGCCGCTTGATCACGCCCCCCTTACCCGCCGCATCACGACCTTCGAACAGGATGATCATCCTGTAGCCCGTTGCTTTCACCCAGTACTGCATTTTCACCAGCTGGGACTGAAGTTTGGCCAACTCCTTTTCGTAAAGCTTCTTCGGAAGTTTGGGTTGGTCGTCTTCCCCCGGCTGGAGATTGGCAAGTTTCTCCTGCGGACGTTCTAAATCGGTACCCACAAACAAAGGATGCGTGTCATCGAGCACGGCTGGCATCTGCTCGGAAACGGCTCGCTGGGGATCGTTGCGGCTGCGATCTGCTTTTTTAACCGACGCGTTGTTGCCCTTCTGATGTTTTCCCATTGTTTACCGGCGAGCCACCATGGATGTCTTATGGCCGAAAATGCCTCCTGAACAGAAATCACTCAGGAAGTCTGCGTATTTCCAGGCAGAACGATGACAACGGCGAAATGTCCTGGAGCGTCAGGCCCCCGTTGTTGTGCATGGGCAATCGTCAAATGTCCACCGTGACGTTGCACCACATGGTTCACGATGGCCAAACCAAGACCGCAATGACCGGACTGACCACGGGCTGGATCCAGACGCTGAAACGGCTGAAGAGCCTTGCTCCAATCGTCCTGGCTCAGCCCAGACCCCTGATCCCACAGTTCCAACCTCACATCAGCACCCTGCTGGCGTAATCGCACCACCACAGGACGCTCGCCATAACTGAAGGCGTTATCAATCAGGTTGCTCACCGCTCGGCCCAAGGCGACTGGGCGAACCTCAGCGGTGATGGGACTCAAATCGAGCTGAAGGGAATCCCGTGGATACGAGGCCACCACCTCAGCCAACCACTGGTCCAATGGACAGCTAATCAATGGCTCACTGCTGCCACCCCCCGCATACAACAGGAATTGATCGGTGATCCGTTCCAGGGCATCGAGGTCCCCATCCCAACCCTGACTGTCGGTTTCAGACAGGTTCTGCAGCGAGAGTCGAAAACGCAGGCGGGTCAACGGTGCCCGCAGATCATGGGCAATGCCAGCGAGCATGGTGTTCCGCTCGCGTTGGTTATCGGCCAAGCGCTTCACCATGGCATTGAAGCGATGCGAAACCCTTTGCACCACAGGTGCACCCTCGGCCGGCACCACTCCGGGGTCAGCACTTTGTCCATCGCCAACGGCCGACAAGGCACGCTCTAAACGTCGCAAGGGTCGCTCAACCTCAACGGCAAGAATCAGGCCCGCTGTGGTGAGTGCAGCAGCAACGCCAGCCATGCCCAACAACATCGGTTGAGGTGGCCAACCGTGGCTGCGCGGTAATGGTGCCCGTAACCAGACCGGTTCGAGCGGAGAAATCACTTCGATCCAAACCGCCGGGTCCCGTTGATCAGCGGGCAGAAGCGCAGGACATTCCTTGAGCCTGCTGCATAGGGCATTCGCCAAAACCTGTTGATGCTCGAGCTGGACCGCCGAAGGGGTTGTCTTCACCGCCGGTCGGTCGACCACAACGAGATCCAATCCCGTGAGGTCTTGGATTAAGGACGGGGGATAGCGCTCCAACGTGAGCTCCGTCAATCGCACCTGCAACGCCAGTTCCCGTCCAAGCCTCAGCACTTGGAGACGATCCACCTGTCGGCCAAACAAGCTCTGCAGCAACAGCAGCAGCACAGCCCAGCTGCCCAGCAGAACAGCGGTCCAGCCCAGGAAACGCAGGGCTCCGGCTTCAGTCCTTGTCGCGGGGCTTTCCATCGGGAACAAAGACATAGCCGTACCCCCACACGGTTTGGATGAAGCGCGGTCGTGCCGGGTCGGGCTCCACCAACTTGCGCAACCTGGACACCTGAACATCCATGCTCCGGCTATCGGTCTCGCTGCCAGGTCCCCTCGCCAGTTCGATCAAACGCTCCCGTGACAGCGGACGTTGGGGATGCTGAAGAAAAGCCGCCAACAAACTGAATTCACCACTGGTGATCACGACCGGTTCTCCGGATCGCATCAGCGTTCTCGTCGCGAGGTTGAGGCTGTTCTCACCGAATTGCACGTCACCCCCATCCACCACAGGGGTTCCGGCCGGAACACTGGTGCGACGCCGCAACACCGCATCGATGCGCGCCGACAACTCCCGCGGCAGAAACGGTTTACCCAGATAGTCATCGGCACCCTGCTCCAAACCGATGATCCGATCGACACCATCGGCGCGGGCGGTCAACATCACCACCGGCAGATCATCACCGGCATCACGCAAGCGACGCAGGGCCGTGAGTCCATCGTCGCCCGGCATCATCAAATCGAGGACCAACAAATCAGGGCGTTGAAATTCCAGGCGTGCTTCCAGCTGCTTGACATCACAGAGGCAACGCACGTCATAGCCCTGATCAATCAAATAAGTCCCCACCATCTTGCGTAGTTCAGGATCGTCATCCACCACCCAGACCATCGATGGACTTGTGGAGACCGCATTCACAGGCCAACGGGGTTGGGAGGACAGGCTCATCCTTGCGGCAGCGACCGACCCGTTCAAGCCAACGGTTGGAGGAAGTCACAACCGAATGTGACTCTGGCCAGACCTAAGCTCCAATCG
>NZ_JBGKDS010000003.1:0-11307 GCF_042954325.1 Parasynechococcus sp. | reverse complement strand
CTCATGACGATCGCTGCAGGTCGCATGCCGCAGCGGGGATGGTTCGACGTCCTCGATGACTGGCTCAAACGCGACCGATTTGTGTTTGTCGGCTGGTCCGGCATTCTCCTTCTTCCCACGGCCTACCTCTCCATTGGTGGCTGGTTAACGGGAACCACCTTTGTAACTTCCTGGTACACCCACGGCATTGCGTCGTCGTACCTCGAGGGTTGCAACTTTCTCACCGCTGCTGTGTCCACCCCCGCTGATGCGATGGGTCACAGCCTTCTCTTGCTCTGGGGCCCAGAAGCCCAGGGTGACTTTGTCCGCTGGTGTCAGCTCGGAGGCCTCTGGGCTTTCGTCGCACTCCACGGCGCCTTTGCACTGATCGGCTTCATGCTGCGTCAGTTCGAAATTGCTCGTTTGGTCGGCATTCGTCCTTACAACGCCATCGCCTTCTCTGGTCCGATTGCGGTGTTTGTCAGTGTCTTCCTGATGTACCCCTTGGGACAGAGCAGCTGGTTCTTTGCACCCTCCTTTGGTGTGGCTGCAATTTTCCGCTTCCTGTTGTTCCTCCAGGGCTTCCATAACTGGACCCTGAATCCTTTCCACATGATGGGAGTGGCCGGCATTCTTGGCGGTGCACTGCTTTGCGCTATTCACGGCGCAACCGTGGAAAACACTCTTTTTGAGGATGGTGAACAGTCGAACACCTTTAAGGCGTTCGAACCCACCCAAGAAGAAGAGACCTATTCCATGGTCACCGCCAACCGTTTCTGGAGCCAAATCTTCGGAATTGCGTTCTCCAACAAGCGTTGGCTGCACTTCTTCATGCTGTTTGTGCCTGTGATGGGCCTGTGGACCAGCTCCATCGGCATCATTGGCCTTGCCCTCAACTTGCGTGCCTATGACTTCGTGTCACAGGAAATCCGCGCGGCTGAGGATCCTGAATTTGAGACCTTCTACACGAAGAACATTCTTCTGAATGAAGGCCTGCGTGCCTGGATGGCACCGGCTGACCAGCCGCACGAAAACTTCGTCTTCCCTGAAGAGGTTCTGCCCCGCGGCAACGCCCTCTGATCGCGATCACGATGGCTCAATGCCCTTCAACCGCCCTTTACAGGGCGGTTTTTTTGTGACTGCCGTCGGGTTCCACCATCACGTACAGAAGACCGCTTGCCTCGCGTCTGATCAATTCCTGCATCAGGGCATGGATGAACAGAATCAAGCCCAACAGTTCAAGGGTTTCTTCAAGCCCGGTGATGGCTCCGTACCAGAAGCTATGGAGTCGAATGAGCTCCGAGCGCACCGCGAAGCTTCCCACCATTTCCATCCCGATGGTCCCGCCGACATAGACGGCTCCTGACTGAAGGGCCCGGGAGGCCAACTCCGCTGGCAGGGTGCGGAGGAAGGTCCTGAACCGCCAGAGCAGAACGAGCACCAACAGGCCATAGGGGATCACCCAGGTCGAGGCAAGTGCCGGGTGAATGTGGTGGCGAAGACCTGGAAAAATCAGGATTTCGTGGATCTGAAGGGCCTCATCGAGCGCCAAAAACACGAAAATTCGGCTGAGCAGTCGCCAATCGGAAGGCGACTCTGACCCGTTGGTTGTTTGAAGTCTGTGCAGCAGCACAGCGATCAACAGCATCAAGCCAGTGCTGAACAAGGTGGGGAGATTGAGCTCCCGGTCCATGTTCAACGCATCCAACCAATGTTTGTCAGCTCCGAAGCTGTAGATGCCGAGCTGGCTGATCACATGGGCCAGGAGCAGAGCAGCGGTGATGCCACTCAGCAGCATCCGAATGGATCCTGGAGTCGTCCGAACCCTGAGGCCGTTGTTGTTAGGCGGGGTCCTGGGCTGATCCATCAAGGCGTCGTCCTCCGCTTGGTCCAAGCGCGTACTGATTAAGCCGTTCTAAATCTCTGATTAACCTGCCCTTCACGCGAGGGGATGCCTTTTGTCGGCGATCTATTCACGGGGCCAACAACTGGCGAAGGCCCTCAGCGCTTTATTGGTTGTTCTGTCGGCGGCGACGTTGCTGACGGTTGTCGTGCAGTTGGTGATCGCGGCACTTGGAGGGGCGGCCCCAGATGGCGGTTGGGCTGTGTTGGCTCCGGTGTGTGTGGCACTGGCCGTTTGGAGCCGATCCGCCTCAGGATTGCCGCCGCTGCTCTCAGCTGAGGGGGAAGCGCCCCATCGCCGCCGCGTTCGAGCGGTCTGGTGTCTTCTGTTCGGGGGATTCCTTCTGGTGGCGGGGTTGAAGCTGGGCAGTGCCGATGTGGATGCCTACAAACGCTTGGTCTTCGGAGAGGGAGGCCTGGTGGAGTGGACGCAGGTGTTGATCCTTGGAGCCTCCGTGCGGGCGGCTTGGTTGATCGGGGGTGACTTGGATCGACGCTTGGTTGAGCGTGTGCCGGGTTTTGTCGCCCGTGGTTGTTCGCTTCTGCTGGCTTTGGTGTTGCTGGAGGAGCTGGCCTGGGGGCAGGTGATTTTCGGCTGGCGCACACCGGAGACGCTTCGAGAGATCAATGCCCAGAACGAGACAACGCTGCACAACATCGACTGGTTTCAAGAGCGTCTGGACAGCGGCTACTTCCTGGTGACGGTGTTGATCCTGGTGGTTGTCGTGCTGGCACCTCGTCTGCTGCGGCAGCTGGGCCAACGTTGCTCGGAGCCGATGGCACGGGTGCTGAACGCCCTCAGCCCAGCGGCTTACGGCTGGCCACTGTTTCTCGCTGTCGCCGTTCTGGCCTTCAGCATTGCCACGCGGAGCTTGTCCGATGTGATCCTCAACCGAGACCAGGAGTGGGGGGAATTGCTGTTGTACGGGGCACTGTTACTCGGCCTGTTGCGCACACGCGTTCTGCTGGGGCCCGTGCAGCACGCTCCGTAATCTGCGATGTCCCTGCAGCAGGGCTGCATGCAACACACCATCGGCACCGACGAGCAGACCGCAACGCGTTGGCCCCGGTCGGTGTTGGCGATGGCCGGCTCGTTTGCCTTGATCGGTCTGGCGATTCAGGTCTGGCGCCTGGAAAGTCTGAGCGCCACCTATGACCAGGCCTTGTTTCTTCAGGAGCTTTGGTCCACAGCCCAGGGCCGCCCCTTTGAAAGCAGTCTGTCGTCGGTCCTGTCCGGGGCCGTTGCGGTGGATGGGGGTCTGCCTTCGATTGCTTATCTGCATCTGGGGCAGCACGCCAATTGGCTGACGCTGTGTCTTGCACCGTTGGTGGCGCTATTGGGGATCTGGGCTTTGCCGTTGATTCAGGTCAGCCTGCTGGCTGCCGCTGGTTTGGTGTTGTGGCGGTTGGCCGATGCCCGGCTTCCGCGTCCTTTGGCTGAACGGATCACGCTCGCCTATTTCCTCAGCGGTGCGGTGATTGGTCCAGCGCTTGAGAACTTCCATGACCTGGTTTGGTTGCCCTTGTTGGCATTCCTTGTGGTGGGTGGGCTCTTCAACGGCTGCCGCTGGCAGGTGTTGCTGTTTGGTGCGCTGTTGCTCGCCGTGCGTGAAGACAGTGGTCTGCTGCTGTTTTCCCTTGGCCTCTGGGCGGCGGTACGGCAGCCCCGCATGCGCATCATCGGCATGGTGTTGATGCTGGTCTCGTTCGTTTGGGTCCTGTTGGTGACTGGGTGGATCCAGCCGATGGTGGATTCCTCCCTGGCGGATCGCTTCCTTCAAGAGAAGTTCGGCCATCTGGTGGAGGATCCCTCCGGGGGCACGGCAGCGGTTCTGCTGGCGATGCTGCAACGGCCGTTGGCACTGCTTCAGGCCTTGGTCTCGCCACCGGGGGGGACGCTCGGGTTTGTGCTCGCGTTGAGCTTGCCCCTCCTGTTTGTGCCGCTCCGATCGGTGGATGCTCTTCTACTGATGTTGGCGCCGTTGTTGATTGCGCTGTTGTCTCAAGGTCGCTCGGCCCTGTCGGTGACGTTGCGTTATGTGCTGGCTTTGGTGCCTGGGTTGTATCTCGGTGCGGTGTTGTGGTGGCAACGGAACCCCGAAGGGTGGTCCAAGGTCTGGGTCCGGCGTTGCTGGACGGCGGCTCTGTCGCTCGGCCTTGTGCTCACGTTGCTTGGTAATCCCCATCGCAGCTTGTCCGCCGTGATCCCAGACAGCTTTGCGCCCTGGATTCATGTGCCGCCACAGCAGATGCTGGCGCGACGCCAGGCGGCACGACAGGCCGTCGCTCTGATTCCTCCCGATGCCAGCGTCGCCGCTGATACGCCACTCCTGCCTTTACTGGCTCAGCGGGAGGCGATCATTCGCTTCCCCAAGCATGTTCAGTACCGCGACCGTCAGGGGGTCGTGCAAGAGGTGGACTGGGTGGTGGCTTTTCCCGGTTACTACACACCGCTGGCGCCGGTTTTTAAACGTGAACGCAAGCAACAGCGGTCGATCCGTTCGGAACTGGCTGAGCTCAAGGAGTCCGGTCGTTATCGCTTGGTCCACTGTCAGGGCGGTGCGGTTGTGTTGCAGCGCCAGGACGCCGACACAACTCCAGGCCCGATGGCCATGGCTGACAGTCCCAGCTTTTGTTCTTGGCTTGATTGAGCAGCTGTCGCTGCACCTTTGGGCTGGACCCCCAGCCCGGGTCGCTCGGATTCAGCAGCAGCACGCTCCAGGGCGTGGCCTCAAGGGTCACGTTCCACCCCTTCTTCGGGAATCCAATCGTGGTGCGTTGGCTCAGTTGTGGAACGAGATAGCTGGTGGTGAGCACGGCATCCGTCGGCCGCACTTCTTTCATGGCGTTTTGAACGTCAGCGCGTTGGGGCAGCCGTTGCAGGTAGGGCCCGGTGAAAAACCACGGCTTGGCCAGCGTCAGCCAGCAGGCCACGGCCCAGCACAGGCTCCAGGGCACTCCCCGCCGGGTTGTTTGTGGCTGCTGGCGTAGGCCATCCACGGATGCCACGACGGCGACCACCGCGAGTGGAAGGCTGTAGTGGTGCACCAGCGTGCGGTAACTGGCGGAGGCGGACAGCAGATTCACCAGCAGCAGGGGAAGGCCGATGAGCAGGGTGCCCAACGAGGCCCGACGCCACAGCAAGAGGCAGGGCAGGCAGAGCAGCAGCAGATATTCAGCCCCGCCGCCCCAGTCGAGGCCGCTCAGCACGGTGACGGGGGGGCCACTCAGATGGCTGAACATCCGTGAGGCGGCCTTCGGCCCGTCCCCGTTCCGAAGCAGGGGGTACAGCCAGCGGCTGAGCATCAGCAGCCATCCCACGCTGAGCCCTGCTGAAATAAGGCTCCAACGCCAGCGCCCTCGCAAGGCCTGATCGATGGCCATGCCAGCCGTGATCAGCAACAGACCATCACGGCAGCCGAGCATCAACAGCAGCAGGCCCAACCAGAGTCGGGGCCGGTTGCTGCGCTCGGCCCAAATCGCCAGAGCGAAGGCCGGCATCACCCAGGTTTCCGGATGGAAATCGAACAATGCTGCGTTGAACACCACCGGCTGCAGCCACCAGAGAGCGCAGACCAGCCAGCACCGCCTCCGGTTCAATCCAGCTTGCTGGGCCAGCAGCCAGAGGGGGATGGCGGTGAAACTGAGGGCCAGGGCCTGACTGGCGAACAGCCAGTGGACGCTTGGCACGATGCGATAGGCGCCACCGGCCAGATAGAGCATCCAGGCACCGTGGTCGGCCAGAACATGCACCTGCTCCATCGAGGACACCGGTGCCGCTCCGGATCCGATCAGCCAGCTCCATTGGTCGAACAAGCCGAGGTCGTAGGCATTGCTTTGCAGCAGGCCATGTCGAATGGCGGAGCAGCCCCAGAGCACCAGGCTGAATCCTGCTGCCAACGCCAACAGCAGCGATGGAGGACGTCCCCGTGGCAGGGGAGTGCGTTCAGTGCTGGGGGTGCAGGTCATCGATGGGGATGAGGTAGGCCTGACGGCGCTGATCGATCCAGGCGTTGGGGCTTGATCCCGCCAGCGTTCGCAGCCGCTGTTCGCGCTGATCCGGCATCGGCCGGTAGGTCTTGTCCCACACGAAGCTGCCCGCCAGATGGGTGGCCCCCGCGGCTTGCCAGCGTTGAAGTCGCTCGGGTGTGAGCTGCTTGCTGGAGATCAGCCAACCCTGTCGACGGGCCAGATTGAGCAGGGTTGGATCCGTGCTGGTCACACTCACGATCCGCGCCGTCTCTGGAAGTTCGTTTCGGATGGTTCGTGCGAGTGGCATCCAAGCCCGACTTTGACGCTGCTCGACGGCCCAGTAATCGACCGACAGCACGGTGATGCTGATGGCAAGCCCCAGGCTGAGCACCAGGCGGGGTTGCCAGCGGGGTCGGGTTGGCTGCCAGCACTGCCATCCCAGTCCGATCAGTGGAGAGCTGAACAGCAGCAGCGGCAGTTGGTAGTACTCATGAATCGTGCTGGAGCGCATGGTGGCGATCGTGCAGAGCAGCAGCCCCACCATTCCGCTGATGGCGATCTGTCCTCCGCCCGTGCGCCAGCTCTTGTGAAGGCCGAGCAGCAGAAATGGCGCTCCTACGACGGCCAGCAGCCGGACCACGACGCGCAGCAGCAGATTGATCCAGCTGTTGGCATCGAGCAGGAGACTCGCACTGCTGCGATCGGCCCCGGCCCCCCAGAAACCGAAGCTCAGGCCACTGCTTTGTCCCAGGTTGTGGGCATGCCAGTACCAGGCGGCCACGGTGGCCAGGCTTGTGCCGATGTACAGCCAGAACCAAGCGCTCGAGAGCAGTCGAATCGATCGATTCAGCAGTGTTGGCCAGGGTTCGGCCCGTTCTCTGGGAGCAGCTGTGAGCTGCACCATCAGCAGTGGAAGGCCCAGCCAGAGCAGGGGGATCACCTTGATCAATCCTGCAGTGGTCAGGCCGATCCAGCTCAGTGCCAGTGCCCATCGAGACCGCCGTTCACGCCACAGACTCAGGCTTTCAAGGGCAGCTGCCGCACAGAGCAGCAAGAGGGCTTCCGCTTGGAATGTGCGCCCGAAGTACACCCCGAGTGGTGCCACCGCAAAGGCCAAGCCGGCCCACCACCCGGCGTTGGGGTTGAACCAACGCCGGCCCAAGCGAATCACCAGCCAGATGGTGAGGCCGCTGCAGAGCACCGAGAGTCCCCGCCCCAGCCATTCCTGCACGCCGGTCAGGGCGTACATCCGACTCACCAGAAACGGGTAGATGGGAAATTCCGACTCCACGAACCCGGCGGATGCGCCGCCCCAGTCGATTTGCGGCAGCCAAATGGGCGTGTTGTTCTGGCTGAAGTGCCGCGCCATGGCAGCGGTGTCCGCCTGCCGCCAGCTGTGCACGCCCAGCACCGGCATCCAGATTTGAAACAGCCGCAGCAGGGTGCCAAGGCCAATCGGCCACCAGATCCCTTTAGGGGGTGTTCCAGACAAAGCGGGATGAGGCCGCATAGTTCCAGACGTAGACGACCACGATGCCCGCCAGTTGGGCCCACAGGGCATGGGCCTGAACCAAGGTGTAAAAACTGGTGGCCAGTCCCACATTGGCCAGGGCTGGGAGTGACGCCACCAGCAGGAATTTCAGAAGTCCACGCAGCAGCTGGCGTCCGCTCTGGCGTCGGTCGCGAAAGGTGAGGGCGTTGTTGACCAGATAGTTCGAGCTGGCCGCTGTGATCACGGCGATCGGTAAAGCGTGTTGGAACGGCAGCCCGATGAGCCCCATCAGCAGCGCTGTGGTGATCAGTTGAACCACGACGCCGGAGGCGCCCACGAGCCCGAAACTGATTGCACGCCGGGGCAGCAGTCGCAGGGTCGCCGTGTGCAGCAGGGAGACCACGAAGTCCCAAAGGATCGCGAGGTCGAGTTTCGATGCGCCGTGCAGGCGTGGTTGGAAGCTCAGTGGGATTTCACCCACCTGCAAGCGGCCGCGGCTGATGGCTAACAACTCGTAGAAGAACTTGAAGCCGTTGACGTCCACCTGGCGGATCAGGGGGAGGCAGCGGTCGAGCTGCAGCACGATGAATCCGCTCATGCAATCGGTGAGATGCCTGTAGCTGGAAGGCAGACTCCATCGGGCCAGGCGGTTGGCGATGGTGGATCCATCGGTGCGGCGATGGCTCAGCCCGCGGATTTCGGAGTGATCCAGGAAGCGGCTGCCGGCGACCACATCCAGTTTTTTGCTGTTGAGGGCCTGGACCGCATCGCGCACGGAGGAGGGTTGGTGCTGGCCATCGCTGTCCATCACCACGGCCACAGGATGCAGAGCGGCCATGAGACCTTCTTTGATGGCACTGGCCAGGCCGGAACGCCCCACCCGTTGGATGATCCGAACGCGCGCATCCTGGCGGGCCAGATGTCGCACCAGATCCGCTGTCCCGTCCCGTGAATCGTCATCCACGACAAGGATTTCGATGGGATCTCCCATCTCGAGCTGCAGCAGCTCGTCGATCACGCGCTGGATCGAACCGCCTTCGTTGAAGGTGGGCAGCACGATCGACAGGCCGCGATTGGTCGCCTCGCTTCCAGGACCGGCGGTGGACGACACAGTGTTCTGCAATCGGGCTCAGGCTACCGACAGTCCGCCAGGGTCCACCGCCCAGCGCGACCGCGGACGAGGCAGCCCTCCTGTGGCTTGTCGCTCAGGCGCCACCCTGCGTCCCCCTCAAAACGTTGAATGCGTCGCTGGGCGTACCAATTCAGGCTGGGTCGCTCGTCATAACCCTTGAGTAGCAGTGGCTCTCCAGAGGCTGCGCTGGCCAACGCCGCCACGGGTTTGACGGCCCACGATTCATTGAGTTCCCATAACCAGAGTGGTGAGTGGAACAGCAGGGCCAAGGCCGCGACCGTTCCGCTGACGAGGCTGATCACACCGATCCGGCGGTGCTTCGGTGTGCTGGAGCGCAGCCACAAACCCCCCGCGCACCAGCCCAGACCCAGAACAAGGGCGAGGTTCCGGTATGGGACAAGGTCGCTGGCGAGCGAGCTGAAGCTGCTGCCGAAGCCCACCAGCAGCAGGAGTCCAAGACTGGCCCAGAACAGAGGAAGTCTGAGCAGCAGCCAGCGACAGGGCGGTGTTGCTCCAGCATCTGAAGACCTCGGTCGCTCCACCAGCCAGACCAGCAGTGGTGCGCAGAGCAGGGCGACAGGCAGCCAAAGCGGGTGGCTGTACCAGGGCAATTGCGTGCGTAGGGGAAGGATGGCTCCGGCCAAGGTGACCAGCGTGGCGACCGACCAGCGGCCCCAACGGCTCCGTCGCGATCGCCAGGCCCAAAGCAGGGCGATGGGGAACAACGGCAGCCAAGGCCAGCCTCCTTCCAGCATTTCGATCACAGGGACACGCCAGCCCAGGTCACTGCCTTCCCCGGCATCGAGCAGAACGCGGCCTGCGCCATCACCACCCCAAAGCCAGAAAGCCTGAGCCCCGCGGATGTGGGCATGCCACAGATGCCAGCCCATCCCAGGCAGGAGCCCTATCACCAGGCCGGCCCCGGCCGACGCGAGCTTCCAGGTTTTCCATTCTTGGCCCCAGACCACGGCGATGCCGGCGGCCATTCCACAGGGCACAAGCAATGGAGCTTTCAGCAGCAGCATCGTGCTTGCCATGAGTCCGGCAGTCAGGCCCCAATAACCGCTGCGTTGGCTGCTGTGTAGTTCGAGTACGGCCAGCCACAGCAGTGCCATGGCCGTGAGCTGGGTGCCATCCAGCATGGCCAAGCGGCCGTGCCGAGCCACCGGGAGCAGCGAGAGCAGGATGACGCTGGTGGCCACTGCACTGGCCCGGTCTCCGGGGCGGAGCCTCCATTGCAGCCAGCCACCGATGGGCACGACAAGGCAGGACAACCCAGCCGGCACCAGTCGGACCACCCACTCCGCTGGGAGCTCATCGGCAGGGGTTGTGACTCGGATCAGACCGGCGATCAGGCCATGCAATCCAGGAGCTTTGTTGAGATAGGGAGAGCCCCAGAGGGTGGGAAGCAACGGTGCTTCTCCGAGTTCGTGACGCAGCTCGAAGGCCACCCTGGCCACGGTGGCTTCGTCAAAGTCGCGCAGGGGTAGGTCACCGAGGCCGATCAGTGCCAAGAGGGCGGCGATGACGCCCATCCCCGCTAAGGCGATCCAGGGGGCTGTGGTGGAGCCAGACCGGTTCGCTGCCCCAAATCGCATCGGAAACTGAGTATGGTTTTGATGTACAGGATGCAGTGGCGTGGAGACACATCGTTCTTCTTCGGAAGGATGCTGTGATTCCGAAGGCGTCGCCGGCATTCATGATCCTTCAGGAGGAGGTGTCCATGTCATCCAGTTGTTGTATGCAGGGTCTGCTGATCGCGGAGAACGCCGGCTGAACGGCGCCTTCTGACTGATCATCCGGTTCCGCGGCGTATGCGGACCCGGCGAGAGCCCCCGTCCGGTTTTCCGGACGGGGGCATCGTTTGTTCAGGACATTCGGTCGCAGAATGGTGATTTCAACCAAAGATTCGGATTTGGTTGCATTCGATACCGACGTTTGTATTCCGCAAGCGGAAAATTGTTGAGTGGCGCTGTTGCGCCCTTTCTGTGTGAGGAACCCCATGAAGCTTTTCCAGCAACTGCTGGTGGCTCCTGCTGCCCTGGGCCTGCTGGCTCCCGTGGCACAGGCCGCCGATCTGAACATTGCCGGCGTCTCTGACTACGCCGCTGAAGAGCAGGTCACCAGCGTGACCCAGTTCTCCGACGTTTACCCAACCGACTGGGCTTATCAGGCTCTGAGCAACCTGGTTGAGCAGTACGGCTGCGTCGCTGGTTATCCCAACGGCACCTTCCGCGGTAACCGGGCGATGACCCGTTACGAGGCTGCAGCACTGCTGAACGCCTGCCTCGACCGCATCACTGAGATCACCGACGAGCTGCGTCGCCTGATCAAGGAATTCGAAACCGAACTGGCTGTGCTGCGCGGCCGCGTGGACGGTCTGGAAGCCCGCGTTGGCGAACTGGAAGCCAGCCAGTTCTCCACCACCACCAAGCTCAAGGGTGTGACCCAGTGGGCCTTCGGTGCTGTCAAGGCCCACGGCAAAGGCAGCGATGCGTTTGAAGCCCTGAACGGCGGCACCTCCTTCAGCTACAACCTGGCGCTGAATCTGGTGACCAGCTTCACCGGCAAGGACACCCTGTACACCCGACTGCGCTCGGGCAACATGGACAACGTCTATGGCGGCAACGGTCTGTTTGCTCAGGAGTACGGCTTCGACTCCAACAACACCGTCAAGATCGCCCGTCTGTACTACAGCTTCCCCATCGGTGAGAACTTCACCGTTGTTGGTGGCCCTCGCGTCCGTATGGACGACATGCTGCCGGTGTGGCCCAGCGCCTATCCGTCTGACATGACGTTCGACTTCTTCACCTACGCGGGTGCACCGGGT
>NZ_JBGKDS010000002.1:0-40153 GCF_042954325.1 Parasynechococcus sp. | reverse complement strand
ATATTTCTTTGGATCGCGCTGTTGTTGCCATTGACTGCAACATCAGTGAGCGCAAATAACCTGGATGAACTGCCGAGATTTTTGCTTTCTGTGGTTCTTGTCGGAGCCACCCCCTTAGCGGCACTACCTGCGGTCTTTCTTTATGGCGGATCAGGGAAGAAAGCCCGGACACCTGAATGAATCAAAACATCCTGAAAGGACGGTGACGCCGATTCAACGAGCCAACCATTGGCCATCCGCCACGATGTCCATTTGTTCAGATCTTCGAGTCCAAGCTGATTGCACTACGCCCTAACCGTTGGCGAATACCGCTTGGGCTCGGCGATTGATTCCAGCTGACGATGCTGTCGGCTTCCATCACGGTCTGACGCAACAGACCAACAGCGGTTCAGGACCTAATCAAAAACAAGTCACTGACGACATCGTGATGTCCTCGTCAGCCGAGACTCCAGCCATTACGACACCTTCAGCGTCTGCTCTTCCAGCAGCATGTTGAATTGCAGAAGTTGTTCGTCACTGAGGTGTTGACGACTATTCGCGTTGAGTTGTTGGCTCAAAAAGTCGCGAGCCTGGTCCGATGACCAACCCAGTTGCTCCAGCATCCTGTTGCCCTGCTCAAGTAAATCCGACCGACGAATGGGCACTGGGGCCGAATCAGGCTGTGCGCCCGCGGGAAGACCCTTCAGTTGCCTTAGATAGGCCACCAGATCGCTGTAACGGGTCAGGCGGTGACGACTGCCATGGCCAAATGCTCGTTCCAGGTAGACGCGCTCCAACTCCCGATCCCAGCCAAGCCGCCGGACTTCCAAGTCGATGGCAGCCAATTCTTCACTCCAATCCTCCGGATCGGTGGGTGCCTCCGAAGGTGGTGCAGAGGCAACGGGTTCAGGCAGAACTGCCTCCGAAGTCGTTTCTGGTGGAGCGCTATCTGGCTTGGCAGCACGTTTGACTGGCGCAGCGGCTGGAACGGCCGCTAGAGCCGGCTCAGGCTTCCCCACTTGCAGCGGTGCGGTCACCGTGTTGGCGGTGTCCTGATCACGCTGCAACCGTTGGCGAGCCCGGTCTTCGGCCTCTTCAGCCGAAGCGGCCTGACCAAGCGCACTGGAGAACTCCTCACCATTCCTCCACTCACTGGCACGGACCACGGCCCGTTCACCATCCACATGGCAGAGCTCAACCCGGATTGGCATTCCCTTCAGTGCAGGCCTGCACTTTCTAGGCTGTCGTGATGGACCTCACAGCTCTGCCCTCCCTTTCCAACGTTTTTGATGGTGCGGATCAATGGGGCGAAATCCTGACCCTGCTTCCAGTTCTGGTTGTTCTGGAAATTGTTCTATCGGCAGATAATGCTGTAGCACTCGCCGCCATTGCCCGGAGCGGTCAGCAGCCAGAACAGGAACGTCTGGCACTGAACATCGGCATCGGGTTGGCATTGGTGCTGCGGTTGGGATTGATCGTTGTGGCGCAGTGGGTCCTTCAGAACATTTGGGTGCAATTGCTGGCGGCGGCCTATCTGCTGTGGCTGTTCATCGATCATCTGAACAACCGGCAAAACCCCGACAGCGACGAGCTGAGCACAACCAGCTCCAAGGAGCCGCGCTCGCTCCTGCGCACGGTCGTTCTGCTGGCGTTTACAGACCTGGCCTTCTCGATTGACAGCGTTGCGGCAGCCGTTGCTGTGAGTGATCAGATTCTGTTGATCGGTACCGGGGCCATCATTGGCATCATTGCTTTGCGCTTCACCTCCGGACTGTTCATCCGTTGGTTGGACATCTACCCGCGGCTGGAAACGGCGGGCTTCCTGGCCGTGGCCTTTGTTGCCTTGCGTCTGATCATTCACGTGCTTTGGCCCATGTTGAGCCAACCCGATTGGCTCACACTTCTCGTTGTTGGCGCGGTGTTCTGGTGGGGCCTTTCGCTCAAAGATGAGATCGAGCCGGCAGAGGTCAATCATGTTGGTTGAACTTCGCCAAGCCGGCAGCGATGCGTTGCTCGACCGTCTCGAGCTGGACGACCCTCCCCACCCTGGTCGCTGGGTGGAACTCAAGGGGCGCTCCTTTCTCGTGATGCAGCGGCGCCATCGCTACAAGCTTCGAAACGGCCGCTATCAGATCGCCTCCGTTTCACTGATGGTGAAACCCCAACGCCAACCGAACGATGCAATTCGATGGCGGCATGGCTGGGTCATTGGCGATCCCGACTGTCGCTTCAATGCCCTCAGTCCGTTGCTCCGTTGCGCGGTCTGGCCGGAGGGGCCCTGTGAACGATGCAGTCATCGCGAGCCGCGCTGAATTCAATGCCGATTCAACACATCAAGGGCACTGTGATTCCTGGCCATGGTGTGGCCTCTGGCCGTGCAAGTGACTCGCCCTATCCCGCAGGGACCATTGCGTTGCAACGTCCGTTTTTCCAACAGCTCGGCCTGGATCTCTCCGACTGTTTTGACGGCACACTCAATGTGAGTGTGGCCCCGATGGAGCTGGTACTTCGCGATCCTGATCACACTTTTGTGGACGTCGACTGGAGTGATCACCATCCGCCGGAAACATTTTCGTTCTGGCGTATCGAGCTGATCGTTGAAAACGTGGCCACACCCGCTTGGGTGTATCGACCCCATCCCGAAACAAAGCAACGTCATTGGCAGCCTCCGTCGATGCTGGAGGTGATGTCACCTTTTCGCAGTGGACTGACCAGCGGATCCGTGGTGTCGCTGAACGATCAGCGACAACGGTTGCAGCTCATTGATGGGATTCGGCTTCGTGCCCGTTTGCTGGAGTTCCTCAAATTCCGGGTGCTGGCTTCGCAGGACTCCTTTTTTTCAAAGGACAACCTGAAGCATCGGCGCGACTGGTTGAGACAACTGCATCCAGAAGCCTTGCAGCTCTCCGATCAAGACCTGGATCGGGTCTGGGCTCAAGCACGGATGCTTTACACCGAAGAATGAGCCAGGCCCAACTGAATTCGTGCGGGCTCGAAACGCCAGAAAATCAGGACGCCGTCAAACTCAGCCCAGGTTGAGGGGCGAGCTGCTGAATCAACGTTTGTCCGTAGCTGCGGGATTTGCCTTCCAGTTGGGCTTCGCGGATCAGCAACGGACAACCGGAACTGCTCACAACCACACCGACATCCTGGATCTGATCGAGCACAACACCGGCAGGATGACCACCGGTGGGCCATCGGCCCACCAAGGCCCGGGCCTCAGCCGACAGTTGATCAGCCAGTCGTTCAATCAACGGCTCCGTCGCCAACAGTTTCAAACGCTTGCCCCGCCAATGGGTCATCGCACCTGGATACAAGCCCATGACACGGCGATGAATCGCCAGGGCGGACTGCGTCCAATCGATGACGAAATCCTCTTTGGTCAGCATCCGGGCGTAGCAACTGTCCTCGCTTTGAACACGAACACCAAGCCGTGCAAGCCGTTGCTCGTGCGGACCTTGACCCGCTGCCTCGATGCGAGGCATGGCCTCGACCATCAGCTCCGCCGTCAGTGCACTGAGGCGCTCACCGAGCTGAGCTGCATTCTCGAGCAAACCGATGGAGAGGCTCCGCTCCAGCAAGACCGGGCCGGTGTCGAGCCCTTCCTCCATCGCCATGATTCCAACGCCGGTCTCTGCATCGCCGCTCAAGATCGACCACTGAATTGGGCCAGCGCCCCGCCAACGGGGCAGCAATGAACCATGACCGTTCCAACAGCCCAACGGTGGTTGATCGAGAACTGAAGCAGGCAGGATCTGACCAAAGGCAACGACCACAGACAGATCAGCGCCGAGCGACGCCAACTGGTTCTGACAGTCCATATCCCGTTTGATCCGTTCCGGCGTAAAGACAGGAACGCCGAGTTCCAGGGCCCGTTCCTTGACGGGCGAGGGCATCAATTGCTTCCCACGACCGCGACGACGATCGGGTTGGGTCACCACCCCAACAATGGAATGGCCCGCTGCATGCAAGGCAGACAGGGTGGGGACCGCATAGGCCGGTGTTCCCCAGTAAAGGATTTTCACGATGAACCGTTGCTCAGGCTTCGCCGGTGATGGACAGGGCGTCGACCCAGACATGGGGACAGACACCACGGGGAGTGACTTCAGCTTCCGCTTCGAGGTGGACGATGCTGTTCAGCAACGTGCGGATATCGCCGGCCACAGTCGCTGCTTCCACGGAAATACGTTCACCGCCTTTCACCAGCCAACCATCGAAGGGAAGGGAGAACGATCCCTGGGTGGCCTTCACACCTGCATGCAAGGCGGAGAGATCTTCGATCAACACGAAGGGGTCCCGCTCACTGCGGTGGTCAAGGGAACTACCGCTGGTGGCTCCAGCCTTGGTCGAGACCTCAAACCAGTCGGGACCAACCGACACCTTGGCGCCGAGGCCGGCATGGCCGGTGGGCTGGACACCAAAGGCTCGAGCGGTGGCCTCGGAGTGGAGGAAACTCGTGAGATCTCCACCATCGACCAAGCACAGGCGCCGGGTGGGAGTGCCTTCACCATCAAAGGCCGATGCACTGACATGGCCTGGGTGAAGACCGTTGTCGTGGAGCGACAGGAACGGCACCGCAATGCGGTCCCCAATCGACTCACGGTTGCTGAGGCTGACACCATCCAGCACTGATCGGGCATTGAACATGCTGCTAAAGGCACCCATCAAGGAGAGGAAGGCCTCTGGCTTGAAACAGACGCGATAGCTGCCGGTTTCAATCGGTTGATAGGCGAGATGACTCACGGTGCGTTCCACCGCCTCGCTGATGCAACCTTCAACATCGAGCCCATGGCTTCCGAGGCCAAGACGGACCGCACCACCACTGCGCGGCTTGCGGCCCTCTTGTTCAGCCCGGGCATAGAGATAAAGGCTGGCTTGGGTGCGCTCCATTTCGCGAAGCGCGCCATCACTGTTCAGATAAAGGCTTTGGGACAGCGATTCAGCAAAACCGTTGTAAGGAACGGTCTGGATGGCGTCATGGCGGGACAACAACTCCGCCTCGGCTTCACGCAAGGTCTTGAGCAGCGGAAGGATGCCTTGCTGAGGCTGGAGTGGACGATCCAACTCGGGCAATGGTGCCGTCGCCAGTGGAGAGAACTGCGGAATGTCGTTGGGATTTCCGAAGGCCGTGGCTTGATGGGCCCCCACCAACGCCTGCTCCAAGCCACTGTCCGACAGGTCGGTGGTACTGGTGATGCCCACCAGCCCATCGCTGTTCCACACCCGAACGGTGATGGAACTCCGCTGCGCGGCCTTCATTTGTTTGGCTTCGCCACGGTCAACCTGCACGGAACAGTCGTCGCTGCAGGCCGCACCGAGATCCCAGTGCCGGATTCCCTCGCGTGTGGCGAGGGTTTGGAGACGATCGCGGAGCGCGTTGGCGTTCAGGGTGTTGTTCGACATCGTCAACGCCCCCCCACGGTGATCGAATCCACCTTGATGTGCGGCTGGCCAACGGTGACGAACACACTGCCGCTGACGGAACCGCAGAAACCGGCGGCTAACTCGAGGTCATTGGCGCACATGGAGATTCGCGGCATGACTTCCTTGGCATCACCAATCAAGGTCGCCCCCTTGACGGGTTTGGTCAGAACACCGTTCTCGATCAAATACCCTTCCTCCACAGAAAAATTGAACTGACCCGTCGGACCGACACTCCCGCCGCCCATTGCCTTGCAATACAGGCCTTGATCCACGGAGCTGATCAACTCCTCCGGTGTATGGGGACCCGCATCGATGTAGGTGTTGCGCATCCGACTCGCCGCTGCGAACGCATGGCTCTGACGCCGGCCGCTGCCGGTGCGTTTGTGACCGGTCCGCAGTTCACCGGCACGGTCGCTGATGAAACGCTTCAGAACACCCTTTTCGATCAGCACCGTGCGTTCGGGCTCCATGCCCTCGTCATCCATGGACAACGAACCAAAGGCACCTCCACTGAGGCCTTCATCGATCGCAGTCACAGCTGAATGAGCAATGGATTCACCGACTTTGTCGGCGAAGGGTGTCGTCCCCCGCTCGATCTGTGTTGTTTCCAACAGGTGACCACAGGCTTCGTGGAAGATCACCCCACCGAAGCGGTTGGCCAGGACAGCAGGCATCTGACCGGCATCGACGTAATCGGCGCGGAGCATCCGACCGGCGCTGTCGCAAACCTCTGACGCGCTCGCTTCGGTGTTCCAGTTGCTGAGGTCGTCGGGACGATCCGTACTGCCATAACGACGGCCAACACTGGAGCGATGGTCGCCATCTGCGGCAAGCACAGACAGGCCAGTGGACTGATGCAGGCGGATGTCCCGAGCAAACGTGCCATCACTGGCGGCCACCATCACTTCCTGCCAATCGCGGGCGTAGCTGCCACGTCTGACCTGAAGGTGTTGACCAAGGCGGTCGAGCTGCATGGTGCCCTTGAGCAGCGTCTCACCGGCATCGGACATCGATGGGCAGCGATCAAGCCACGATTGCTTGCTCAGGCCGTGATCGGTGAGGGCCTGCAGACCATCGAAGCGATGGCCGACCGACAACGACTCAGGGGTGAGGCCGAGCATGGCCAGAGCCTGATCGAGCGCCCGGGTTAAACCTGCCGACGTCAGATCATTGGTGCTGACAAAACCATCGCGTCCATTCCGAAAGACACGAAGGCCTGCACCACGGGCAAACGACGGATTCACACTGGTGATGATGTCCTGTTCGGCAAGCAGACCGAGGTGATCGGTCCGCTCCATGAACACCTCAACAAGATCGGCCCCGGCTGAAGATCCGCGATTGAGGAGAGTCTCAAGCAGATCTCTCCATTGATTCGAAAACGCGTCAGTCAAGAATTCTCCTCAATCAGATGTGACGATGCGAACAATCAGCGGACCGCTGGCTGGTACTTGCTGCTGTCAATCGGTGACATCAGGAACAGCTTGGCCATTTCAGCGCCGTTACCGATCCAGAAGGGCAACTTGCGAAGCAGCTTCACCGGAGCAATCGCGTCGCTGGCATCGGCGGCATCGAGGGCAGCGTTGTTATCAACCAGCCGCTCAAGGCGGGTCCAGAACTTCTCGCTCTTGACATCCAGAACCACGGGAAACACACGGGCGGAGGTCTCGTTGGTCTTCTCGATCACCATCCGGTCGTAGGTGCGTGCGTCCAGCCCCAGAGCCTCGTAAAACTCCTTACGAGCCACATCACGCACATACATCGTGGCGAACACCGCCAGCAGGAAGAAACGACACCACAGTTTGGAGATCGGACCACGCACGGTGTCCGGCTGAGCCTTCATCAGGGCGTCAAAGAAATCACCGTGGCGGTTTTCGTCCTGACACCAGTTCTCGAAGAAGTTGAAGATTGGGAAAATCTTGCTGTCGGGATTCTTCTCGAGGTGACGGAAAATGGCGATATAGCGCCAGTAGCCAATCTTCTCGGAGAGATAGGTGGCGTAGAAGATGAATTTCGGCTTGAAGAAGGTGTAGTCCTTATTGGCCGTCAGGAAGCCGAGATCCAGCTGCATCCCGAAATCGCTCATCGCCTTGTTGAGGAAGCCGGCGTGGCGGGCCTCATCGCGGGCCATGTGTGCGAAGCATTCAGCCAGCAGAGGGTTCTTCTGCTTGATGCGACGGCTCAGCTCCTTGTAAAGCAGAAAACCGGAGAACTCCGACGTGCAGCTCTGCTCAAGAAACTCAACGAACACCTTGCGGGTTTCGGGATCAAGCTTGTCGGCAGCGCCATCAAATTCGTCGTTGCGGACGAAGTGATGGCGGTTGTAATCCTTGCGGAACTCTTCGCAGATGGCTTCCAACTCAGCTTCGTTGGGACGAAGATCCATGGCAGCCATGGCTTCGAAGTCAGTCGTGTAGAAGCGTGGCGTCAGGATTGTGTCCTTGACGGGCTCCTTGACGGCAACTGCATTATCAGCAGTCTGATCGGCCACGGCTGTAGGGGGGACCATCAGTTCCGAGTCTCGCGGTGCTGCCAATGTAGGCGGCGTCAGCCTGCGACCGAGGTCTTTGTTGCTGTTGGGATCAGTTCCCTCCCAACCATTTCTGACCATTCAGCCGCTGGAGAAGCCTTGAGACCAGCAACGCCAGGGACATCCGCTTCTCATCGATCAGGAATGATTCAAGCAATGTGGCTTCACTCCCGGGATCTGCCAGAGCGATCAACTTGCTGCTGTTGATGTTCTCCGAGGCGAAACACACCCAAAAGCGGCGACCGCCGGGAAGTTCACCGATCACCATCGGACAGCTTCCTCCCACCACAGGCCGTTCCGCCTCGACACGTTCCAACCGATCAGCGGTGATGCCGTGTTCAGCCAACTGCTTGGCCACAGCCGGAACGAACAGCGTGTCGATGAATTCCGGGAACGGCTTGTCCTCCGGTTTGGGCGGCTTGGGTTTGGCTGCAGGTTTTTCGGCCGCCTCCGGTTTGGCGTCTGAAGGCTTAGCAGCTGGTGTCTCGCTCACCGGACTCGAATGACTGCGGGAACTGTAAGCAGACCAGGGGCTTGATCACCAGTCTTGATCTGGATCCTCTCCCCATTGTTCGTCGGATTCGTGGACGGGGGGTCTGGAGGCTGCGGCGGGTGATGGTTTGGGCTGGGGCGCCGATGACGGCCGTTGGACGACGCGATAAGCGACCGCAACGGTCGGAGCCGGGTCACGGATATCCCGCTCCGGCATGGCCTGGCGCGGTTCTGGCCTCCGCTCAGCATCGAACGACGCAGGCCCCGAACTGGACTCAACGTTGCCGGGATGAAACCGCTGGGTGCGGCGCAAACTTGGCCCCGATGAACGCAGCAGGAGAACACCACCCACGCTCAGCCCAGCACCGGTCAAGGAGGCCATCGCCGTCCAGGCGCCAATGGGCAACGCCGGACTGGTCCACAACAAAAGATTGAGCCGCTGCGGCCGTCGGTCCTGCACAACAGAGACCAGCAGAACCAACACCAGCGGAGCCAGGCAAGGGATCAACAGCAGGCGTTGGATCCGGGTCATGTGATCGGGCCTGTCCAGCGACGAAGGGGAGCCAAATCGTCCTCCAGACCATCAAAAAGACGAATCACAAGGAAATCGACCATCTCATCAAGGGATTGCGGTTGGGAATACCAGGCGGGGATCGGCGCGGCAATCGTGGCGCCGGCTTCGGCCAATGCGGTGAGGTTGCGCAGGTGGATCAAGTTGAACGGCATTTCGCGGGGTGCGATCACCAGCGGCCGACGTTCCTTGAGATGGACATCCGCGCAGCGCTCAATCAGGTCCATCGCAATGCCGGCATTGATCCGGCCCACCGTGCCCATGCTGCAGGGAACAATCACCATCGCCTTGGTGCGATAGCTGCCACTGGCGATCGAAGCGGCTTGATCGTTCCAGCGATGACATTGCAGCGTTCCGCGGTCCACCTGCAAACGATCCCGCCAGAAGCGTTCCTGCTGCTCGGGCTCCACAGGCACGGACAGGCCCTGTTCGGCACGGAAAACTTCGTGGGCTCCGCGGCTCAGGATCAGATGAACCGAACGGTCACGCTCCAACAGCCGCAATAAAGCCCGTTCCGCCAGCGGTTGTGCTGACGCTCCCGTGACGGCCAGAACATAGGGATGCATGTCAGTCCAAGCTCACCGTGACGGGCAAAGGCGTCTGCTCATCCTCAGCGGCGCCTTGATCGTGGTCGTCCTGGGGTTGGGTGATCACATCCAGATCAATCTGATTGCGCAGGACATCCACCTTGGTGACGCGCACCGTGACGGGATCACCCAACTGATAAACCCGTCGGTTTTTGCGGCCGACCAGACGGTTCTGGCGGGATCGGTACTCGTACCAATCGTCGCTGAGCGAGCTGACGTGAACGAGACCTTCCACCTGGGACGGCGGAATCTCCACAAAAAAGCCGTAGCTCTGGACGCCACTGATGCATCCCTCGATCTCTGTGTTCAACAACGGCTCAGCAAATCGGGCCTGAACCATGGCAATCAGATCGCGATGCAGGTCCTGGGCCTGGCGATGACGGCTGTTCAGACGCTGGCTGATCCGTTCCGAACTCAACGCCACCAGTTTGTCGCTGGCCGATGAACTCAGCAAAGCCCAGGTCAGCTTGGCGTCTGCACCTTTGCAACCCAGATTCAAACGGTCTTTCTGGCGAACGCTGGGACGATCTTTGCCGTCCTGAAGCAGGCCAACGAGCACCTGCTGGTTGATCAGATCCGTGGCATGGAGCGTGGCGCAGCACCAGGGAACCACTCCCGGTGGGGACGCCAGTGCTTCGCTGTCCTCGTCCCCCGGCTCGTCCGAGACGGTGTCCTCAGACAGGTTGCCCACCAGCACCTCGATGGTTGGCTCGGTCAAGGCCTGACTCAGTTGTTGTTCAAGAACGCGTCGTTGCGGTGCAGCGTCAAACGCCGCCAGCAGCTCCGTCGCCGAAGGACTGCCTTCGTCATCGAGTTCGAGGGGAAGATCCAGGGCAATGGCCGTTTTGGCTACATCGTTGAGGGTCGATGCATCGGGCTCAGGCGCCGTGATCGTGAGACCTGGCAGCTTGAACGCCTGGGCATGGAGTCCCCAGGCACGGTCAGCAGCCCGCAACAACGGTTGCAACCAAGACTGGGGATCAACGGGGTTGATGGCGTCGTACCAACGCTGACGACGGCCGGACGGATCAGCCCAGATCAAATCACCGAGTTCGTCGATCTGCGGTAGGGACAGATCGAGCTGGATCATGCCCTGACGTCGATCGCGATCCTGCAGTGTGCGTGCGCAGAACTGCAGGGTCTCCAGCTGGGGGAGCTGATCTTTGATTCCCTTCAACGCAGCCGGAACGGTTCGCGATTTGGGCTTGCGGTTGGCGAGCGCCTCCAGGTGGGAGGGATTGACTTCTGCCACGGGCTGAACCGTGCTGAGCATGAACTCCCAATCGACGAGTTCACCATCGGCATCAATGTCCAGACGCACACTGACGGCCTCTGAGGTGGTGCCGGGCTTCAGGGCAGAAGCCTTGACAAGCGCTGACGACAACAGCGGCTGCCAGCTCTGACCCAAGCAAAGGGCTTCACCCCGGTCCTTTAACCATTGATCGACGGCACTTCCGGTGCCAACCCGTTCGGCAACGGCGGGTGCATGGATCCAAAGGCGGCTACCTCCGGCATGGGGAACCACGTGCACCGCAGGCAACGAGGGGGCCTCCACGCCTTGCCAACTGCGCAGCAGCACACAGGGCTGATCGGTCAGATCGGTGCGGCCCTTAGCCGCAGGGCTTTTGGCTGCAGCCCGCGGTTGAGGGGCGGGTTGATGGAAGCCTGCTTTGGTCAGCAGCAGGTCGCGATCGGCCGCCGGACCACCGTTCAACGGCAGCTGTCGCGCGACATGACCCGCGGCAGAGAACTGAGCCACTGGATAGCGGTCCAGCTGAACTTCCACGACCGCCGCGACCGTGTCCTCTTGGACGTACTGAGCATCCTCATCCGGCAGCTGGATGTTGGCGAGCAGCCGATCATCCAGGGGAATCGCCACCACCTGATCGTCCTGCCGTTCCACCTGTCCGAGCAAGGAGGTTGTGGCCCGCTCGAGAATGCATTGAACGCCCCCTTCCGGCGAGCGACGGCGACCCCCTTCCCTCGTGACCCGCACCAACACGCGATCGCCGTTCCAGGCGTGGTTGAGCTGGTGGTCTCGGATGTAAATGTCATCGCCCCCGTCATCGCGAATGGCGAAACAGAACCCTTTGCTGCTGCAACGCAGCCGGGCTTCGATCAAATCGTCTTGATCGACACGCAACAGGCCTGCATTGTCATCGCGTTCGACGACCTGAAGACGCACCAGGGCATCCAGAGCCAACTCCAGGCTCTGCTTGTCCGCTTTATTGGTGAGCTTGAGTGACTTGGCCAGGGTTGCCGGCTCAACCGGTGTGTCGGTGTTGAGCTGATCAATCAGATCGGCAACGTTGAATTTCATCGGGACAGGCGGTGAAACCGACCTCCAAGGTCGGGGGAGAGGGGTGTCAGAGCGACACGACGGACGCAGCGGAAATCGTGCAGAACACTCGGCACCACCCTGAGTTTAGAAGTCAGCGTGTTGAACTTTCGTCCGGTTTGGATTCAACGCTGATCTGCGCCTCTGACTCAGACGTCAAAAGGGGCCAAAGCAAACGACCACCAATCACCAGAAATCCGGCGGAGGCAATCAGCTGCAGCAGGTCCGTTCGAATGAAATTGGCGACGGATCCACCGGCCAAAGCACCAATCAGACTGGCCAGCACCAGGGCCGATGACGATCCGAGGAAAACGGCCAACGGTCGATTGGAGGTGCCACTCAACGCCACCGTGGCCAACTGTGTTTTATCGCCGAGTTCGGCGAGAAACACCGTCAGAAACGTCGATAACAGCAGAGGTACATCCATCCATCAAGCTCCAACGGGTGTTTGCAGCAGTGACTGACACGCCTGGAACCCCAACCAAAGGCCGAGTCCAACCATCAGCACACCAGCCATCAGCTCCAATCGCTCCGGGGACAGCACCTGGGAGAGCCAGCGGCCCACCAGAACGCCCACCAGGCTTGATGCAATCAAGGCGGTCGCAGCGCCGACAAAAACCAGCCAGGGGGAACCGGACTGGGCGGAGAGCAACAAGGTGGCGAGCTGGGTCTTATCGCCGAGTTCAGCAACGAACACCGTGGTGAAGGTGCTGAACAGAACGGTGGTGAACGCAGGACGCTGGTCGGCCCCGGAGTCGGTCATCAGAGAGTGCCGGCCTGACGGATGGAACGGTTGAACTTACGCATGACGTCACTGCGGCCGCCGTAATTCGATCGGATCTGCTGCTGACAGCAGGCAATGGCGAAGGAATCGAATTCGTCCTCAGCCAAATCAAACAGATCCCCGAGGGCACTCACCCGACAAAACACAGGGCGCTGCTCATAGATCCGGCAACGGCGGCCACCGCTGTCGTAATGGATGCACCAACCGTCGTCTCCCACCATGGACAGGTATTGCTGCTGTTGGTCGGGGGAGAGGGCCTCCAAGGCCTCTTGGCGTTCATCGGGACACAGCCGGCAACAGGCACCGCACTGCTGAATGCAATGCCACTTCTGACCCTTCGAACTCATGGCTGGTGCTGTGACAAGCCGTCACAGTGATTGGGTGCGGTGATCCGGCGGGGTTGGCAAGGCTCGTAGCCTGACCGACAATTCCATCTTGAGCAGCGCTTTTCACCCATGGGCATCGACTTCCACCTGATCGCCAACTTTGCCGCCCTTGCGCTGATCACCCTGGCTGGCCCCGCTGTGATCTTCATCCTCTTCTACCGCCGCGGCGCACTCTGAAGCCTCATCCGGAGCGGCCGTCACGGGGTTAATCCAAGCCCGAGCCGTGCCTGATCCATCAAGCGAATCACCGAGGGATGCTGGAGACGTTGATCTGCTCCCACCGTGGATTGAAGGCTGGAGAGGGTTTCTCCGGCCTCGTTGCTGAGCAGAACATCACCGGCTGATGTTCTCTCGGCCAGATAGTGGCGCGGGCCAAGGCGAAGGCTCACCCGACTGCTGTGATGTCGGATGGCTTTGACATCCAGCTGGAGCCGCCGTTCACCTTTCCAGCTGTTTTCATTGATCCGGTAGGCCAGATCGCAACGCTCCGGTACGGGATGGGAGGGATCCCATCGCCAGGAGATACCGCGTCTCTGCACCGAGCCCTGTTGAACCATGAGCGACAGGTGGCCACCGGTCACGATCCGTGACTGCACCACCTCACAGTCCCGCGACCAGAACAACGGGGTGGGATGTCCAATCCCAAAAGGCTCCAGCCGTTTGAGTTGATTCCAAAAGTCCCAATTGATCTGCTCAAGGTTGAGCAGGGCATCGGGCATCACTGGAATGCCATCTCCCTGGGACGCAAGCCACTGCGCCGCTAGCCCGTTGAGCTGCTCATGCAAGGCACTCACCTTGGTGGCCTCAACCGTGAAGCCACCTGCCGCCGGATGCCCCCCAAAACGATCCAGATGTTCGGCACAGGCCTGGAGGGCTTGATCCACAGCGAACCCTGCCGGAGCACGCACCGATGCCCGTAAACGGCCGTTGCCCTCGCCAGCGAGCAACGCCGCAGGCCGATGGAAACGATCCATCAGTCGGGCCGCCACGATTCCGATCACACCGTGGTGCCAATGGCCCTGAGCCAACAACAAAAACGGTGGAAGCTCCCCTTGATCGGCCTCCACCAAGGCCGTTGCTTCCGCCTCAATGGCATCGCAGAGTTCCCGTCTCTGACGGTTGAAGTCATCGCACTGGCGCGCAAGGGCCATTGCTGCGTCGTTGTCGGTCGCGGTCAGCAGGTCAACGACAAGCTCAGGATCCCCAAGCCGCCCCACGGCATTAATCCGCGGTGCCAACTGAAAGCCAATGTCCTCCGCACTCAACGGCTTGTCGCCCAGCCCAGCGAGACGTTGAAGGGCCTGAACACCGGCACACGGGCTGCGATGGAGCGTCTGCAGGCCATCGATCAGCCAGCGGCGGTTCGCCCCAAGCAACGGGGCCATGTCGGCCACGGTTCCGATACAGAACAGGTCCCGTGCCGCCAGGATCGCGTCCGGTTGCCCCAGACGTTCCGCCAGGGCATGGGCCACGACAAAGGCCAGCCCCACTCCCGCCAGACCCCGGTAGGGGGAGCCCTCCGGTGTGGTCTGGGGATGAATCAGGGCCGTCATCGGTGCCGGCTGGGGCGGAATGGCGTGATGGTCCGTGACGATCACTTCGAGGCCAAGACGAGCAGCGCAGAGAAGAGCTTCTTCAGCAGCCACCCCGTTGTCGACCGTCACCAACACACGGATTCCCTGGTCATTCAGGGTTTCGACCATGCCGCTGTTCAAGCCATACCCGTCCTCCATCCGGGAGGGAATCGCTGGGATCGGTTGGGCGCCCAACGCCGTCAAGGCCCGAAGCAGCAGGGCGGTGCTGGTCATTCCATCCGCGTCGTAATCACCGCAGATGGCCACCGCTTCTCCCATCCGGCAGCTGCGCTCGAGACGGATCAGGGCCTGTTCAAGGTCGGGAAAATGGTCTGCAGGGTCCGGGAGATCCACCGGATTGAGCATGGCCTCCGCTGCCTGCTCAGTGGTGAACCCCCTGCGTTGGAGCAGACAGCGGAGCGCCAGTGGTAAGTCAAGACCAGACAACGGATCCGCAGACACCACGTCCGGCAGAGACCAGCTCCAGCGTCGGATGGACACAGGCACCAGAGCGCATCAAGGCGAGGTTGCATCAGCATGGTGCCCGGTCTGGACGCTGAGGGAGGGATGCAGATGCTGAATGTCGTGTTCTGGGATGTCGACGGAACCCTCGCCGATACGGAGATGGATGGCCATCGACCGGCCTTCAACCGTGCATTCCAAGAGCTGGGCCTGCCCTTTCACTGGAATCGTGAGGAGTACGCCAGACGGCTCGAGATCCCAGGGGGGCTGCGGCGTGTTCAACAGGCCTGCCAGGAGGTTGGGCATCCGATCAGCGACGAACTGCTCGAGCAACTGCGCGAACGCAAACGGATTCACTACGGCGAACGGATCGCTGCGGGCCATGTCGGGTGGCGACCCGGTGTGCGCCGATTGCTCCACGCACTGAAGAGCGCAGGCATCGCGAGCTGGATCGTCACCTCCAGTGGCCGTGCCTCCGTGAACGCCCTTCTGGCGGCGAGCCGCGATGAACAGGACTGGTTCAGCGGAATCGTCACCGCTGACGATGTTCAACGGGGAAAACCTGCGCCGGATCTCTATCAACTGGCCATCAAACGTGCGGCGGTCGAACCGACTCATGCCCTGGCCATTGAGGATTCCCTCGCGGGTCTTGAATCAGCCCGCGCAGCGGGGCTGGCCTGCCTGCTGACACCATCGCCCTGGGAAACAGGGCTACCGGCCAGGTATGGCGAAGCGGTGGCCGTTCTGAATCATCTGGGTGACCCCGACCACACCAGCACGGTCATCGCTGGCCCCGCTTGCACAGAGGGCGTCGTGACGGTGAAGTATCTACAGGCTCTGCTGGAAGGAGGCTGAATCCCGATGCCATCACGGCAACGCACGCGGTTGGCTCGGGTGGAGCGTGAGCTGGGCGACCAGTGGCGTCCCCTGCTGACCGGGCCCTGGTGGCCACGGGCCTGGGCTCTTCTGGCGATCCTGACCGGATTTTTTGCGGCCAGCAATCTTCTTGAACAGGTCGGTGGATTGTTCGGGAGTCGCATCCTCAGTGCCCTCACCCTGCTGGGATTGTGCGAATTGATGGTGCGCGCACGGGATCAGATCAAACAGCAGCCCGTGCCTTTGGTCTGGCAGTGCCTGGATTTGTTCCGTCTCGGCTTGATTTATGGGGTTGTCTTGGAGGCGTTCAAACTTGGCTCCTGAGATGTGGCCGAAATCACCACCGGTTCCAGGCTTACCCGCGTTGATCGAAGCCTTGACCGGAACCACACTCACCCGCTGGCAACAGCAGTGGTTGGATCGCCGCGCCCAGGCCTTAGCAGCGGATCAGTGGGCGCCAGGGACGGAATCCGATTGGCTCTGGTGTCTGGGCCTTCCTCTGCTCAGCCAAGCCGAACAGGCCATCCATGCCTCGGACCGTCTCCTGATCGGTCTGAATGCCCTCCCTGGATGCGGCAAAACAACATTCGGGAACTGGTTACAGGCGGCGGCCACCGAACTTGGCGACTCGATCCAGGTGATCTCCATCGACGATTTCTACCTGCCGGCAGAGCAGATGGATCTCGCCATGGCCGGCAATCCCTGGGGTGTTCCGCGTGCACTTCCCGGAAGCCATGACATCCAACTGATGGCCGACTGTCTGTCCCGTTGGAAGCAAGGGGAGACCGTCTTGATGCCCCGATTCGACAAGGCCCTGCGCGGTGGACGTGGCGATCGTTGCGGCTCCAGCAACTGCGATGCTGATGTTCTGCTGGTCGAGGGTTGGTTTCTCGGCTGTTCCCCCCTCCAGACCAACCAGGATCTCAGTGGTGGCAGTGATCACCTCAGCGCACCGTTGACCGCCGCTGAATTGAGCTTCCGGCGAAGGGTGCAAACCGAACTGTCGCGATACCAACCGATCTGGGATCAGTTCGACACGCTCTGGCAACTCGCAGCGACGGATTTCAACGCTCCCGAGCGCTGGAAACGTCAGCAGGAGATGACACAGCAAAAAGAACGCGGTCCAGGACTCTCAGAGTCGGCTGTGACTGCGTTCATCCGCATGATTCAGACCGCCATTCCAGCGACGTCATACGCGCTGAATCAGGCGTCGGTTGTGATTGATCTCGACCCGGAACGACGCTTCCGACGCATCCGGGTCGCACCATGATCAGGATTCGCTCTCTTCGGTCTCGCTCACGGGATAAACAAAGCCCTGGGCGCGGCCGCTCAGCACCGACTTGCCGATGGACATGGCACGCTCAGCAGCAACGGCAGCCTTGGCCTTCCAAGTGGCGTGGCGTTGATTGCGCTTCGCCTTGGATGTTTTCTTCTTCGGTACGGCCATTGAGGCTGATTGAGTTCCAAACAGTGATCATCTCGTCTGGAGTTCCCTTGCGTCAAATCGCTAGCCTTGATTCAGATCGGTTTTGTCGTGAGTTCAGGTTCAACCAACTCTGAGGAATCCACTCAGCCCAAACCGTTGTTTCGTGCTTTCAGCCAGCCGGAACCACCTGATTATTCAACGCTGCTTGAACAGATCAATGCTGGGGAGGTCCAATCCCTCGAATTGATCCCAAGCAAGCGTGAGGTCCGTGTGACCTACCCCGATGGGCAGAACATTCAGGTCCCAGTGTTCGCCAACGATCAACAGATTCTGAGAAGTGCTGAATCGTCCGGAACACCGCTCACGGTCAAGGACACCCGTGGCGATGACGCCATGGCCGGACTGGTGGTGAATCTGGGGCTGATCCTGCTTCTGATCGTGGGGTTGAGCGTCCTATTGCGGCGTTCGGCGCAGGTGGCCAACCGTGCCTTTGGCTTCGCCCGCAGCAAACCCCGCGTCAAGTCCCAGGAGGATCTCTCCGTCCGCTTTGAGGATGTCGCCGGAATCAGCGATGCCAAGCAGGAACTGGAGGAGGTCGTCACCTTCCTCAAACAGCCGGAGGCCTTTATCCGACTGGGTGCACGGATCCCCAAAGGTGTGTTGTTGATCGGCCCACCGGGGACTGGAAAAACTCTGTTGGCCCGAGCCATTGCCGGCGAAGCCGGCGTGCCGTTCTTTTCGATCTCAGCCTCAGAATTCGTCGAACTGTTTGTCGGCGTGGGTGCCAGCCGCGTGCGCGACCTGTTCAAACAGGCCAAGGAGAAAGCTCCTTGCATCGTGTTCATCGATGAGATCGATGCGGTCGGTCGTCAGCGGGGAGCCGGCATCGGGGGTGGCAATGACGAACGCGAGCAGACCCTGAATCAGCTGCTCACCGAAATGGACGGGTTTGCTGAGAACTCAGGCGTGATCCTGCTGGCGGCCACCAACCGCGTCGATGTCTTGGATGCAGCCCTGACGCGGCCTGGTCGATTTGACCGTCGCATTCAGGTTGGCCTTCCGGATCGACAGGGCCGTTGCGACATCCTTTCGGTTCACGCCCGGACACGTCCTCTGGCGGAAGAGGTGTCTCTGAATGACTGGGCCCAGCGAACGCCAGGGTTCTCCGGTGCCGATCTCGCCAATCTGCTGAATGAGGCAGCGATCCTCACTGCGCGGCAAGGGGAAACGGCCATCAACGATCGTCACATCGAAGCGGCCCTCGAGAGGATCACGATGGGGTTGGCTGCAGCTCCCCTGCAGGACAGTGCCCAAAAACGGCTGATCGCCTATCACGAAATTGGCCATGCCCTTGTTGCTGCTCTCTTACCCGAGGCAGACCGGGTCGACAAAGTCACCTTGCTCCCCCGCAGCGGAGGTGTTGGGGGCTTCACCCGGTTATGGCCGGACGAAGAAGTTCTCGACTCAGGCCTGATCACCAAAGCTCGTTTGCGGGCACGCTTGGTGGTGGCCCTCGGAGGGCGCGCCGCCGAATTGGTGGTGTTCGGCCCGCAGGAAGTCACCCAGGGCGCCTCGGGGGATTTGCAGATGGTCTCTCAACTGGCGCGCGAAATGGTGACCCGCTTTGGCTTCTCCTCGCTGGGGCCTGTGGCCCTGGAAGGAGGAGAACAGGATGTCTTCCTCGGGCGGGATTGGCTGAACCGCAGTCCGAGTTACGCCCAGACCACCGGACGGGAAATTGATCGACAGGTTCATCGCCTGGCCCAACAATCTCTGGATCAGGCCGTTGAGCTGCTTACGAGCCAACGAGAGGTGATGGATCGCCTGGTGGATGCACTGATTGAGGAGGAGACACTCGACGGCACACGCTTTCTCAACCTGGCTGGATTGACATGATCCGACTGCTACTCCTGCTGCCGGTCGGATTGATCCTGGCCCGGATGACAGTGGAGTGGCTCTGGTTCGGCCAGTTCGACTGGCAGGACGTTCTTGTCACACGCTGGGTCCTGCAGGCCACGGGCGGTGCGGCGGCTGTCATCGCGCTGTTGCTGATCCAGCGTTGGCGTCAGCCTTGGTTAACGGCCCCAGTGGCCACAACAACCGGGCCCGACACGGAGGGAAGCGTTCTCAGCGGCTGGAGGTTCAGTGTTGCCCTGCTGTTGAGCTGCTTTGGTTTGGCCGCAAGCACCACGGTGCTGACGCTGCTTGCCATCCGCGCGGTGCAGGGAAGCCAAGTTCTGTGGCATCTCGGCCCTGCCCTTGCCGCCCTGTCGCTTCTGGCCTTGACGATGCGACGGCTGCGCCCCTGGCTGTGGCGCGTCTCAGCGGCCGCCATGGTCGTGATGACGAGCCGGTCATGGCCGATCTGGGTGCAGGCCATCGTCATTCCCGATTCCGGGCTGAACGATCCGGTTTTGGGCGCTGACCTCAGCTTTGCCCTCGGCCGTTTCGCCGGACTTCGCCTGGCACTGGGGCTGCTGTTGCTTTTGCAGACGTCTGCCCTGTGTTCCGTTCTGACAGAACGATGGCTACGCGCACCCGTTCTATCCAATTGGCAGATCGTGCTGAGCAGCCATGAACGTCGACGGCTGCGACAAGCCGCAGGCGTGGTGCTGCTGAGCGTTGGGCTGTGGGTCTGGCTCCTCAGGCATCAGGTGCTGTGGAGTCAGCATGGAATCGTGGCGGGCGCCGGCTGGCTGCAGGTCAATTTCACACTGCCGCTGCGATCAGCCACTGCTCTGGTTCTGCTGATCCTGAGCCTGGTGGTGATCTCCGGTCAGCCCCGCTGGATCGTTCGACGGTTACCGCAGGTCCTTGGCGGTGGACTCGCCATCCTGCTGGTTCTGGATGGTGGTCTGGCACCGATGGCCCGGTGGCTGGTGGTCAATCCCCAGGAACTCAGCCTGGAATCGCCCTTTATCGCTGAATCGATCCAGGCCACACGGCAGGCCTTCCAACTGGATGCCATCCAGCGACAAACCTTTGTTCCTGCTTCACGTCTCACCGCCGATGATCTGCAGCAGGGTGCAAGCACCCTCAACAACGTGCGCTTGTGGGACAGCGCACCGTTGCTGGAGACCAACCGTCAGTTGCAGCAGCTCAGGGTCTACTACCGCTTCAACCATGCCGTCGTTGATCGCTATCCACTGCGTCCAGATCCAGAGACGGCGCAACAGGTGATCCTTGCGGCCCGGGAACTGGATCAGTCGCGACTGCCACGACGCTCCAAAACCTGGCAGAACCGACATTTTGTTTTCACCCATGGCTACGGATTCACATTGAGCCCTGTGAATGCGAAAGCAGAGGATGGCTTACCGGCCTACTTCATCCGTGACCTCGGCTCTGAAATCCGCATTGAAGGCAACAACGAACTCTCGATTGAGAGGGACGATGTTCTCGCTGCTGTACCTGCAGATCGTGCTTCCTTGTACTTCGGAATGCTCGATGCACCGTATGCCATTACGGGCGCAGGTGTCGACGAATTTGACTACCCCGAGGGCGATGAAAATGTCTTCAGTCGCTACGACGGTCAGGCGGGAATTCGACTTCGATCCCCATGGCATCGTCTCGCTGCAGCGCTCTATCTGCATGAACCGCGACTGCTCACAACACAATCAATCACCCATGACTCTCGCCTGCTAATTCGACGCGAACTGCGTCAACGCATCAAGGCGATGGCACCATTTCTTGATCTTCGTGGCGATCCTTACCTGGTGTCTGTTCCGATTGATCCAGGGACCTCGGGCTACGACAGCACGCAACATCAGTACTGGATCACTGAGGGCTACACCCACTCAACAACTTACCCCTACAGTGCTGCAGCAGGTCAAAATGACAACGACCGTTATTTGCGCAACGCCGTCAAGATCGTTGTTGATGCCTACAACGGATCCATCCACTTTTATGTCAACGAACCCAACGATCCACTGATTCAAGGTTGGAGGCGAGTTTTCCCATCCTTATTCGAATCAATCAATGCAATGCCATCGGTTCTGCGTGGACATTTGCGCGTTCCTGAAGAACTGTTCAATATTCAAGTTCGCCAATTGCAGCGTTATCACGTCACCGATCCAAGGAGCTTCTACAGCGGAGATGACGTGTGGGAAGTGCCCATGGAGATGTATGGACGTGAGCAGGTGCCCGTCGTTCCTTATCACGTCAGTGCTCAAGTTGAAGACAATGAATCATCGGAATTTCTATTGCTCCAACCGTTAACGCCTCAAGCCAGGCCGAATTTAAATGCCTGGTTAGCGGCGAGAAATGATGGTGAACACTACGGAGAACTCCTCCAGATTGAATTTCCACGCGACAAGCCAATCCTTGGTCCTGAACAAGTTCAGGCCTTGATCAACCAGGACCCTGACATCAGCCAACGGTTTGGCCTCTGGGATCGTGGTGGCTCGGAGGTGGTCCAAGGCAACCTGTTGGTACTCCCGGTCGGACACAGTCTTCTCTATGTGGAGCCGGTCTATCTCCGTGCGAGCAAAGGGGGGCTTCCATCCCTACAACGTGTCGTGGTGAGTGATGGGAAACGCATCGCCATGGCCGGAACGCTGCCCAAGGCCATCACAGAACTCATCAAAAAAACCCCATCCGGCTGAGCCAGATGGGGTCGTGATCCAGCCAGGCTGGTGGGACGGGTGAAGCGGATCAGCCGATCGCGGAGAAATACTCCTTGGAGCCCACGGGATCAGGCTTCATGGTTTTCTCACCGGGAGTCCAGTTAGCAGGGCAGACCTCATCAGGGTTGGACTGCACGTACTGGAATGCCTGCAGCACGCGAAGGGTTTCATCAACATTGCGGCCCACGGGCAGGTTGTTGATGGTGGAGTGCATGATCACGCCATCGGGATCGATGATGAACAAACCACGCAGTGCAACGCCTTCGGCGTCGTCGAGAACGTTGTAGGCGGTGGCGATTTCCTTCTTCAGGTCAGCAACCAGGGGATAGGCGATGTCACCAAGACCACCCTCATTACGAGGGGTCTGGATCCAGGAGAGGTGGCTGAACTGGCTGTCGACGGACACGCCGAGGACTTCGGTGTTCTTGCTGGAGAAATCCGCGTAGCGGTCGCTGAACGCAGTGATTTCAGTCGGGCAGACGAACGTGAAGTCCAGCGGGTAGAAGAACAGGACCACATACTTGCCGCGATACTGCGACAGGGTGATTTCCTTGAACTCCTGATCCACCACGGCAGTTGCTGTGAAGTCAGGGGCCTGCTGGCCAACGCGCAGGCAGCCGTTCGCTGTCATGTTTGGAATGTGATGGAATTCAACGGGCAATCACAGGCGACTTGAACAAAGTCGGACCGACTACCAGTTTCAGGTATCAATTTATCACGCTCGGTGCATCGGCGCCCAAATACAATGTTTCCAGCAGCACAACAGCATGAGCTGGGATCCAGGCCTGTTGAGGAAATACAGCGCAACCGGCCATTTCAGGCTTTTAAATCAGCTCCGTGGAGATCTGAAAAAAAAACCACTGGAACGGGATCAGAACACCGGGGTTCTGAAGATGCCGGGGTCCGGCCGAGGACAGCGCTCGGGGCGTCGGTCGGAGACCAATCGTCAGGACACCAGTCGCCACGAGGCTGCCCGTTCAGAAACCGTGCGTCAGGCCGCGCCGAACACAAGCCCATCCTTCAATGATCATCAACCTCCCTTGATTGAGTTGCCCCCCCTGACTGAGGAACAGCCCAAATCATTCAGGGATCGACTGAATGCAATCGATATGCGCTGAAGATGCAAAAAAAAGACAGTGCCAATGGCACTGTCTTTGAACAAAATGGCTCGGGGGAGACTTGAACTCCCGACCTTGGGGTTATGAATCCCACGCTCTAACCAGCTGAGCTACCGAGCCGTGTTCAGAAAGATTTTAAACGATCGTGGGCCCCGAACCCTGCTTAGACGGTCCGCTTGGGAAGCTTGCTCAAAGGATTGATTGCGGCACCTCCGGAACGACGAATCTCGAAATGAAGGTGTGGGCCCGTGCTGCGTCCTGTGCTGCCCATCAACGAGATCTTCATGCCTCGGGACACCATCTGACCCTTGCTGACAAGAAGCCGACTGTTGTGGGCATAGCGAGTGGAATCACCATCGCCATGGGCGATCTCGACCAAATAGCCATAGGCACCGCTCCAGCCGGCAAACGTCACCACACCTTGGCGAGCCGCATGAATGGGCGTCCCCGTGTTGTTGGCAATGTCGATGCCTTTGTGCATCCGACCCCATCGCCACCCGTAACCGGAGGTGAAGACGCCCTTGGTCGGCCACATATAGGTGTCCTGACCGGCCGGAGATTGGTTGGTGCGAACCGGCGCGAAGCCGGGGGTATCCGGCCAGCTGGCACCACCACTGGTGACCGGTCGGATCGCAAGCAAAGACTGACCTGGGGCTGCTTTGGCAACCCGAACCACACGGCCCACAGCAAGGTCACTGACCTCAAGGCCTGGATTGAACGACTTCAGCTGCTCGAGGGTCACGTTGTGACGTGACAGAAACGAGGCCAGGGAATCACCGCGCTGGATCGCTGCAACTTCCTTCGGCTCCAGCTTCAGCGGGGGTGGAACCGGAGGAGGAGCGATCACGGCCTGGGCCAGCTCCACGGGCGCGCCGATCTCCGGAAGCGCAGGCAGCGGTGGAAGCGGAACACGCTTCTGACTATCCGCATGACCTGGAATCGCCGACCACATTCCTGCTGCGAGCAGGGGAGTGGCAATGGAAACCAGGGTGAGCTGGGACCGCATGGAAAACAAACGGAGTGCGCTCAGTCGGACCGACGCCAGACGGAACTGGCTGACGGTAACGAGCAGAACATGCCGCTGCAAGCCCTCTTAGTGCAGTCTCCCAATCACCACAGATTGAGCTGAGACCCAGCGACATAGGTCACCAGGGCAGTCGCCACCGACAGATTCAAACTGCGCACTCCACCCTGACCACGCTCATCAGCGGATCCGGGCATCGGAATCGTGACGATCTGATCGCAACGCTCGCGCACCGGGGCGGGCAGACCGGTGTCTTCACGGCCAAACAGAAGAACATCCCCGGCTTCAAAGGCCATCGAATTCAGCGTTGTTCCACCCCAGCGGCTGCAACCAATCAGACGGCGCTTGGCTGGCAAGACCTCAAGCATGCGCTCGAGGTTGGCGTGAGAGCGCACCTGGACATGATCCCAGTAATCCAGCCCCGCACGCTTGAGACTGCGGTCGTCAATGCTGAAGCCAAGGGGTTCGATCAACTCCAAGGGGAGTTGAAAAGCAGCACAGGTTCTGGCGATGTTGCCGGTGTTGGGAGGAATCCTGGGCTCAAACAAAGCCACGCGCAAAGGTGATGGTGTCGAGCGATCGCTCATGGCACTGGATGACCGAGCTGATGGAGATTGATCGCCCTACCTTGAACCACAAGCCAGCTGTCATCAGCCACGGCATTCAGACGCTGACCCAGCTGACCGAGACGATCCCGAAACAGACCGCCAATCGCCGTTGGTGGGACGACGCCCCAGCCGGTTTCTTCGCACACCAACACCGTGGTCAGGGGCATCGCTGCCAAACAACGCTGGAGTTCGTCACTTCGCTGCTGCCAAACGGTTTCGGGCTGATCGAGATGGGCAGCAACAAAGGCGCCAAGCGCATCGATCAGCACAGCCTCTGCAGACCCGGACAACGCAATCTGGCCCAGAGCTGCGCTGAGGTCTGGACCGGGTTCCAGGAGCGTCCAATGGGATGGACGCTGGTCGCGATGGCGCTGGATGCGCTCCTGCCAGTTGGTGTCGTCCGGGCGCGACGGTGAGGTGGCGACATAGATGACATGGCTGAAACCAGCCAAGAGCGATTCGGCCCAACGGCTCTTACCGCTGCGGCTGGGGCCGGTCACCACAACGAACCGGGAACCGCCCTGATCGGGCTCAACCGCCACCATTCATCCCTTTCAAGGTGGCCACAGACGACGGCGACACACGGTTGAGGTATCGGAAAATCCAATATTTGAAAATCGTCGCCAAGATCACAGGAAACGTGGCGATGAACATCATGATGAAATTCTGACGAGCCGGCAGACCAAAATGTTCGGCAATCCCTTCGAGAAGCACCGTCCAACCTTCTGGGCTGTGGTACCCAACAAACACATCCGTGAACAAAATAATTCCAAACGCTTTTGCTGAATCACTCAGTCCATACACAGCCTCATCAAGAAATCCGCGCAGCACTCTTAATTCATCACGACTGACAAGACAGACGGCGACAAATGACAGCAATGCAACAAAATCGGCAAAGACATTTTTAATCGCGTGGAGGCTTTCAACACTCGCCTCTTCCTTGAGCTCAATGGCTTTCTCTTGTAAAACATGTTTCAATTCATCGGGTGACGGTAAGTCGTCACCACGAACCAAGGCATCGAATTCGAGCTCGGCCTTATAGATCCTTAATTGATCAACAGCCTTGATTTCAAGATTCGGTTTGGCGTAGTTCAGAAGGGGAAGATCCGGTGAGAAACGATCAACCACCGGTGAGATCAAATAGGTTCTTGACACCTGTTGCATCAACAGAGGCACCAGCACAAGAAGCAACAAGATCCTCAAGGAGATCAATGTTGAATCCCGTCGCCGACGGAATCCGGCCACCAATGTTTCTTCAGAGGTCGGGTCGAGTTGCCGTCGCACTGAGTCAAAGAGACCCAGCAATGATCGCGGCAGTGGATCGGGCGGGCGACTCAAACTCGGTTGAGAGCTCTGGCTCTGCCGCGATGAGCTGTAGCGACTAACGACAGTCTCGATCAGTTGGAACTGCCGCAGCTCCTGGATGTCCAGTTGCGAGCGCGAGGGTCGGATGGTGTCGCATGTCGCTCTGCAGATCCCCAGCGCAGTCCGAAATCGCCTGAGAATGGTGGCCTGAACAGAACGGGGAACCGACAGTTCCAAGTCAGGCCTGATCGGTCGATCGTTGTAGTACTCAAGTTCAAGACTCTGGATCAGCAGAGCTGCCTCGTAGCCCCGTTCCAGCTCACTGGAGAGCTCAGAGGACTGATTGTTGGAGAACAAGCCGATCCAGTTGCGACGGGACATCGACGGTGAACGTCAGCGAGAAAACACCCACCAGGTGGCCATGGGCACGATGGTGCCCACCACCAGGAGAACAATCACCCAGGTGAACGCATCGCTCTCTTCGGTTTCTGCCTTCGTCGGCACATTCGTGGGCAGGGTGGTGCGCACGATCTCCTCCGGAGGACCGGGATCTTCCCCGCCTTCCAGCACCGTTGCCAGACGATTCAACCCATCGATCGAGGCCTGGCGGTAGCGATCACCCTGGCGAAGGGGAGTGGCCATGGTCGCCCGTCCTGTGCTGGTCAACAAGGACTCAGGGAGTTGAGACGTCAGCTCTGGATCGGCAACAACAGCCGCTCGCTTGTTCTGGGTTTCGATCAGCAACAACAACATCGGAGTGCTGTTGTTCGGGGTGCTCCAACGCTCGAGAAGCGCATCACCGAAGCTACGCAGGCTGAAGCCGTAATCCAGCCGCCGGACGGTCACCAGACGGGCATCGATGCGTCCATCTCCAACCTCCTGCAGCCGGTTCTCCAGCTCAGAGCGACTGGCACGACTGAACACATCAGCGTCGTCGAGCAGATGAGCCTCAGGGGGTTGCTCGGGGAGGTTGCCCGGAGCAATCGCAGCTGCTGATGGCACCAACACACCGAGTGTGATGACCAGGCTGAGCAGCCCTGTAATCAGACGCCTCGTGAGCGGAGAAACCATCGAAACAGAGTTAGCTTTGCCCCAGTCTGCCGTCAGGTGTCCAGGCTGGTGCGGTTGAGCGCAGCGATCGAGCGAATCACCATCTGAGCATCGCTGTCTGGAAGGGACATGTCCACGGAGAGTTTGTCGAGCAATGCCGACTCCTCAGGGGTGACCTCGCGATCGGCATGGACCAAATGCGCCGCGACGGCCAAAGCCGACTCCTGTTGCGGCAGGGACAGCACCGGTAATGCGGCGGAGATCAACCCTTCGACCCCCCCACTGCGGAGCAGCTTGAGCAAATTGTCGAAAAGATCACCCATCTGGGCCTCGCTGAGACCGGCATAAAGCGAGCGATACTCCAGTTGGAGCCGCAATGCATGGGTTTCATCACGGCCGAGCTTCCCATCACAGGCAACGGCTGCCAGTGCTATGGCCGCGAAAGCTTCGCTGACGTTCATGACGCGCACTCTGTTGTCCACATTTGAGCAGGATGTTGTCGATCTGACAGCAGAACGAAACCATGCCGCTGCCTGCCCGTTTTGTCCTGAGCATGGGACTGCTTGTTCTGCTGTTGACACTGGTCAACGCTGGAACAGCCCAGGCCATCAGCCCTGAGTTGCAACGGGCAGAGGTGATTGGCGGTCTTGCCGCCGTTGGCTTGATGTTGATCGCTGTGCTCTGGACACGGGCCAATCCACGCTCTGCTGAGCGCCAAGAGCTACCCGGCGAGCAAGGTCTCATTCTTGCCGAGGAGCTCGATGATGCCGTGCGTCAGGAACTGGGCTGGGGCAGTCACATGTTGCTCACCGCAACCTCCGCGGCCACCGTGCTCGTGTACTGGCGCGGGCGTGTGGTGCTCCGACGGGGATTGATTGCCGACGGAAGCTTCGAACCCGGCGCCATCAGCCAGCGCGCCATGGAGCGGGAAAGCCTGGTCTCGATGGTCAAAACCGCCCTATTCCCAGGCCGAGGTGAATTCGATGCCGTTCTACCGGACCTCCCTGCCGTCGTGGTCGCACCCATTGGACCAAACGGTGTCGTGATCCTCGGAGGCTGGTCCGAACGCTGTTTTACGCGATCCGATGAGATCTGGTTGAAGGGTTGGATCGAACGCCTCAGAACGACACTGGAGCAGTCTTCGTCGTTGTCGCTGGATTCGCTGTCTTCAACTTGAGGGTGGAGGTGACGCGTTGGCCGGGAGCCCCAAAGCGAATCACTCCGGCATCGTTCAGCACACCTTCCAAGCGAGGGGCGCGGGTGATCTGGTCGAGGGACAGGCGCTTCAGCACGACATTGCCGTCGGCAACGATGGTCTCATCAGACCAATTCCAGCTGCAGCGTTCGGCGGTGAGATGTTGATCCGGTTGCGCCAACTCACATCCGGCGGGAATGGTCACAAGCTCCGCCTGTTGATCCACCCGAAAACCACGGCCACGGGCGGTGCCCGATTTCAACGTGGCCAACACGTCGGAGTCTGAGAACAACACCTGACGGCCGAAATCCCATCGCGTTTGCCCGGTGGTCAGCTTGCCTTGACCCTTGGGAAGGTTGAACTGAACCGGAGCAAGCAGGTCGATGTGTTGTAGCAGGGTGTTGCCCCGTAAACGGCTTGCGGTCACCGTTTCGCCCTGCTGGCGAACAACCTTGACGGGTCCCTGCGACTGCAGGGCTCCAGTGACCAGATTCCAGGAGCCATCGCCGCTGACCAGTCGACTGTTCGGCTCCTGGTCCGACCGTTGTCCAATCCAGCGTTTCCACAACGTCGTCCCCCGGAACGACAAGGTGTCCCGTTGGGTGTCAAAGGTCAGATGATCAACACTGAGATCTGAGGTCGCATCCAAGGCCCGTGGATTTTGATCGATCACCATCTCAGACCGGCTGGGGGTCCAGACCAGCCGATCACCGGTGATCTTGACCCGGCGTTGCGTGAGTTGTTGGAGCGCTACAGCGCCTTCAAGGATCACGACCTCGCCATCATTCAGGACCGTGGCGAGCGCAGCCTGAATTTGAAAAGAGGGCTGATCTTGCCGATACAACACCCCTGTCGGGTTGATCGCTCGAACAGTTCGACTATCGAGGGAATAGCGGGCTTCGGGGCTCTGCAAATCCCAGTCACGGCTGCCGTCCGAACGCCGTTGACTGAGGTCCAGAGAGCGAAAAACAAACGGTGGAATCGCGTTGGAGTCCGGTGATGACGCCTCTCGACAACCGGCCATCGAGACACCGAGACCGAGGGAAATCAGCAGGGACAGAACCAGGCTCCGCCGGGATCGCAACCGCTCAGAGGTCTTCATCAAGTTCCAGTCGTTGCATCACAGGACTGGGTTGCGGCAGAACTGCACCGGAACGCAGACCACCCCAGCGGAGCTGGGCTTCCCAATCAGCCGTGATCGGATCATGGCCCAACTGACTGAGGATCCGAGCACTGAGGTCCGGTACGAGGGGTGACAGCAGCACGCCCACGAGCCGGGTCGCCTCGAGAACGGCATAGAGGTCATCACCAACGGCGGCTTCCTGCCCCTCCTGTTTCATCCGACTCCAGGGGGCGGTGTCATTGAGATGACCATTGGCACTGATCGCCAATTGCAGGATGGCCTCAGCGGCGGCCTTAAAGGACAACGCAGGAATGGACTCGAGCACAACCGACACGGTGGTCTGGCTGAGTTGCGCCAGCGGATGAGAGCCCTGGGACGCACTCATCGCCGGGGGCACCGCATCCGAAAACCATTTGCGTGCCATCGACGAGGTGCGATTCAGCAGATTGCCGATTGTGTTGGCCAAATCGTTGTTCACCAGATCGGTGAAGCGTTGCTGCTGGAAATCACCATCGTCTCCGAACTGCATATCGCGCAGCAGATACCAACGGACAGCATCCGCACCACAGACCGAAAGCAGAGCCTCTGGGTCAAGCACATTGCCGAGGGATTTACCCATTTTTTGGCCTTCCCGTGTCAGAAAACCATGGCCAAAGACATGCTTCGGCAAGGGGAGTCCGGCCGACATCAACATCGCCGGCCAGTAGACCGCGTGGAAGCGAAGAATGTCCTTGCCGATCACATGCACCGCTGCGGGCCAGCCCACTTCGGACAAGCGCTCGAGATCCACGTCGCCACCGTCATCCAGGAGGGCACTGAGATAACCCAGCAGCGCATCAAACCAGACATAAAACGTGTGACCGTTCTCTCCTGGCACCGGCAGGCCCCAGGACACATTCACCCGAGAGATCGAGAAATCCCGCAATCCCTGGGCCACAAAATTGCGAACTTCCTGGCGGCGACTGGCTGGAGCGATGAAATCATCGCGGTTCACCAACGCTTCGATCTCACTCTGATAGCGGGACAGACGGAAAAACAAATTTTCCTCATCCCTCCATTCCAGGGGTTTGGCGTGGATCGAACAATCCGGTTTGTCCGCCTCGGGCGGAACATCTTTGTATTCCTCACAACCGACGCAATACCAACCGGTCTGCCGTCCACGGACGATGTCGCCGGAGGCCTGCACGCGGGCATAAAACTGCTCGACCAGTTGGAGATGGCGAGGATTGGTGGTCCGGATGAAGCGGTCGTTGCTGACCTGCCATTGCTCCCAAAGCTCGCGGTAGCGCGCACTGACGCGATCACAGTGCTCCTGGGGACTCAGCTGCTGCTGTTCCGCCGTGCGTTGGATCTTCTGACCATGTTCATCGACACCGGTGATGAACACAACATCGTTGTTCTGCAACCGCTGAAAACGGGCCAAAGCATCACAGGCCAGCGTTGTGTAGGTGCTGCCGAGGTGAGGCTTGTCGTTGACGTAATAAAGCGGTGTCGTAAGGGTAAAGGTCATTTTGGTCTCGGAACCTCAGCTGCCACCGGGCGACGCAGGATCCTAACGACCCCCCTCGTCTTCGCCGATGGCATCTGTCTCCCCGCCAAGCACCGTCTCCGTCGATGTGGTGGTCTGGGGTGGTGGAACAGGGGGGGTGGCGGCTGCCCTGCAGTCAGCACGAGCAGGCGTGGAGACACTTCTGCTCACCCCTGGTCCCTGGATGGGAGGGATGCTCAGCAGTGCAGGGGTCTGTGCACCCGACGGGCACGAACTGAGCTGCTGGCAAACCGGACTGTGGGGAGCCTTTCTGAGGGGAATCGCCGAACGCGAACCGAGTGGTGTCGATCAGAACTGGGTGAGTTGCTTCGGATTCCGCCCCGACACCGCCGAGCAGCTCCTTCGAGATTGGGTCGCCCGGGAGCCCAAGCTGCGCTGGTGGCCCGGCTGCGAACTCCTGGAGGTGACCCGCAAAGGCGATCGGATTGAGCAGCTGCGCGTCAGTCGGGCCGATCGGCAGGATCGAATCCATGGATCCGTGGTGGTCGATGGCAGTGACCTAGGGGATGTCCTGGCCCAGGCCGAGGTTCCCCATCGCTGGGGATGGGAAGCCCAGGAGCAGTGGAATGAACCCAGCGCACCAACCCGAAAACGCCTCGCGTCCGACAACTTCTTTCGCAATCAGCCGGTTCAGTCCCCCACCTGGGTGAGCTTCGGCCAGGAGTCCGCTGCAGACGTGCCGAACCACCCCACGGTGGAACCATCCGGCGCCTTTGCAGGTTGCTTGGCCTCGTTTGGTCTGGCCCGAACGCTGAGCTATGGCCGCCTGCCGGGGGGCCTGGTGATGCTGAATTGGCCGCTCCATGGCAACGACTGGCACCAAGGCCTGGATCGCTCGATCAGTGCCAACGCCTCCGATCGGCTGGATCTGGAGACGGAGATGCAGGCGCACAGCCTGGCGTTTCTTGACCAGCTGCAGCACTGCAGCGACGGTTGGTTGACGCCCGGTGAAGGCATTCCCGGCTCTGGATCACCGCTGGCTTTGATGCCCTACTGGCGGGAGGGTCGCCGACTGATCGGACGCAGCACGGTCACCGAGAGGGATCTCCTGCCGATTCACGACGGAGCACGACGCGGACCACTGCCGCTCAACAGCGAAGGCAACTGCACAAGCATCGCCGTGGGGACCTATGCCAACGACCATCACTACCCGGGTGAAGACTGGCCCTTGGCCCCGAAAAGTTGTCGTTGGGGTGGGCGTTGGACCGGAACACCCTTCTGCATTTCCTATGACGCTCTGGTGTCGGATCAAGCCAGCAACCTGCTGATGGCAGACAAAGCCTTCAGCGTCAGCCATATGGCCAATGGCGCGACCCGCCTGCAACCGCTGATCCTCAACATCGGCCAGGCGGCAGGGCTCGCTGCGGCTCAGGCGGTGCAACGGAAGTGCCGACCGGCTGAGCTGCCCGTGCGGTCGTTGCAAATGGCCCTGCTCAGAGATGACCAGGCTCCAGCGGCGGTGTTGCCACTCTGGGATTGGCCCTGGTGGCATCCCAACTGGCTCCAGGCCCAGTGCGACGGCTTGGATCATCCCGATCAAGTCGATGCCTTCGGTGGCCTGAACGGATCCAGGAAGCTGGAGCGACCGACCACTGATCAGGCCCCTGCCGCACCGCATCAAATCGGTGTCGAAGGTGTGTTGCGGAGGCTGGATCCGTTCCGCACCAACCTGGAATGTGCTGATGGGGACTGGCCCCTGATCACGCTCGAACCCGGCGTGGCCAACTGGCTGGAGGGCTTGGATGGAGGAGAACGGGTGCGACTTCGAGCCATTCGCAACCCCTGGGGTGCATGGCTGAGGGTTTTGGGGGGAACTCAGCTCAGCTGAAGCTGCAAGTCACCCCGCTCAGGGTCAGCCAGCGTCACGCGCAGATTGAGGCGATCGCCCGGCACCGGTTCTCCACCTTGCACCTGGCCAACGAGATCCATGGCCAAGTCATCCACGTGAACCAGGGCCAAGCGATCCTGGGGACGCAACCAGCGCAGGAACTGAGCGGACCAGGTTTGCTCGCGATGCTCTGCGAACCAGACCTGCTGCCAGTGCCGTTGATCTTCACGGCTGATCTGAATGGACTGCCGCAGGGGATCGTCGAGGTCATCGATCAATTCACCAATCCGACTTTCTGCCAACGGGGGTTGACCGCTCAGGCTGGCGATCAGCTGGCGATGGGTGAGGAGATCGGCGTAACGACGAATCGGAGACGTGGCCTGGACATAAGCCGGCAAACCAAGGCTGAAATGCGCCATCGGTTGGGTTCCCTGGACACCACGACTCAGACATCGCTTGATCGCGGCATCACGCACCGGCCCCTCAGGCAATGCCTCAAGCTCCGACTCCGACGGCAAATCCGCAGGGGGCTGGCTGCGATAGGGAAGGGGGAGATGATTCTCTCGGCCAAATTCCGCCACGACGGCCCCCATCAACAGCATCGCTTCACTGACCATCAACCGCGCGGCACTGGGTTCGATCACCTGCAGCTCGACGGCATCGTGATGACGACGGAAACGACCCTCCAACCGGTCCAATTGCACAGCACCCTGGCGGTGACGCCAGGCGGCGCGTGTTTGCATCAACCGTGAGAGATCCGCGAGGTCCTCATCACCCGGTGGCGCGAGTTCAATCAGCTCATCACCATCCTCATAGGTGAGGCCGTAACGGGGCTGAATCCAACTGCGACAGATGCGTTGGTCAACGATGGTTCCGTCATCGGCCAAATGAACGCCCACACTGAGTGCCGCAGTGCGTTGGCCGGCCTTGAGGCTGAGCGGTCCAGCCGCAAGCTCCAAGGGCAGCATGGGTAGAACGCCATCGCCCAGGTAAAGGGTGGTGGCCCGACGCTTGGCCTCACGGTCGAGGGGACTGTCCGCTTCAATCAACCGTGCCGGATCGGCGATGTGAATCCAGACCCAGAGTTGGTTCCCTTGGCGTTCAAGCGAAAGCGCATCATCGATTTCCCGGGTGCCGGCGTCGTCCAGGGTGTAACTGGTGTGACCCGTTAGATCACAACGGGTGTCGTCGCCGTTGTGGACATCGGCAGCGCAATCGATCAGCCGCTGGGCTTCGCCATTGAGCTCATCACTGAAGTGCTTGGACCACACACTGCCCCGCAGCGCCCGGGGCTCATGGGCATCAATGAGCTCACGACGAATCAACCACTGACGCAAACCTGGCGGATCGGCGTCGATCTGCAGTTGACGAAGCCAGGTGGCTTCCTCGGAACTGAGGTCCAGGCTCGAACTGGACTCACTCGAGAGATCGATTAAACGCTCCAGGCGTTGTTGCCATTGAGCGGTCAACGCCCCATAGCGCTCACCGCTGAGCGGGAGCGCCTCGCGCAGAATCGACAACTGAGCATCCGCCAACCGCTCGGTCAGCAGCCGTTGACGGGCCTGCAGACGCTGACGTCGAATCTCATCGCTGGCTTTCGGCTGAATCGATCGATCCCGTTTCACACGGAACCACAGTTGCTCGCCATGGAGCCAACTCCAAACCGCTGCGAGGCCTGTGAGGTCCAGGGGATGGGTCAGTAGCTCAGCGAGATCAAGCAGCGAGAGCGCTGGGCATTGATCCGCCGGTCCAGCATGGTCGGACATCAACAACCACCACACTTCCGCCGCGGCACGAGGTTGAGGATGTCTCGCCTGAAGATCTTCCGGGGATGGCAACGGAGCGGAGGCGATCTCGGCATCCAATCCGGGAATGCCAATCAGGTCTCTTTGGGGCACCTCCTGATCCCGTCGTTGCCCACCAAATGAAAGAGCCGCCTTGCTGCCCTTTGAGGACAACAGGCGGCCGAGAAGTGCTTGACCTTTGATCACGACGCCGACGATGTCGCCGGGGACAAAAGCCGCTTTCACCACAACGAAGAATCAGCCTTCGGGGTTGACGAAAGGAAGCAGAGCAACGATGCGAGCACGCTTAACAGCGTTGGTGAGATCGCGTTGCTGCTTGGCGGTCAGTCCGGTGAGACGACGGGGCAGAATTTTGCCGCGCTCAGTGATGAATTTCTTGAGCAGATCCACATCTTTGTAATCGATGGGATCGCCGGGTTTGATCGGCGAAAGACGCTTCTTGAAGAAGGAGCTCGACATGAATCAGGAACGGTTGGAATGGTGAGAAGAGAGCTGCAGGGTCACTTGATCTCCTTATGGAGAGTGGACTTGTTGCAGTGGGGACAGAACTTCTTGATCTCCAGCCGTTCGGTGGTGTTCCGGCGGTTCTTCTCGGTCGTGTAACGGGACACGCCGGGGGAACGCTTGGCGGGATTGGACCGGCATTCGGTGCACTCGAGAGTGATCACGATCCGGACGCCCTTGTTCTTGGCCATAAAGGACGTTGCGCCGCAGTTGCGAAGCGAATTGACAAACAAAGAGCTTACCCGGTCGCCCTATCGGGCTCAGCCCGGGGGCGCTTCCTAAGATCACGCGCCCAGTTCCTTGCAAACCCATGCGGGTGTCCCTCTCCTGGCTGAAGCAACTCGTCCAGGTGGATGAATCCGTAGAGGCACTCGAAAACCGCCTGTCCATGGCTGGATTTGAGGTGGAAGAGATCGATGACCTCAGCGCCAAGGCCCAGGGGGTGGTCGTGGGCCATGTGCTGGAGCGTGAGCAACACAGCAATGCCGACAAACTCAGTGTCTGCAAGGTGGATATCGGCGCAACCGAACCCGTTCAGATCGTTTGCGGAGCCGCGAACGTACGGGCCGGCATTCATGTGCCCGTCGCCACCGTCGGAGCTGTGCTTCCCGCCGTTGGACTCACGATCAAAGCCGGTGAACTGCGCGGGGTCGCCAGCAACGGAATGATCTGCTCGCTGACGGAACTGGGCCTGGCCAACGCGTCGGACGGCATCGCGATTCTTGAGGAGTTGACCGACCAGCTCCCGCCGACGGGAACACCCGTTGCAGCGTTACTCGGCCTGGATGACACGGTTCTGGAACTCGCCATTACAGCGAACCGTCCCGATGGACTCTCAATGGTGGGGATCGCGCGGGAAGTGGCGGCACTCACCGGAGGTGCCCTGTCCCTTCCAGAGCTGAACTTTGAACCCGATCACCGGGATCTCACGAGCGATTTCGATGGCGCCTTCTACGGGCTGGTCAAGATCGACGGCGTCGATGGATCCACCCCATCACCAACCTGGTTGCGACAGCGGCTGGAACGGGCTGGTGTCAACAGTGTGAATGCCGTTGTTGATATCACCAATCTGGTGATGCTGGAGCAGGGTCAGCCCCTGCATGCCTTTGATGCCGATGCCCTGGAACGCATCACGGGCTCTCCGGTGGATGCCAACAGCTTTGGAGTCCGTCCCGCCCGTGATCAGGAGGAGTTCATCGGCCTCGATGAACGGGAACTGGTCCTGAATGCCGACGTCCAGGTGGTGACCTGCCACGACAAACCCGTCGCCATCGCCGGTGTGTTGGGAAGCCAGGCCAGCGCTGTCACAGCTCAGACCACCAGCATCTGGTTGGAATCAGCGATGTTCTCGCCCGCGCGGGTGCGCCGTTCAGCACGCCAGGTCGGACTGCGGACCGACGCCAGCGGTCGCTACGAGAAGGGACTGCCCGCCGATCTCACCCTGGCCTGTTCCGTCCGGGCCATCGAGCTGCTGCACGAGCACTTCCCATGCAGCGTCGGTGAACGCTGGGTTGGCGGTCCGGCCCCCCAGCCACCAGCACCGGTGCCCCTGCGTCGCCTGGCCCTGCATCAGTTGCTCGGGCCCCTCGACGGCGAGGATGGAAGTGAGGACCTCGCCGATGACGTCATCGAGCGTTGTCTGACGGCCCTGGGTTGTGAGCTGGCCCCCAGCGATGACGGCTGGGATGTGACCACGCCGGCCTCCCGTCGCCAGGACCTCCAACGCGAAGTGGATCTGATTGAGGAAGTCGCGCGCCTGGTGGGCTTCGATCGCTTTGAAGCGCACTTACCAGACCCCCTCGCCCCCGGTGCACTGACGCCGCGGCAACAGGCCGAACGCCGCCTCCGCCGGTTGTTCTGTGCAGCAGGGCTGCAGGAGGTGACCACCTTGTCGCTGGTTGGTGCCTCCGACAGCGAGCAGCGCATCGCCATCAGCAATCCCCTTTTGGCGGAAACCAGTCATCTGCGCACCAATCTCTGGGAAGAGCACCTGCAAATCTGCGTCCGCAACCTCAAGGCTTCCCAAAGTGGTTGCGCCATCTTCGAAATCGGCAACACCTATTCCGGCACGCCGGAAGCCGTCACCCAAACAGCCCAACTCTGCGGCGTGATCTGCGGTGAACGGCGCCTGGAACGCTGGACCACCAATGGCAAACCATCCACCCCGACCTACTTCGAAGCACGCGGTGTGCTCACGCGGGTGATGCAGGCCTTGCAACTCGACCTCTCCGACCGTCGACTTACAGATGACGAACGGCTGCACCCCGGTCGCGCATCCACGTTGGTTCTGGAAGGTCGACCGTTGGGATGCTTCGGCCAGGTGCATCCAGCACTGGCGGAATCCCTGGACCTTCCGGCGGAGACCTATTTGTTCGAATTGGATCTCCAACGGCTTGTGGATGCCGCTACGCGGAGCAATCGCTGGACACCGACCTATCAGTCCTTCCCCACCGTCCCGGCCAGTGAGCGGGATCTCGCGGTGGTTGTTGCCAAGGACTGTCTGTCAGGCGACCTGATTCAGGCGATCCGCAAAGCGGGTAAACCGCTGCTGGAGCACGTGGAACTGATCGATCGGTTTGAAGGCGACCAACTGGGTGACGCCCTGGCGAGCCAGGCGTTCCGCCTTCGCTATCGGGGGAAAAAAGAGACTTTGACCGACGACAAGATTCAGCCGGTCCACGAAAAAGTCCGCCAAGCCTTGGTGAAGCAATTCAACGCTGAACTGAGAAGCTGAAGCGATTAGTGGGTCCGACGCAGTAATGCCAAAGATTCCAAATGTGTCGTCTGAGGGAAGAAATCAACTGGCTGTAGTTCATCCAGTTGATAGGGCCCATTGGGTGCGAGTAAACCCTTGAGATCCCTTGCCTGGGTGGCTGGATCACAACTGAGATAGGCAATCAATCGCGGGGGACGAGACAGGATAATCTCGACCACTTTTGGGTCGACACCCCGCCGTGGGGGGTCGAGAACAAGGGCATCGCTGCCGACCAGTTTTGGCTCTAACAGATCGAGCACATCACCGGCCAGAAAATCACATCCATGGGAGAGACCGTTTTGCATCGCACTGATCAAGGCCTGATCAACGGATTGTTGATGTGACTCCACGCCGGTGACCGTCAAACCGCGTTGCGCCAAAGGCAAACTGATGGTGCCAATTCCGCAATAGGCATCAATGACCGAACCCCCCGGAGCATTGGCTTGAAGCCAGTCTGCGAGTGCCGTGACGATTCGCTCCGCCTGTGGCGTGTTGATCTGAAAGAAGGTTGTGCTGCTCAAGCGCAGGCTTAAACCACAAAATTGTTCGCTGATGGTGTCTGATCCAGCGATGCAATAGGTCTCCCTGCCGAGAATCAGGTTGTTGCGCTTGGGTTGAAGATTCAGGCAGACCCCTTTGAGCTGAGGCCACCGCTCAAGCCAACGCTCGGCAAGCTCCTCAAGACCCGGCAGTTTCGAACGGCTACTGATCAACGTGACCAGAACCTCCCCGGTGTGATGACCGAGGCGAAGACCGAGGTGTCTGAGTCCGCCATTGGCCAGCAGGTCATGGTCAGCAGGCCATCCACTGGCATCAAGGTCCTGCTTGATCGGTTGCACCAAAGCATCGAGGCGCGGATCGAGCACTGGACAGTGATTCATGTTCACGATCCGGTGGGTTCTGGCCCGGTAATACCCGGCACGCAAGGGACCATGTCCGTCACGTCGCAGGGGGATCAAGGCACGATTGCGATATCCGATTGACCGTGTCGGGGAATCAAGAACCGGATGTGCAAGAGCTTGAACACCACCAACCCGAGCCATGGTCTGCTCGAGGGTTTGTTGTTTCCAAAGGCTCTGCTGCGAATCTTCCAACGCCTGCAAGGTGCAACCGCCGCAATCGCTGGCCAGGATGCAGGGCGGTTTACGGCGGTGGGGTGAGGGTTCCAGCAACTCAACCAGCCGGGCAAACCAACGCGAACGATGACGTTGTTGCAGCTGAACGCGCGCCTGCTCACCGGGCAGCAACCCTGGAATCACAACAACCCAGTTGTTCCACTTCGCCAGCCCCTTGCCATCTCTGTCGAGGTCGCGGCACTCAACGTCGATCAGCAATCCGGGAGACGGTGAGGCTTGGCTGATGTCCTGGGGCATCGGGTGTCCTGTGTCGTGTCAGCGGCCTGGCATTGCAAAGGCGTAACACCTGAGCCATCACAGGCCTGGAGAATCGTCTGCAACCACTAAACTCCACGAAGCCTGTTCAGTTCCATGAGCGTTGTCCGGGATCTCATCCTCCAGGCCGATGATGATCTGCGGTACCCCACCAGCGGCGAACTCCGCACCATGGTCGAGTTTCTCGATCAAGGGGCCATGCGAGTGTCAGTGGTGAAGGTCCTCACAGACAACGAGAAAAAGATCGTCGACGAGGCGGCCAAGCAGCTGTTCAGTCGCAAGCCCGAATACGTTGCACCGGGAGGCAATGCCTACGGCCAGCGTCAGCGTGCCCAGTGCCTTCGTGACTACAGCTGGTATCTGCGCCTCGTCACCTATGGCGTTCTGGCCGGCAGCACCGAAATGATCCAGGACATTGGCCTGGTGGGTGCACGCGAGATGTACAACTCCCTGGGCGTCCCGATGCCTGGCATGGTTGAAGCGATGAAAGCCATGAAGTCGGCGTCGATCGCCCTGCTCTCTGAAAAGCAGATCAAACTGGCTTCGCCCTATTTCGACTTCCTGATTCAGGGCATGCAAACAGCCACCTGATCGGGCCGGCCCAGATCGAAACACATCTACCTGGGCCCAGGCCCAGGTTTTTTTTGACCAGACCACCTTCAAAGAGCTTCTCGCTAATCTAAGCCGAGATTCGGATTGAGACTCGTAACGAGACACGGTCAAGACAAGCAAGACATGGCGAGCGGCTGTCGCTCGCTTTGGCGATGGCGATGGCGATGGCGATGGCGATGGCGAACCAAGGCAGTTGCGGCGGAATCTGACCAGGGTGCGGTGCCGAACCCCGACAACA
>NZ_JBGKDS010000001.1:0-20721 GCF_042954325.1 Parasynechococcus sp. | reverse complement strand
CGTCGCCCTCGCCCATGCAGCCGTCCTCGACCTGGAGACGCTCCGATTGAGCCAGGAACTGATCCAGCAACAGGATCAGTTACGGACTCTGTTGCATCAGCTGCGCAACCCCCTCTCGGCGCTGCGGACCTATGCCCAACTCCTGCTCCGTCGCACCGCCTCAGACAGCGACAACCGCAACCTGATCGAAGGACTGATCCAGGAGCAGACTCAGATCGGGCGATATCTCACCGCGCTGGATGGTCTGGCCGGTGACGAACGTCCTGCGATGGAAGGGCGCCAGAGTCCACTTCTGCTGCCACCCAGCCTCGACCCAGTCGAAGCACCGATCCAGACTGTGCTTAGAGGCCTCAGTGAGCGGGCCGCAGCCACCGCGAAGCTTCAGGAGCGCCCCTGGAGCGGACCGCAGACCTGGCCCCGCTGGACCCAAGCCATGGCCAGCGATGGGGCGCTCACAGAGATCGTGGCCAACCTTCTCGAGAATGCCTTCCGCTACAGCCCACCGGGCTGCGCCATCGGCATGCAGCTGCTCGACGATGGACTCTGCGTTTGGGATGGCGGCTCACCCATTGCCAGAGAAGAGCGCGAGCGCATCTTCCAGAAGGGGATGCGAGGGAATGCCGGACGCGATCGTCCTGGAACCGGACTTGGACTGGCCCTGGCACGGGAACTCGCCGAACGTGAGGGTGGTCGCCTGGAGCTGACCATTCAGCCCCAAACCATTCATCCGAATCTCCCAGCCAGCGGCAATGCCTTTGTTCTCACGCGAAGCGTGACACCAGAGCCATCAGCAGAAGACTGAGCACCTGGGCAACGACCACGCAGGCGCCATAGGTATCACCGGTCTGGCCTCCGAGGCGCCGCCCCAACCACTCAGCGGGCACCAACGCCGCAACGACGCCGACGGCCAGACCTGCCCAACCGAGCGGCAGCAGCAGCGGCAGGCAGACCAGCGTCGGGACAGCATCCCAACCGGGCTGGCCATGGCGGCGATGAAAACCGGCCGTTCCCTGATCGCGCAGGTAGGGGAAGCGCGCCATCGCCCAAAGCGGCGAGACCCTCGCCCAAAACGGCGCCAGCAACAACGCCAACGGATGCTGCGGCAGAAGCTCAGCCATGGCGGCCAGCTCCACCAACAGCACCATCACCAAAGCCAACACACCACCGGCACCGACACGGCTGTCGTCCATGGCCTCCAGGCGACGCGCCGCGCCAGCACCCAGGCCATCGGCGGTGTCCATCAAGCCGTCATGGTGCAGCCCGCCACTGAGCCAGATTCCCAAGGCCAACACGATGGCGCTGGAGCTCCAGGCCGCCCAACCCAGCTGATCCAACAGCCACCAGCAGAGCAGCTGAAGCGCACCGATGCACAGACCGATCCAAGGGGCGAAGCGGGCGATCCGTTCAAACCGAGGTGTCAGTCCTGGCCAGGCCGGCAGAACGGTGTAGAAGATCCAGGCACCGCCAAGATCCTGCAGCCAAGGCATCGAAATCGCTTTGATCGCTGTCCTTCAACCGTTCAAACCCTATTCATGGAGATGAAGCGGATCATGTGAGCAGCAGCTGAAGGCCGAACATGCGCATCGCCATCGTTGGAGCATCCGGACACTGCGGCCGTCAGCTCGCGGTTCAACTGCTCGACCGACGCCTGATTCCCGCGGAAGGTCGACTTCAACTGGTGGGCCACCGCGGTGGTGTCAGCGAAACCAGCCTGTGGGCCCTGCGCACCGATCTCAACGATGCGTTCTCTGACGATGCCCCGGCCATCGACGTTGTCCTTGATGCGGACCAGATTCAGGCCGACATCGTCGTGATGCTGGCGGGTCGCACCCTCAGTACCGATCCAACACAGACGGCCGACCGAGCAGCGCTTGGCACCCAGAACAAACAGGTTTTCGAGCAGTACGCAACAGCCCTAAACGCACAACCGGGAACACCACCTGTGGTGATTGTTCAGTCCAATCCGGTGGAACTGGGTGTGGCGATTTTCGCGAAGGCCTTAGGCCGTCATCGTGTGATCGGAGCTGGAGCCTGGTCGGACACACTCCGGTTCCGCACCGAGCTGGCGCGGTCGCTCAAGGTCCGTCGCACCCATGTCCAGGCCTGGATGCTGGGACAACATGGCGACCATCTCGTGCCCTGCCCGAGTCAGATCAGGGCCTGGGGCGTCCCCAATGCAGCGGTCGAGACCGTTCAAAAGCAGTTGCAAGCAGCCGCCTCGGCAGACAGCTATCCCAACCGGCTGCGGCATCAACGGGCCGACTTGCTCCATCACCTCAAGAGCCATCGGTGGGAACAAGCCAACGACCTGATTGACACCTGTCCAGCCGACCTGCGGACGGGATTGCGACCTTTTCTCACCCACTTCACCAGCGCGGGACACACCACCGAAGTGATGACAGCCCATGCCGTGTCTGATCTCGTCGCCTGCCTCGCCGAAGCGCGACCTCAGGTCTTTGCTGCCCAGGTGCAACTCGCCGGCGAATGGCTGGACTGCCACGGTGTTTTGGGGGTCCCGGTGCTCTTGGGAGTCAGTGGCTGGAGCCAGGTCTGTCCCCTTCCCCTCGATCCGGAGGAAGTGCTCGCGCTGCAAGGAGCCGCGGCCGCGATTCAACAGTCTCTTTCGACCGTCGAAGCGTAGGTTCGGCAAAAGACATCAGCGCCGTGTTCGGCTTTGAAATCCAGGCGCGCTGCCAGCACACGGCAGCCCGATGCGGATGTTTCCAGACACCGCATGGCCCCGTGCAGACGCCACGGTTCATGCCGGTGGGAACCCTGGCCACCGTCAAAGGGATCACCACCGAGCAGCTCCGCCCGACCGGAGCGCAGATGGTGCTCTCAAACACGTATCACCTGCACCTTCAGCCCGGTGAAGACATTGTCAAAGCCGCCGGTGGGTTGCATCGATTTATGGGCTGGGACGGCCCGATGCTCACGGATTCCGGAGGCTTTCAGGTCTTCAGCCTGGGCGATCTGAATCGCATCGATGATCGGGGCGTGGTCTTTCGCAACCCGCGCGATGGACGCACGATCGACATGACCCCGGAGCATGCCACCCAGATCCAAATGGCTCTTGGCGCGGATGTGGCCATGGCCTTTGACCAGTGCCCGCCCTATCCCGCGACCGAAAACGACGTCATCGATGCGTGCCGGCGCACCCATGCCTGGCTGGAACGCTGCGTGAGCGCACATCAACGCTCGGACCAGGCCCTGTTCGGGATTGTTCAGGGCGGTTGTTTTCCGCACCTTCGACGCGAGAGTGCCCATGCGGTGGCCAGCTTTGATTTGCCGGGGATTGCGATCGGCGGTGTGAGCGTCGGTGAACCCGTGGATGAAATGCATCGGATCATCCAGGACGTCACGCCTCTTCTTCCCGATGACCGCCCCCGGTATCTGATGGGCATCGGAACCCTGCGGGAGATGGCGGTCGCTGTGGCCAACGGCATCGACCTCTTCGACTGCGTGCTGCCCACCCGACTCGGACGCCACGGGACCGCACTCGTCAACGGTGAGCGCTGGAACCTGCGCAACGCCCGCTTCCGCCATGACCACACGCCATTGGATGCGAGCTGCCCATGCCCGGCCTGCACCAAGCACAGCAGGGCCTACCTGCATCACCTGATCCGCAGCGAAGAACTGCTGGGGCTGACCCTGCTCAGCCTTCACAACATCACGCATCTGGTGCGTTTCACAACGGCGATGGGACAGGCGATCAGGGACGGCTGTTTTTCAGAGGATTTCGCTCCTTGGGAGGAGGACTCACCCGCCCATCACACGTGGTAGCGTCCGCTTCAACGCCTGTTTCACACTCGGGATGGCTGCCTACACCGTCGACCTGCTGGCTCAGCTCCCGGAGGCTTACCAAGCCTTTGGCCCTCTGGTGGACATCCTTCCCCTGATTCCCGTCTTCTTCCTGTTGCTCGCGTTCGTCTGGCAGGCCTCTGTCGGCTTCCGCTGATCCCTCAGCGACCGGACCGCAGCACAGCCCAAACAAACGCAGGGATCGCCAACATGCGGCGCCAGCGGCTGGGCTCCTGAATCAGGCGATAGAGCCATTCGATCTGAAGGCGTCCCATCCACTGGGGCGCCCTTTTCTTTGTGCCTGCCCAAACATCGAAGCTGCCTCCGACCCCCATCCACAACCCCGAGCAACCCGGCCGAACCCGTTGTGACCAGCTCTCCTGGCGCGGGACCCCCAAGGCGACCAGAACCAGGTCCGGATCGAGCCGTTGGACTTCCTGTTCAATACTGGGCCAGTCCTGCGTGGGGCGATAGCCGTCAACGCACATCACGAGCTTGAGTCCAGGGAAGCGCGCCGGAAGCACCAGCTGGAGACGCTCCATCACGTCAGGCGATGCGCCGACCAGGGCCACACTCCAGCCATGGGCAGCGGCATAGGCCAGCAACGACCAGGCCAACTCAATCCCTGGGCTTCGGACAACCCGAACCCCCTGGCGTGCCAAAGCCCACACCACACCAGCGCCATCAGGAATGATGAGATCCGCCGTGGCGATGGCGTCGCCGAGCTCTCGTTGAACGCGGGCGGTCATCGTCATCTCCGCGTTCAAGGTGACGATTCGTCCCCCTCCACGGGCATGCAGCCCCACCGCAGCGACAGACACATCTCGACAGGCATCGACAGGAACCCCGAGAACCTGGAGGCGACGGCGGTCGTCCGGCGTTGTCTTGACTGATTCCATAAGCGCTGGGCCGCGTTGGAGAATTTAGATGCGGTGCCGGACTTGCACATGGTTGTTGCCCCAACGCACACGGCAACGCGCCTTCGTGAACTCGATCAGGCCATCGAGCGGGTGATCCTGACGCGCCAGGACCCAATCAGCGGATTGCTGCCAGCCAGCACCGCACACACGATCCATGGCAACTACGGCGATGCCTGGGTGCGTGATTGCGTCTATTCCATTCAGTGCGTCTGGGGCCTAGCGATCGCCACTCGACGCCAGGAGGGCGAACAGAGCCGGCGGGCCTGGGAACTCGAGCAACGCGTGGTGAGCCTGATGCGCGGTCTGCTGCAGGCCATGCTGCGCCAGGCCGAGAAGGTTGAACGCTTTAAACACAGCCTTGACCCCCTCGATGCCCTCCACGCCAAGTTCGACAGCTGCTTAGGCACGCCCGTGGTCCCCGATGACGGCTGGGGGCATCTCCAACTGGATGCCACCTCGCTGTTCCTGTTGCAGCTGGCCCAACTCACCCGATCAGGGCAACCGGTGATCCGCAACACCCATGAAGCGGATTTCGTCCAGAACCTGATTCATTACATCGCCCGGACCTACCGGACCCCCGATTACGGCATCTGGGAGCGAGGAGACAAGGGAAACCATGGCCTGCCCGAGCGGAATGCGAGCTCGATCGGCATGGCCAAGGCCGCCCTCGAAGCACTCGACGGCCTTGACCTCTATGGGCCCTACGGGGATGGCAGCCAACGGCTGTTGATTCCCCAGGGCGCCCTCGTCCGCATGCGCCGCGCGCTGCAAAACCTGCTGCCGAGGGAATCCGCCAGCAAGGAAGCGGACAGCGCGTGTCTCTCGATCGTGGGCTATCCGGCCTGGAGCGTGGACGAAGCGGCACTCCGCGATCGCACCACACGCCGCATTCGACGCGAACTGGCAGGGCATTACGGCTACAAACGCTTCCTGAGGGATGGACACCAGAGCGCCATCGAGGACAGCTCTCGCCTGCACTACGAACCCGAAGAGCTGGCGGAGTTCGCCCACATCGAATCGGAGTGGCCCCTGTTCATGGCCTACGAGCTGGTGACAGCCTGCTTCGAGGAACGCTGGGACGACGCCAAGGACTGGTTGGGACGCCTGCAACCGTTGGCGGTGGAACGCGATGGACTGCTGCTGTACCCGGAGCTCTATTGGATTCCGGCCGACCGCGTGGATGCTGAACGGGCCGATCCAGGCAGTCAGGAGCGGGTCGCGAATGACAACCTGCCCTTGCTTTGGACCCAGAGCCTGGTCTGGCTCGGTGAAATGCTCCTGGAAGGTCTCATCTGTCCGGATGACCTGGATCCCTGTCGACGCCGCTTCAGCGGTCAGTACGGAGCCGACAGCGCTCTCATCGCCGTTGCCCCTGGTTCCGAGGCCGTCCAACGCGAGCTTGAGGCCAGCAGCATTCCCCTGGATCTCAGCGGCCAGGTCACAATCCTGAGCTCCAAGGAACTCGAAGCCAAGCTTCGCCATGTCGGGATCAATCCTCGCCTGGGCCTAGGCGGGGGCCCCGTCGAACGAATCGACAGCGAAGAAGCCGCTCGCTTCTACCGGCAGGGAAGCCATTGCTACGCCGTCACACCTGCGGTGCTGGAGAACAGCATCTGCTACCTGGCGAATGACCCCATGCAGTTCCTCGACACCGTGGTCGACGAACTGCACCTGCTTCGTCGCCACTGGCGCGGCGACGGTCTGCCTCTGCTCGTGCTGCCGATCAGCGATGACCTGCTGAGCAAAAATCGCCAGGCCATCCTCACCCTGCTCCATGACTGTCGGAGCGGCAGGATCGGCGGTGTCCCCGTGCAACTGGACACCCTGTCGAACCTGATGGAACAGGGACATTGGATCTCCCTGCCGCCAACTCCAACCGACGCAGCCCCCCTCTCCGAACCAGCCCAACAGGCCCCGATGCTGCGGACGGTCACCGACCTGAAAGACCTCACAGCCGATCAGGAACAGGAGCTGGATGACACCCCACTCGATCAGTTGCGTCATCGCCTCTGGGCCAGCAGCTCCCTGGTGGAGCAGGCGGAGATCCTCGACCTGCTGCGGGTGCGACTGGGCTGCGACGCCAGCCTCACCACCCCAGACGGAACACCGGCCAGGGTGAGGGCCTTGCTGGAGGAGGTCTACAGCCGAGGCCTGCACTGCCAGGACTGGAACGTGGTCCGGCGCTGCGCCGGCGCCATGGGGATGGTGCACCCCCAGCTCGAAGATGCCCTCACCGACCTGCTGCTTCGCCAAACCCAGGTGGTCGTGGGGCGGAACTACACCACCGAATCCCGTCTGACGCAACCCCGCTCCAGCAATGCCATCGCCGCTCTGATTCAACGCACCAGTGGTCAGGATGCGCGCGAACACATGCTGGAACAGGAGATCCTGCGGGCCCTGGATGGCATCAGCCGCCGTGAGCCGACACTGCTCAAGGGCAGCCTCACCATGCAGCTTGGCCAATTGCTGCTGCTGCTCACCTCCGAGCTCGCCAGTGAGCAATCGCTCAGTCAGGACGAAGCCTTCGAACAGGTCTGCTCCCTGTCACCGAATGCACTGCGGCAGCGTCTGAGGCTGGTTCTCACCGATGTGGGACAGGCCCGTGCAGCACTGCAGCGGGGTGAACAGCTTCACGTGACGGGCACAGTGCAATGGACCGTGCCCGAGCCGCTGCAGGAGCGTCCAAGCGGCGGGGACTGGCTGCAGCACCGGATTCGGATGGGAACCCTGCAAAAGGTGCCCAAGGATTTCTATGCCGGGATCTGGTCCCTGCTCCGGCACTGCCGGGGCCTCGTGATCGGCGACAAGCTCGAACGGCGCAACCGGCTCAACAGCCGCGTTGTCCTTGAAAAAACGGCAGGCGAAGCCAACTTCGCGCGCCAGGTCGAGCACCTGCTCAGCCGCGTGAGTGCCCCGGAATACCGCCAGCTCTGCTCGGAATGTCTGCTGTCGCTGATGGCCTTCGCCAACGCCAACACGAGTGTCGTCTTTGACGACGATCTGGTCCTCGATGTCGTGATCGGTCACGCCGTCCGTGTGGGCTGGCAGCACAGCCATCCTGAGCTCAATGTCGCGGAGTACCCGCAGCACAAAGCCAAGGCCTGGGCCCAGTTCTATGCAGCATCGCCGGCCCAATGCAGGCGGTGGCAGATCGATGCCCTGCGGGAACTCGCTGCGGCCGAAGGGCTGGTCTGATTCAGATCGGCGTCAGGAGCGGCGCACCGGAATCGGGATGCTCAACGGCTTGCTCGATCAGATGCGCCAGCTTGAGGGCGCGGGAGGCCTGCAGCCCATCGACCGCAGGGGTTTCCAAGCCGCGCACGCATTGCAGAAAATGTTCGAGTTCCGCGTAGAGCGGCTCAATGGAGGTGGTGCTGACCTCCTCGATGAACCCGTCGTTGCGGTAGAGCAATTCACCATGGTCCGCCGAGTACCACTCATGGGCCCGGCGGTGGATGTGCAGGGTGTGGTTGAGGAAATCCGTCTCAACCAGGCTCGAGCGGCAGTGAGCACTGAGGCTGCGGATTTTGCGATGGCTCATCTTGCTGGCCGTCAGGCTGGCCACAACACCGTTCTCAAAGCCAAGGGTGGCATTCACGTAATCGATCGGGCCATCGGCTGAGCGGCCACCCGCCGCCGCGAGACGCACAACGGGCGCCTGGGCCAACTCCAGCACCAGATCCAGATCGTGAATCATCAGATCCAGCACCACCGAGACATCGTTGGCGCGATCGGCATGGGGGCTGTGGCGCCGGGCCTCCAGCACCACCACTTCTTCGTTGGCCACGACCTTGATCAGCTCACGGAACGCCGGGTTGAAGCGCTCAATGTGGCCCACCTGAAGCAGACAGTCCGCACGGTCTGCAGCATCAATCAAGGCGGAGGCTTCGTCCTGACTCGCCGCGATGGGTTTCTCGATCAGCACGTGCTTGCCCGCCTCCAGGCAGGCCAGGCCGACGGGGTGGTGAAGCAGGGTCGGCACCGCAATGCAGACCGCTTCAACCTCCTCCAGCATCGTGCGGTAGTCCGCGAACCAACGACAGCCCAGCTGCTCCATCGCCAGCGCCCCCCGGGCCTCATCGGGGTCGGCCACGCCGACGAAATCGGCATCTCTCAGCAGGCTCAGCACCCTGGCGTGATGCCAGCCCATGTTGCCGATCCCGATCACACCGACCTTGACGGGCACCATGGAGGCGGGAGACATCGGCAAGCCATGGCGGTTGGCGCCGATTATCGGTGATCAGTCCGTGTTCTCCGCAGCCGGGGGAAGAATCAGACGCACCCGATCGATTCTCGGACCCGCCATCGCCGTGATCTCAAACATCAATCCCTGAAAACGCAACACTTCACCGGCGGCTGGAATGTGCTGCAGGCGCTCCAACAGGAAACCAGCGAGGGTGTGGTGATCGTCCGCCTCCGGCAGGCCCAGGGCAAGCTGCCGGTTCAGTTCAAAGATTTCCAGATCTCCGGCCACTAACCAGGTCCCGAGCTGGCCTTCCTCCTGCTGCAGGTCCGGTTCCTGAAGGCTGTCCTGAAGCTCATCCCCAACGATTTCACCGGTGAGGTCCGCGGCCGTGACCAGACCTTCCGTGCCGCCATGTTCATCCACCACCAGCAACAGGGGCTGACCGTTCCGAATCAAGGGCAGCAGCTCTGCGAGGGTCCGGGTCTCGAGCACACGCACCACCGGCTGCAGATAAGGCTCCAGCGGTGTTTTGGCCTGCAGTTCACCCCGAGCAATCGGTTCGGCCAGCTCGCGCAGATCCAGCACACCCCGCACGTCATCCAGCGATTGACCAATCACCGGGAAGCGGGCGTGGCGGGTGCTGTGCACCGCCTCCATCAACTCCGCGAAGACGACATCCACGGGGAGGGTCACCATGCCGGAGCGGGGGATCATCACCTCACGCACTTGGGTGTCCCGCAGGGCGAACACTCCCTCGAGGATGTTGCGTTCATCGGGAAACAGGCCCGTGACCCGTCCGGAGTCCACCAGGGTTTCCAGCTCACCGGCTGACAACGCCGGCAACAACACATCCCATTGCGCCGTGAAGCCCACCACTCGTAGCGGCAACGCCGCCAAGGCTTCAAGCACCCCCAGCAGGGGCGCCAGGGTGCGCATGGCAGCCTCCAGCAGAGGGGCCAACCGCAACGCAGCGGACTCCGGGCGATTCAGGACCCAGGCCTTCGGCAGCAACCCGGCCAACAACGTGGCGGCCAGCACAAGGACCAGAAACAGACCGAGGTCCAACCAGATCGCGGCAGGGCTGCCCGTCTGCCAAAGCTGCTGGGCCAGGCCACGCCCAGCCCAACCAAGCGCCACCAGCGACAACATCACCCCCAGCTGCGTCAACAGCAGGGCACGGCGCAGGCGGCGTTGCAACCGCTGCACAGAACCAGCTCCAGGCTGATCCTCTTCCACCAACACCTCGACACGGCTGGGACGAAGCCGCAGCAACGCAACTTCTCCGGCCGAGAAGAAGGCCGGAAGTGCCAAGAGCAAAGCCAACAGAATCGGCCGCATCATCGAAGCAACATGGGGGTCGCGGGGATCGAACCCGCCTTAGGCGAATTATGAGTTCGCTGCATTCACCAGATTGCTAGACCCCCTTTCGGGTGAGAATTACCACAGAGGTCGCACCGGAGTGGCCGCTGGGGTCGCCGGATCCTGGAGTGGCAGCACAACGGTCTCAGCCGCTCCGGTGTCGGAGCGCATCAGATCGAAGGCATAGCTGGAGTCAAAGCCGTTGGGCACATCCAGCGTGCGCGTTGGCAACGGGGGGCTTTGCTCCTCCAGCAGGGCCCGGGTCGTGTTCTCGATGGCAATGCCATCCCAGATCAGGGTCTGATCGGGGAAACCGAAGCCCATCACACGATTGCCCTCTGACCCCGCCACGGCGATGCCAAAGAAATCGGTGATCTGATGCACCACATCAACACCACGGCCGTAGGGCGCGGTCCAGGTGTAGGTCACCCTCTCGATCCGTTCCGCCGTGGTCTCCATCGGCTCACAGGTGGTCAAAGACACCGGAGCGGCCCCTGCGGGGGCTGACGGATCCGGGGCTTCCATCGTCGTGGTGCAAACGATGGGACCGGCCAGCGCCGCCGCGGTGAACAGGGCCGGCATCAGGGCCTGAGCCGACAGCAGACGCAGCAGCACGGAAACGAGAACCTCTCCACGCAAACTAAGGAATGAATTCGTCTGCGGCCAGTCCCATGACCCCACTGCCCGGATCGAGCGACGACCGGCGCCGGATCCTGCTCGAACGGCTGGCGACCCTGGCTTACCGCCGCGGCCAGTTCACCCTGGCCTCAGGCCGTCAGAGCGAGCACTACGTCAACTGCAAGCCCGTCAGCCTGAGTGGCTCCGGCCTGGCCTTGATCAGTGCCGGAATGCTCGACCATGTCGAGGAGGCCGCCGTCGCCGTCGCCGGTCTGACCCTGGGTGCCGATCCGCTGGTGAGCGGAGTCGCGGTGCTGGCCGCTCAGCAGGAGCGGGCCCTGGATGCCCTGATCGTGCGCAAAGAAGCCAAGGGCCATGGCACCGGCGCCTGGCTGGAAGGGCCTTTGCCCAGCGCAGGTGCCGTGATCACCGTGCTGGAGGACGTCGTCACGACCGGCGGCTCATCGCTGAAGGCCGTGCATCAGCTGCGCGACGCCGGCTATCGCGTGCAGCGGGTGGTCACGATCGTCGACCGCGAAGAGGGCGGTGAGGACGCCATGGCCGCCGCTGGACTGGAGCTGGTCAGCCTGTTCCGTCTTTCGGAGATTTCCGCCTTTGCCCAGGGGATGACGGCATGAGTGAGCTGTGGGATGCCATGTTCCCGACCCTGCGCCTGAACGGAGCCGGAGCCGCTGCTTTTCTTCAGGGACAAACCAGTGCCGATGTTCAAGGCGCTGCACCCGGTGAACTGATCCAGAGCTGCTGGCTCACCGCCACCGGCCGCGTGCAAGCCCTGCTGGAGATCCGCATCGATGCCGAGGGTGCCGATGTTCTGGTACTGGCCGGCGATGCCGACACCGTGGCCACGGGCTTCGACCGGGTGATCTTTCCAGCCGACCGGGTCCGCTTGATGGAGACCCGGCAGCAACGCCGGCAACAGACCTGGAGCAGCGCTGGACCCGGTCAGTGGGTGGAGGGTGCGAGCGCCGATCCAGGCGACGCCGAGAGCCTGGAACGGCGGCGGATCGAACGCGGCTGGCCAGGCAGCGGTGAACTGCGGGGGGACACGACGCCCTACGAGCTCGGTCTGACCCGTTGGGTGAGTTTGAGCAAAGGCTGCTATCTGGGGCAGGAGACCATGGCCAAGCTCGCCAGTCGCGATGGCACCAAACAACAACTTCGCGGCTGGGAATGCTCCGATGCCGTGGCCGTGGAGGCACGCCTCAGCCATGGCGATGAGCGGGCTGGCATCGTCACCTCGGCCATGGCTGACCGCGGGCGTTGGATCGGTCTGGCCCTTGTCCGCCGCCAGCAGCTTGACGCCACGACCCTGAGCGGGCCGGAAGGGCAAACCTTGACGCTCAGTCGACCGAGCGGTGTGGAGGATCCGCCTCAGGGCTGAACGTGATGGTCTGCGGAGGCCGGATCCGCTGCCAACAACCAATCCGCCACCGCCCATGTGGCCAGGCAATCATCGCGGTTGTAGCGGACGATCCAACGCAGGGCATGGGTGCTGCCGCGGCGGTCGGGGCCACTGCCCTGCCACTGCCGCCACCAGAGCAACGCCCGCGCCCCATCCACCCCTGGCTGACTCCACTGGAAGCCACGCCAGGCCGCGACAGCTTTGAGGCCATAGCTGCTCAGCGGCAACCGCCAATGACGCCGAATCCGGGCATGGACGTCAATCAAGCGGGTCTTTAACGCCAACAGCTCATGTTCCGAGGCCCCCTGTCTCTGGGCGAGCCGACGCAGAGACAGGGTTTCGGTCTCTCCGTAATGGAGCACTGGCCATTCCGGGTAGCGCTGCAACAGGCGTTGAAGTCGCTGCCAACTGCGTTCCTCCCCATGCTCAGCCAGCACCAGAAGCGGGTGATACGAGGCGGCCGCCAGATCCCAGCGGCCATCGCTCTGCCGAGGTAAACGCAGGAATCCATGCAGGAAATCGTGGCGCGCATCAGGGTCGGACTCGATGTCGTAGAGCAGAACTCCAGGCACATCAGCCAGCTCCGGCAAGGACGGCGAACGGTCGAGATGGTCCACCCGGCCGTCGCGTTGGGCCAGCGCCTGGGCCACCAAGGCATGGGCCGCCTCCCCGTGCTGCTCACCAAAACGCTCCATCCGCGCAGCCAGGCGGTCAGGATCAGCCGCCGCCAGCTCCTGAAGGCCCTCGATCCCAAGTTGCTGGAGCATGTCGCGGCGTTTCGCGCCGATGCCGCTGACCTCACTGAGATGACCGTCGGCGACAGCAACGGCATTGCAGGAGGCACGCCAGCTGCACAGGGTGCATTTGCGGCGATCTGCCGCCAGAGCTGGTGGGCTATTGCGCTCCAGATCAGCGGCGAGTTTGCGCAGGCTGTCCGCAAGCTGCCGCCGCAAGGCAGCAGAGAAGCCGACGCGATCACGCTCAAGCCTCCGGCCACCCCCCCCGACGACAAGCATGTCGGGAATCGCAGCCCCCTGCTCCTGCTCCAGCAGCTGGGCCATCAAGGCCAAGGGCAGCTGATGTTCCCGCGTGAGTCGTCGCCCCTGCCGCGCCACAACCGGTTGATACGCGAAGGCACCCCAGCGGCTGTGCCCCTTCACCCGGCGCAACAGGGGTGGGTGCGCCTCCAGGCGCTCTCCATCGGGGCCGTCCCCCTTCAGGCGCAGACCGACCACACCCGCCGCTCCCGCGGCACAGGCGGCATGGCCATGGCCCGGGCGTTCCGGCAACAGGGCAACGAAACAACGCTGCTGATCATCCAGCTGCAGGTTGCGATGGGCCGTCCAGCGACGCTCCGCTGGATCACCGTGCCGGTCCAACCAGGCCCGACGCCGACAGCGCAGCCAGCTGCGTAATAAACGGTCGGTGAGCACGTTGGCGGCAGGCGTGGTGGCACCCATCCAGGGACCTTAAGGCGGGCAACTGCTAGATCCAATGAGTTGCAAGGTCACCCATGTCCTCGGCCCCCTTGCCCCTGAACGCCGCTCCGATCAAGTTCGGAACCGACGGCTGGCGCGGCGTGCTTGGTGTGGACATCACCGTCGAACGCCTGATGCCGGTCGCTGCTGCGGCCGCCCAGGAACTCGCCCACCGCGCCCCATCCGGGCTCAACAGCCGCACCGTGGTCATCGGCTATGACCGCCGCTTCCTGGCCCCGGAACTCGCCGAGGCGATCGCAGCGGCCGTGTATGGCTGCGAACTCGAACCCCTGCTCACGGATTCCCCGGTGCCCACTCCGGCCTGCAGCTGGGCGGTGGTGGAACGCCAGGCCCTGGGCGCCCTGGTGATCACCGCAAGCCACAACCCGCCCGAATGGTTGGGGCTGAAAATCAAGGGGCCGTTCGGAGGCTCGGTGGAGGGTGACTTCACCGCCGCGGTCGAACGTCGTCTCGCCGCAGGTGGCATCACAGCACCGATTCAGAAGGAGGTCCCCCGCTTCGATGGCCGCGGCGAACACCTCGCAGGACTGCGCGCCAAATTGCAACTGGAGCCCCTCGTGGCTGGCTTGCGTGCCATGAACCTGAAACTGATCGTGGACCCGATGCATGGGTCTGCGGCCGGTTGCGTCTCCGACTTGCTGGGACCCGATGCCGCGGGATGGGTGGAGGAGATCCGGAGCGATCGCAATCCCCTCTTCGGGGGCCACCCACCGGAACCGCTGGCGCCTTATCTCGTGGAGCTGATCGCCGCAGTCCAAGCCTCCACCGCAGCCGGGACCCCGGCCGTCGGCCTGGTGTTCGATGGCGATGGGGATCGCATCGCCGCGGTGGACGAACACGGACGGTTCTGCAGCACCCAGCTGCTGATGCCGCTGCTGATCGATCACCTGGCCCGGGCCCGCCAGCTGCCGGGATCCGTCGTTAAAACCGTCAGTGGGTCGGATCTGATGCGCCTTGTGGCCGAAGCCGAGGGCCGTGAGGTCCTGGAGCTTGCGGTGGGCTTCAAGTACATCGCCACCGAAATGCTCACCAGCGAGGTGCTCATCGGCGGTGAAGAATCCGGAGGTGTCGGCTTCGGCATGCACCTTCCAGAACGGGATGCGCTGTTCGCCGCGATGCTGATCCTGGAGGCACTGGTGGAAGGCGGGCTTCCCCTGGGAGCTCGGATTGATGCCCTGCAGCAACGCCATGGTGGCTCGAGCCACTACGACCGCCTTGATCTGCGGCTGGCCGACATGGATGCCCGACGCCGCCTGGAAAGGCTGCTGGCGGAAACCACACCCGAGGAGGTCGCCGGTGTCCCGGTGCAGGAGGTGATCAGCACCGATGGCATCAAGCTGCGCATGGGCCCGAGTCACTGGCTGATGCTGCGCTTCTCCGGGACCGAGCCCCTGCTGCGGCTCTATTGCGAAGGTCCCGATTCAGAACGGGTGCATGCTGTTCTGAGCTGGGCACAACGCTTCGCCGAAGCAGCATGAACAAGCAGCGGGTGCTGGTGATCGCCAGCGGCAACCAAGGCAAAATCCGAGAATTTCAAGGGTTACTCAGCCGCTTCTCCCTGGTGGTTCAACCGCAGCCCGACGGGATGGAGGTTGAGGAAACAGGAATCACTTTCGCGGAGAACGCCAGAATCAAGGCGCTGGCCGTGGCGGCATGCACCGGCGCATGGGCCCTTGCGGATGATTCCGGTCTCAGCATTGATGCCCTTGAGGGCGCGCCGGGGGTGCATTCCGCGCGCTACGCCCCAACGGACCCAGAACGCATCGGCAAGGTACTCGATGCCCTGGATGGTGAGCCGCAGCGCCGTGCCCATTTCAGTGCAGCGCTTTGCATCGCAGCCCCCGATGGGACGGTGCTGGTGGAAGTGGAAGGCCGCTGCAACGGTCTGATCACCCAGACCCCACGGGGAGACGAAGGCTTCGGCTACGACCCCATTTTCGAAGTCGAGGGAACCGGCCGCACCTTTGCCGAGATGACGCTCGCAGAGAAAAAGAGCCACGGCCACCGCGGACGCGCCTTCCGTCTTCTGGAACCACAACTGGAGTCTTTGCTGCAGTCCACTTGACAACAGAACAACAACTGTTCTGTTGCAGCAAAAAACAGCTCCTGTACGGTGAAAGTTGCCGCTGACGAGGTCGATGGCCATCGCCATGACCACGGGTTACAGCGCGCAGACCGAAGGCGCACTGCTCTGCATCGAAGCCGCCTCGGACTGGGCCTTGACTTGTGTTGAACAACTAGCTGCCCAGAGCAGCCACGTCCTGATTGATTACGGAGCCGCCGATGGTGGGACTGCCGTTGGGCTCTGGAGCGCGGTCTTGGACCGGTTGCATGAACGCCAGCCATCCGCCCATCTCACCCTGATCGGCAACGATCTGCCCAGTAACGACAACGTCGCACTGGCTGAAAATGTCGCCCGCCAAATCGGACGTCCGCCGAAACCGACCGTTCTGGTGAGCTGCCGCAGTTTCTACGAACCCACCGTTGCTCCGGACACGGTCAGCTTCGGGTTTTCGGCCACAGCCATGCATTGGCTGAGCGAATCCCCTGGCCCGCTGGACAACCACACCCACGTGTTGGCCTCCGGCGATGCCGAGGCCCTCAAGCGCTTCACAGCCCAGGCGATGAAGGACTGGACCAGCATCCTCGACTTGCGCAGCCGCGAACTCAAGGTGGGTGGCCGCCTGCTCACGGTGAACCTGTCACGCGACGAGCAGGGGCGTTACCTGGGCAACAACGGCGGTGAAACCCGCAACGTCCACGATCAACTCCATCAAATCTGGCGCGAGCTGGCCGATGAAGGGGTGATCAGTGAGGACATCTACCGCCGCGGGACGGTGCTCAATTTCTACAAGTCGCCGGAGGAGTTCATGGCGCCTCTGAAAGACAGCAATTCGGCTCCGTACCGCAACGGCCTTCGTCTGGTGGATGAGCGCACCGTTTACGTGAAGTGTCCCTACCGCCGCCGCTGGGACAGCGACGGTGACACCCAGGCCTTTGCGGAAGGTCTGATGGCGACGATCCGCAGCTGGAGTCGCCACAGCTTCGCGTCCGTTGCCGGCGATGCGATCGGCGATCAGGTGTTCGCCCGGCTGAAGCAACGCATTGCCGATTCCCCCAGCGAGTGGAGCCTCGACTACGTGGAACATCACCAAATGATGGAGCGGGTGGCCTGATGACTGGCACAACGAAATCAACGCCGGCGGTGTCGGTGCTGGCGGAACACGTCTCCGACCACCTTTCGGTGTTCGTGGTCGCGGAAGACACCGATGCCAAACGGCCGGCCAATGGAGGCCTGCGCCTGCTCAACTACCCGAGCGATGAAGCCTGCATCGCCGACGGCGAGCGGCTCGCGGGGCTGATGACCCACAAACATGATCTGTACGGCACCGGGTTCGCCGGGGGCAAGATCGTGGCTCGGGCCTCCGAACCGGACGCGGTAAAAGAGGAACTGATCAACGTGACCGCAAAGTTGCTTGAGTCGCTGGACGGTTCGATGATCACGGGCTGTGATCTCAACACCAGCCTGGAGGACATGGAGCAGCTGATGTCGCTGACGCCCCATGTCCTTGCGGCCGTCGGCAGCCCCGTGGATGCCAGCGCGGCCACAGCCCACGGCACCCTTGGGGCGGTGGAAGCCGTGCTGGGAACCGACTTATCCGAAGCCGAACCCGGCCGCGCCCTCGTCCATGGCTGTGGTGCCGTCGGCGGGACCGTCGCCCGGACATTGGTGGACAACGGCTGGACCGTGTTCACCGTTGATTTGAACCGTGTTCGCGCCACCTTCCCCGGGGCGACGCCACTGCCTCAAAGCTGCCCCTGGTGGCAGTTGAACCTGGACCTGGTTCTTCCCTGCTCGATTTCCGGACTGATCACCGCGGAGATGGCCGGGGAACTGCAAACCAAAGCCGTGGTTCCCGCCGCCAATGCACCGTTCCAGAACGCGCCGCTGGCGGATGAACTCCGCAATCGCGGCATTCCCGTTCTGCCCGACCCGTTGGTGAATGCTGGCGCCGTGATCGCCGATTCAATCGAGCGCTTCTCCCCGGATGCCTGGAAAGACGCCGGCGCCGACGATGTCTACGCCTTCGTGCGCGGAGAAGTCCGCCAACGGGCGACCGAATACCTCAACCAGCGGGATCAGGGCCTGTCTGTGGGAGATGCCCTCACAGAAGTGGCCGCCGACACCGGTGAAGAACCGATCGGCCTCAGCTTCGGAGACAGCGAATGACCGCCTCCGGTTCCCTGCCGCAACACGCCGCTGTGGTGATCGTCGGGGGGGGCATGGCAGGCCTCAGCTGTGCCGCATCCCTGGCCCGACGGGGCATCAGCGATGTTGTTCTCTTGGAAGCGAAAACCCTGGCCCACGCCAAGGCCAGCAGTTTCGGCGAAACCCGGATGTTCCGGGAGATGTATTCCGACCCGGTGCTCTGCCGCCTGGCCCAGGAGGCCAATCGTCTCTGGCGTGAGGAGGAATCCCACGCGGGCACCCAACTGCGCGAGACCCACGGCCTGCTGTTTTACGGCGAAAGCTGGGACGAGGAAACGATTGAAGGGTCAATCCCCGGCGCCCGCCGGGTGATGGATGAGCAGGGCATTCCCTACGAAGCCCTCAGCGCAACCGAGATCGCGGCACGCTTTCCGCTGAAACCCAAAGCGGACTTCACCGGGCTGTTCGAACCCACCGCCGGCGCTGTCCGCAGCGACAAGGTGATTGCCCACTGGGTGCGCACCGCACGGGACGCCGGACATCAACTGCACGAACACCGCGCGGTCACCAGCATCGATCGCGATGGCGGCGGTGTGACCTTGGAGGGCGGGGATCACATCACGGCCGGCCAGGTGGTGGTGGCCTGCGGCATCTGGAGCCAACTGCTGTTAGCGCCGTTGGGCCTGGCCCCGAAACTCGAGGTCTGGCCGATGCTCTGGGCGCACTACACCGTGGATCCAGATCTCGCCTCCCGCTACCCGCAGTGGTTCTGCTTCCAGCAGGAACGCGGTGATGACGGGGGCCTGTACTACGGCTTCCCGGTGCTGAGCACCACCGCCGATGGCCGCCCCCGGATCAAGGCCGGGATCGACTGGGCCCCCAAAGAGCTCAGGGTGGCCGAGCCCAATGCCATGGCGACCGAGCCACCGGCTCGACTGCTGGAGCTGCTGGACACGTTCCTGTTCAACGAACTCGACGGCGTTCAGGAACGCGTGGAGACCGTGATGAGTCCGTACTCCATGAGCAGCGATGTGAACTTCGTTCTGGATCGCCTGAGCCCGAAGCTGAGTGTGTTCGCCGGAGGGTCGGGCCAAGCCTTCAAGTTTGCGCCACTGATCGGCGACTCCCTGGCCCGCCTCGCCAGCAACGAAACACCCGCCGTCGACCTCTCCTGCTGGAGCCACACCCGAGCCGCCGTACGCGCCTGACACCATGTCTGACACTCCATCCAGCCAACGCCCCTGGTGGCGGCAACCCCCGCTATGGATCGGTGGCGGACCGCTGCTGATCTTTCTGGTGGTGGCGGCGATTGACCTCGCCCTTGCCAAACAGATCACCGATGAGGGCAAAGCCCTGTTCAGCGATCTCCTTGGGGGGCTCTGGCAATGGATGGTGGTGGCGGTCTTCCTGGTCGCCGTGGCTCTGGCCGCCAGTCCGATCGGCAAATTGCGCCTGGGTGGTGCAGAGGCCAAACCCTCATTGAAGTTTTTTGATTGGTGCGCAGTCCTGATCTGCACCCTGCTGGCCGGCGGCGGCGTGTTCTGGTCCGCGGCAGAACCGCTGTATCACTTCCAAAATCCATCCCCGGTGTTCCCGGGTGTCGATGGCAGCACCGCCGCCGCGGTGGATCCAGCGCTGGCCGTGAGCTTTCTGCACTGGGGCTTTCTGGCCTGGGCCTTGGTGGCCACCACCACCACGATCACCTTTTCCATGCTGGAACGACGGGGGGAACCGTTACGCCCCCGCAGCCTGCTGGTGAACATCATTCCCAGGGCCTGGGTCGAGGGACCGATCGGTGATCTCGCCGATGGCCTCTGCGTGGTCGCAGCCATTGCAGGCACCGTTGGCCCGCTGGGCTTCCTGTCGTTGCAGCTGAGCAATGCCGCCGGCCAACTGCCGTGGCTCAGTGACAGTGCCGGATTGCAATCCCTGGTGGTCGTGATGCTCACCGCCGTGTTCGCCACCTCAACGGTGAGCGGTATTCAGAAGGGAATCAAATGGCTCTCGGAGCTGAATGTCTGGCTGACCTTGGCCATGGCAGCGGGATTGCTGTTACTCGGACCAGGCCTCTGGCTGATCCAGCATTTCTTCAGTGGCTTCCTCACCTATCTGATCCATCTGCCGCAGATGGCCGTGGCCCCCAACGCAAAACCAGCGGACTGGATCAACGATTGGACGGTGTTCTATTGGGGGTGGTTTCTGGGCTATGCCCCACTGATGGGTCTGTTCACCGCTGGCGTGAGCCGGGGACGCAGCATTCGTGAGCTCGTGCTGGCCGTCGCCATCCTGTGCCCGCTCGTCACCAACCTTTGGTTCACGTTGCTGGGGGGAACGGGCATGAACCTCGAACTCGGCGGCGCCGAAATCACACAAGCCCTCGCTGAGAATGGAGCCGCTGCTGCCTTACTGGCGATCCTCAGCCAACTGCCGCTGGCATGGCTGTTGATCCCCATCGGACTGCTGCTGGTGGTGCTGTTCATGTGCACCAGCGCCGACTCGATGAGCTATGCCGCCGCGATGGTGGTGAGTGGACGGAATGAACCACCCAAGGTGTTGCGTCTGTTCTGGGCGCTGATGATCGGCAGCCTCACCCTGGTGCTGCTCCGCATCGGCTCAGGCCTGGGCGACAGCACCTCGATCGACGCACTGCAAGCCTTCATCGTGATTACCGCCGTGCCGGTGACACCCTTGGTGCTCGCCACCCT